>JBAZTJ010000017.1:0-5878 GCA_041662005.1 Candidatus Methylopumilus sp.
AAGTATTCCAGCTTGCAAGCAATGGTAGCGTCTATGCCAGCTGCGACCTTGTTCAGCTTGACCAGCGGCGTGTTGCCGATCAGTTCGGCAGTATTATTAGCGATTCTCATGGTAGGTGTCGATGCTCTATGGTGGATTCGGTGGCAAAAGCATAACAAATTCTGCTATGCGTTGTTATACGTTGAAATTATATCCTTATAAAATTTAAGGGTAAAAGTTGCGTATTTTTATTCTGCCCGCAAGGCCTCAATCGGGTCCAGGTGAGAAGCGCTTCTGGCGGGCATTACCCCGGCCAGCAGGCCAATCACGGCGGACATCGCCAGTGCCCCAAGAGCAAAGCTCCAAGGCGTATGGACTGGTAATGACGGCAATGCCAGCCGCAGAAGTTGCGCCAGGCCTATGCCTAGCAGCAACCCTAACATGCCGCCAAGTGCGGCAAGGATGACTGACTCGCTTAAAAACAGATTCAGAATAGTGTTCCGGCGTGCGCCCAGCGCCATTAGCAGGCCGATTTCGTTGGTGCGTTCGGTTACCGAAATAGTCATGATGGTGACGATGCCCACCCCGCCAACCAGCAAGGAAATGCTGCCTAACGCGCCTACCGCCATGGTCAGGATATTGAGGATATTGGACAGCGTTTTCAGCATGTCTTCCTGCGTAGTGATGGTGAAATCTTCATGGCCGTGGCGCAGTTTCAGCCTTTCCTTGATTGCCGTTGCTACGCTGGCTGACGATACATTTTCCGCATACATCACATGGATTTCCATCAGGCCCTCGCGGTTATAAAGCTCAAGCCCGCGATCGGCGGGGATGAATGCCGTGTCATCCAGATCAATACCCAGGAACTGGCCTTTGGGTGCCATCACGCCTATAACGCGGAAATGCAGGCCACCGATGCGCACTCTGGCCCCCAGCGGGTTAGCGCTACCAAACAGCTCATTGCGCAGCTTGGCTCCCAGCACCACAAAGGCCCGTGAGCTGCCGGCACCTTCATGCGGCAGAAAGCTGCCGATGCGCACTGTCGAGCTGAATACCCGCGTGAAATCGGCATCCACGCCATAAACCGTGGTGCGGCGCAGGCGGCCATTGCCCTCAACTTCGGAGTTGCCCCATACCGTTGGCGTCGAGCCTGTGACGTGCGGCAATTGCTTGAGTGATTCGGCATCTTCCAGCGTTAATAGCCGGGCGGTAGATGGAATGCCGGAAGGCGGCTGGCCGCCGGTTTTTACCTTGCCGGGTGCAATGCCGATGACATTGGTGCCGAATTGCGTGAATTCCTCCAGCACGAATCTATGCACACCTTCGCCGATAGAGGTGAGCAGGATCACGGCCGCGATGCCCACTGCAATACCAAGCAGCGTAAGAAAGCTGCGCAGGCGGTGCGAGGTGATGGCTTGTAGCGCGAAGCGGCTGGAGTCGGCGATCAGCATGGCGGCTTTATTGGCGGGCTCATCGTTTTGACAGCGCCTGTATCGGGTCAAGCTGTGCGGCTCGGCGCGCAGGCATCACCCCAAAGATCAGGCCGGAGACAAGCGCAGTACCCAGGCCCGCCCACACCGCCCACAGTGGCGGATAGGCCGGGAAAGTGGGGTAGATATGTCGCAGTATCGCTGCACACAGATAACCCAGTGCGGTGCCCAGCAGTCCGCCTGTCAACGACAGCAATACAGCTTCCACCATGAATAGCTGGCGTATTGCGGCAGAAGTCGCGCCCAGTGCTTTGAGCAGGCCGATTTCTGCCGTGCGTTGGGTCACCGATACCAGCATCACATTCATCACCAGTATGCCCGCTACTGCCAGGCTGATGGCAGCAATGCCGGCCACGCCCAGCGTCAGTACGTTCAGAATCTTGTCGAAGGTCTCCAGCACCGCATCCTGCGTAATCACGGTCACGTCTTCTTCGCCTTCGTGGCGCTGGGTAATCAGCTTGAGTACGCGGGTTTTTACATCCGCTATCTGCTCGCGGCTACGTGCTTCTATCAGGATGCGGAACAGGGTATTGGTATTGAGCATGGCCTGTGCGGTAGCTACCGGTACTATCAGCAGCTCATCCGTAGTCATGCCCATGCCGCGCCCGCCTTCAGTGAGCACGCCCACCACGCGTAACCGCCTGTCGCCGACCCGCACGGTTTTGCCCAGCGGGTTTTCGGTGCCAAATATTTCGCGGCGGATCAGCGCGCCCAGGACTACTTCGGCGGAGCCATGCCCCACATCATCCTGCGACAGAAAGCGGCCCAGGGCGAGCTTCAGCTGGCGCACCCGCAAGAACTCGTGATTGGTACCCACCATCATGGATTCACGCAGTTTGCCGGCTGCATTGATTTCGGTGGTGCCAACGACAATGGGGGAGATGCGTTCTACGCCGGGCACGCGCAGCAGGGCGCTCGCATCATCGACTGTTAAATCTCGCGGGGTGCTGGTCACCAGGTTAGCGGGGTTGAACCCACGTGTTTCCGAGCGGCCCGGCAACACGATGACCAGATTGCTGCCTATGGAAGAAAACTCGCCGACCACATAACGCCGTGCGCCATCACCCAGAGCAGTCAGGATAACAACCGCCGCCACACCTATAGACATTGCCAGCATCAGCAGGCCGGTACGCAACGGCGTGCCTGTGGCGGCATCACTGGCATAACGTAAGGTGTCCAGGAGCTTCAAGGCTGCCTCGTATCGCTAGGTAGCTGGGTTGGCATGATTGCTGGCAGCCGAGCTGACATCACTCACGATGCTGCCATCTTCCATACGCAATTGCCGTTTGGCACGTGCGCCCAATACCGGGTCGTGGGTAACTACAATCAGGGTCATCCCTGTGGCATTAAGTGCCTCCAGCAGCCGCACTACCTCTTCCCCGGTGGCACGGTCCAGGTTGCCGGTAGGCTCATCCGCCAGCAGCACGGCAGGGCGCTGCACGGTGGCTCGGGCGATGGCCACACGCTGGCGTTGCCCACCAGAAAGCTCATTGGGGCGATGCTGCGCACGATCTGTCAGGCCATATTCCTTGAGAGCCTGTGCTACGCGTTTGGCGCGCTCGCCAGCAGGCATACCTGCCAGCATGAGAGGTAACTCGATATTGGCCGCGGCAGTAAGGCGCGGTACCAGGTGAAAGCTCTGGAAGATAAAGCCTATGCGCTCGCTGCGCACTTTTGCCTGTTCATCCGGTGCCAGCGTAGTCACGTCGCGGCCTTCCAGTTGATAGGTGCCAATATCCGGGCGGTCCAACAAGCCGAGCAGATTGAGCAGGGTGGATTTCCCGGAGCCGGATGGCCCCATCACGGCGATGTATTCGCCAGGCGCGATAGTTAGATCGACTTTGCGCAAGGCATGTACCTCGCTATCGCCAAGGTAAAAGGTGCGGTCTATGCCAGTGAGCTGAATGAGGGCGGCATCGGCCATGCTGGGTTATTTTTCCTTGCTGGCTTCCGGGGTGACAGCCACGCCCGCTTTAACACCTTCGCGCTCCAGCGAAGCCACAATGCGGTCACCTTCCTTCAGTCCATCCAGTACTTCGGTGTATTCCCAGTTGGTAATGCCGGTTTTGATGGTGCGCTCTTCCAGTTTTTTCGTGTCAGGCCGGTATATCAGCACTTTGTTGCCCTCGATCAGCGTAGAGGTCGGTACGCGCAACACGCTGTCATGGCTATCCAGCACGATTTCTACATCGGCACTGTAGCCAACCAGCAGTTTTTTGTTGTCTTCTGCGTTATCCAGCGAGACTTCCACATCCACCGTGCGTGCCTGCTTCTCCACCGCCACCACATAGGGTGCAACGCGCTTCACATGCCCCGGCAACGGCTTGCCCGGCAGTGCATCCAGCGAAACGCGGGCAGTCTGGCCTACCTGTATCTTGGGCGCGTCCACTTCATCCATGGGTGCCTCGATATACAGGCAGGAGTCATCAATCAGGTCGATGGCGGGCGGGGTGGCCACGCCGGGTGGCGAAGGCGTAGTGTATTCACCTAGCTCACCCACGATATCCGCCACTATGCCGTCAAACGGCGCTACCAGTACGGTGCGGTCCTGCTCTACTTTAGTCACTTTTACGCGCGCCTGCGCCTGCGTCACATCGGCACGTGCGGCGTTGCAAGCGGCGCGGCGCGATACCGCTTCATAGCGGGTTTTCTCCTCCCCGCCTTCTGAAATAAAGCCGCGCGCGCGTAGCTTACTCATGCGCGCAGCTTCACGCTCGGCATTGTCTGCCGTGGCGCAGACTTCGGCGATACGGCTGCGGCTGCTGGCTACCTGGGTTTGCGCAAAGCTGCTTTGTGCCTGCTGGTCTTCATTCCACAACCGCAGCAACACTTGCCCTTTTTTAACATGGTCGCCCTTTTTAATTCCCAGGTATGCAATACGCCCGCCGCTGATGGGCGAAAGCCGTGTGCGCTGGCAGGCTTCCACGCTACCGGCACGCGTATTGGCTACGCTGGCCTCCACTTTGCCACGCGCCACATCCACCAGTGCCACCGTAATGGGCTGCGTGCGGGTAAACCACCAAAAGGCGAAGCCAATAGCGGTAATGCTGACGAGGATAATGAGAATGCGGCGCATAGATGGTGTCTGAGTGGAGATGCTTTCAAATTATCACGCTAAAGGCTGGCGCGGTTTGATATATATCTAGTGGTAAGAGTTATTTTTGCATAGTGCCCGCAAAATAACCATGGAGGCAGTCAGGTGGTCGGGGGTAGTCCGACAGCTAGTTACTTTCTTTTAACTGCCTGAAAAGAAAGTAACCAAAGAAAACGGCACCCCAACCCCACGGCCTTCGGCTGCCCTGTGTTGCTCATCAAAATGGGCGGCTGCGCAACTCAGCCTAGTAGCTCACACAAACCGTGAGCTACCGCGGACTTCATACAGTGCTCGCCTTTCTTCCCATTTCGATTGCGCTACTCGGCGTGGGCTAAGGGGAGACAAGCGAGGAGGTTTTACTTAACCTGCAAACTCTCACCCGGCGTAAAGAAATTGCCGCCAGCCACATGGTGCAAAGTGCGCAACTCATCATGGCCTTCAAAATGCCAACGTCCGTCCGAGAATACGCGGTCATCCGCCCACGCGGCCACTACTTCAGCCAGGTACAAATCATAGGTGTTCTGTATGTGTGGTTCGGGGATCAGCTTGCACTCCAGCCATGCCACGCAGCCCTCAAGCAGCGGCGCTGCGATCTTGCTGGCAGCAAAAGTCGGCAGCTTGTATGCATCAAACTTATTGTCGGCTTGATTGCCCAGCAACTCACGCCCTGAGCTGCTGCCCACCTTCACCACCATCTCTGCCTGTGCACGGCAGGGCACATTGATGGCAAAACTGCCAGAGGCCAACACCAGCTCGCGGGTATAAGTGTTTTTATCAATCACAATCGCAACCTTGGGTGGGTCGAAATCCAGCGGCATATTCCAGGCGGCTGCCATGACGTTGCGTTGTTCGCCGTGGGCGGTGGTGACTAGGACTGTGGGGCCATGGTTTAGAAGGCGGTAGGCTTTGCTTAGATTTATTAGAGCAATCATTATTGACCAAACAATCTTGACTGAGGAGAACCTTGTGTCAGTAAAGACTCAAGGTTTTTTTCATCATCGAAAAGTAACTGCTCTAAATCCTTGGGAAATTTTAGCTCGCTTAATAAAACGTCTATTGACTCCTTAGTAAGTAATACTACTTTGTGCTTTGCTAAGTCTTTTTCCTCATGGGCAATCTGGTTTCTTGGGAGAGCACAAACGAGATAGCTATATACCTTTCTTGAGTCACCGGTACTTTTTAATAAAGTAATTAAAGCATTTTTTCTATCAACCAACTTTCCAAGTTTGGTAGCAAAATCTTTGACGCGTGTCGTACATTCAACTAATACTAGATTTTCGTTAGGAGAGGTTAAAATTATGTCAGGTGCATCATT
>JBAZTJ010000017.1:5888-31240 GCA_041662005.1 Candidatus Methylopumilus sp.
TTGAATCAAAATCTCCGTTTAAAGCTCTCTTTAGCATTTTTAGATCATTGTCATAACTTGAAAAAATAGGAAGCCTTCTATTAGGTACTTTTAAAAGGTCATCAAAAAACTGTCGTCTAACGGTATTTGATCCAGCCATGAGGATTGCTTGCACAGCAAAAGAGTTTTTAGTCTTAATCTGCAAATTCCCAACTTGTAGGCCATCCTTCCTCATTTTCCATTTTACTTGTGATGCAACTTGTTTTCTGCTTGAAAGGCTTTCTGGGAATTCACGAATAGCTAGGGAAATATCTTTTGTATCAAGTTGTGGGTGCGCATGTATGAGTAATTTAAATTTACCTGTAGATAAACTACTCTCATCAATACGCATATCTATTGGAGGAGATATTCTTATTTCAATTTGAGATTGTTGATGACTTGTTATCGTATTCGGTAGATTGAAATTGCTTAGCAAGTCATTTAGTCCATCAAAAGGTGGGTTCCCTAATCTTAATTGGCTATTAATCTTTGCAATATCTACACTTGAAATTGGATCCTGAGCATCCCCTCTAATGACTAAATGTGCATCACAAAACCATCTGTCATTTGAAATCATTTCAGTATAAAAGCTTAATCCTTGCTTGGTTTCGAGGTTAAGGGATAGGTCATCAAGGATTAGCTTGCCTTGCTCTAAGTTGCTAAGGAATATCTTTAAATCATTAAGTGGATAGTCTGTAAGTAGTTCGCTTCCGGCGATAATTTGATTGGCATTAACTCTTAACCTTGCGCTAGGTGATCTTCCAATAGGCCAAAAGTTTACTGTGCAAGATAGCAGTTTATTGAAATCACCAACATTGTGAGCAATGTAACGAACCTCAACTGAGTAGGGGTCGCAAAGCCACTGTGAGGATGCAGTTTTAAATAAAGCTAGATGATCCTCACCTGACAAGTTATTTCACCCAGCTGTCTCTGAGCGTCACAGTCCTATTAAACACAGGCTTACCCGACTGGCTATCCTTGCTATCCGCCACAAAGTAACCATGGCGCTCGAACTGGAAGCGCTCTTCCGGTTTTGCATCTTTCAGTGCCAACTCCAGTTGTGCGGTGATGGTTTGCACTGAGTTGGGGTTGAGGTCATCCAGGTAGTCGCGATCACCAGAGCCGGGGTGGGCTTCTTTAAACAAGCGGTCGTACAGGCGCACTTCGGCGGCATAGGCATGCGCGGCGGAAACCCAGTGGATATTGCCTTTAACCTTGATGCTGTCTGCGCCCGGCGTGCCAGATTTGGTATCTGGCAGGTATTCGCAATGCACGGTGGTGACGTTGCCGGCGGCATCTTTTTCGAAGCCGGTGCATTTGACCACATAGCCATATCTAAGCCTAACCAGGCCATCCGGGAACAGGCGGAAATAGCCTTTGCTCGGTACTTCCATGAAGTCTTCGCGCTCTATCCATAGCTCTTTGGTGAGTTGCACGGTGCGCTTGCCAAGCTCTGGTTTGAGCGGATGGTTGGGCGCGAAGCAATCCTCTGATTGGCCTTCGGGGTAGTTGTCGATCACCAGTTTGATCGGGTCGAGCACGGCGATGCGGCGTTCGGCGGATTCGTTGAGCACTTCGCGCATGCAGTCTTCGAGGATGGTGTATTCGATCCATGAGTCGGCTTTGGAAACACCGATGCGGTCTGCAAACAGGCGGAAGCCTTCTGGGGTGTAACCGCGGCGGCGTGCGCCAGCCAACGTGGGCAGGCGTGGGTCATCCCAGCCGCTGACGTGTTTGTTTTCTACCAGGTCGATCAGTTTACGTTTCGATAACACCACATAGGTGAGGTTGAGGCGCGCGAATTCGTATTGTTTCGGTAACGGATGTGCCAGTAAACCTGCCTCTGCGAGGCGCTCCAGTACCCAGTCGTAGAAGGGGCGTTGGTCTTCGAATTCCAGCGTGCAGATTGAGTGGGTGATACCTTCCAGCGCATCTTCAACCGGGTGGGCGAAGGTGTACATGGGGTAGATGCACCATTTGTCACCGGTGTTGTGGTGGGTGGCGCGCTTGATGCGGTAAATGGCGGGGTCGCGCAGGTTGATATTGGGCGAGGCCATGTCGATCTTGGCGCGCAAAATCATGCTGCCGTCAGCGTGCTTGCCGTCGCGCATCTCGCGGAACAGGGTCAGCGACTCATCGGCAGGGCGGTTGCGCCATGGCGAATCCTTACCCGGCTCGGTCAGCGTGCCGCGAATGGCGCGCATTTCATCGGCGGTTTGTTGATCGACATAGGCATGGCCTGCGGTAATCAGCGCTTCTGCGGCGCGGTACATAAAATCGAAATAGTTGCTGGCGTAATACAGATGCGATTTGTCAAAGGCATCCCAGCCGAAGCCTAGCCACTTCACGGCATCGGTGATGCTGTCTACATACTCTTGCTCTTCCTTCTCCGGGTTGGTGTCGTCGAAACGCATGTGGCACACGCCACCGTAGTCGCGCGCCAGGCCGAAATTGAGGCAGATGGATTTAGCATGGCCGATA
The DNA here is from genome assembly GCA_041662005.1 of Candidatus Methylopumilus sp. Taxonomy (GTDB): domain Bacteria; phylum Pseudomonadota; class Gammaproteobacteria; order Burkholderiales; family Methylophilaceae; genus DATHXC01. Next base: position 8,388 of record JBAZTJ010000017.1, read on the forward strand.
TGCAGGTAGCCGTTAGGCTCTGGCGGAAAGCGCGTGCGTATCTTGGCAGGGTCAGGTGCGCCTGCAGCGTGCTGTGCTGCATCTCCCGGTGTGCCAGCCCAATGGCGGCTGGCGTAGGTGCCTTGTTCGATATCGCGCTCGACAATGTGGCGGATAAAATTGGAGGCGGGCGGGAGTGGGGTCTTATCTGATGACATGGCTGCTTGCTTATAATGAATTAAAGTCTATTTTACACTGAGCGTGGCTCTGAGAGTGAGTCGCTTGCTATGCTAATATAGTATGAAAATATAGCTAGAAAAGCATGAACAATTTTACCTTTCCCATCCTGCACTTATTATCTGACGGCCGCTTCCACTCTGGCGAGGCGCTAGCCGCGCATTTCAAGGTAACGCGTTCGACCATCTGGAATGCGATACAGGAGGCAGAAGCGCTGGGCATCGAGATTTTTTCCGTACGCGGGCGCGGCTACAAACTGCCAGAGCCGATTACCTTGCTGGACCACAGCGCCGTATTGCAGGCGATAGGAGAGCAGCGTGCGTGGTTTAAGCTGGAACTGCACGATACGCTGGAATCCACCAATAGTTATCTGATGAAGCAGGCCGGCGGTAGCCCCGGATACGGCCAAACCACGGCAGCCCACGCCACTTGCGTGGCTACTCAGCTGCAAACCCGTGGCAAGGGCCGACGTGGCCGTGCCTGGCAGGCCGGGCTGGGCGCCAGCCTGACCTTTTCATTGCTGTGGCGTTTTCAGTCCGGTGCCTCTGCACTCTCTGGCCTGAGCCTGGCCGTGGGCGTGGCGCTGATACGCGGCCTGCATGAGCTGGGTTTGCTGAAAGCGCAACTCAAGTGGCCGAATGATGTACTGGTGCGCTCAACGACTGGCGGCTACGACAAGCTGGCGGGCATACTCATCGAGCTGCAGGGCGATATGGAAGGGCCGAGTGCGGCGGTGATTGGCATCGGTATCAACCTGAAACTACCCGAACAGTTACGCCGTAATATCGACCAGCCTGCGACCGACCTGGACACCGTGCTGGCGGAACCTATCAACCCCAATATGCTGTTGGGCGTGTTGCTCAAACACCTGGCCGATGTGCTGCGCGAATTTGAAAGCCACGGTTTTGAAAACCTGCGCCTAGAATGGATGCAGCACCATGCCTACCAGAATCAGGCGGTGCGCCTGATATTGCCGGATAGCCGTGAGTTGCAGGGCGTGGTTACGGGTATTGCACCGGATGGCGTGTTGCTGGTGAATACGGCCAGCGGCGAGCAGCGCTTTTCATCCGGCGAGATCAGCTTGCGTGCGGTACAGCAATGAGTCAAGTAACCGCCGTGAAAGGGCAGTACGTATGATCCTGGCTATAGACGCAGGCAACAGCCGCACCAAATGGGGTATTTTTGATGCGGCAGGCGAACTGCAAACGTATGGCGCCTTTGTGAATGCAGGGTTTAACACTCACGATGCTCCGCAGGTATGGCGCAGCTGCAGGAGCTCTGTGGTTTCGAATGTTGCAGGGCCTGAAATGGCCGAAAAGTTGGCAGCGGCGTTGCAGTTTTTCGATATTCCCATCAGCGTTGTTCAGTCCAGCGGCAATGCCTGTGGAGTGACAAATAGTTACGCACAACCCCGGCAATTAGGCACCGATCGCTGGGCTGCGCTCATTGCGGCATGGCATTTGTATCATGCGCCATGCGTGGTGGTGAATGCCGGCACTGCGTTGACGGTGGATGCGCTGGTGCCTGAAAGCAGCACACAACAGGCTGTTTTCCTGGGTGGGATGATACTGCCGGGTTTCAGGCTCATGCAGGATAGCCTATACCAGCGTACCGCTGGCATAGGGGAGTATCCGGGCACTGTGCAGCCTTTCCCCCAGAACACGGGCGATGCCGTCTATAGCGGTGCAGTGGCAGCGCTGGCAGGTGCGGTAAACACCATGCTGGACAAGCTCGAAAGCTATCTGCTGGCAAAACAGCAGCAATCCAGGCTACGCTGTATTATTACGGGAGGGGATGCAGCGTTGCTGGCACAGGCGCTGAGCGACGATCTCCACCTCAACGGCCAGGTCGTCATCGCGGATAATCTGGTATTGCAAGGTTTACTGTTACTGGAAAGAGAAGCTTCATGAAATGGGTAGTCTGCTTGCTGTTGCTGGCAAATGTCGTGTTCTTTGCCTATTTTAATCTGAGCCCGGCAACGCCGAACGGCGCGCATCCTGGCTTGCGGGAGATACACCCCGAGCAGATCAAGTTGCTGACAGATAAAGAGATTGAAGCACTGCAAAAAAAATCCGAACAACCGGCGGAAGATAGTGCAACTCAGGCTGCACTGACTGCAGCGGCGCAAACATCTTGCTACGAGTGGGGCAGTTTCTCTGCGCGCAATCTGCCCCGGGCACGCAACGTTTTGTTCAAGTTCTCGCTACAAGGCATCGTCAAGCAGCAGAACTCGCAGGAGTCGGCACGTTACTGGGTTTATATCCCGCGTGCCAAGTCTTTACAGGCTGCCCAGGCCAAGATGGATGAGCTGCGTAACCTGGGAATAGACGATATCTTTGTTGTGCAGGAGCCGCAGTGGCGTTATGCTATTTCCCTGGGTGTGTTTAAAGACGAGCAGTTAGCGGCAAAACGCCTGGAAGATTTAAAAACCCGTGGGGTCAATTCTGCGGTCAAAGCCCTGAGGAATCAGGAACAAGGCCAGGCTAGCCTGGTGATCAATAGCATGTCCCCGGACATGGTGGCTGAAATTGAAAAGCTTAAGCCGGATTTTCCCGGTAGTGAAATCAAACAGGTGAGTTGCCAATAGGAGGCTGTATGGGTTTTTTTAAGTCAACAATGAAATCGGTATTCAAGAAAGTAGCACTTGCTGCAGTGGTTATTACAGGCAAGAAGCTAGTCACTAAAGCGGTGAATGATCTGGCAGACAAGATGAATGAAGATGCTGCCAAGACTGAAGCAACAACAGCCTCCACTGCCGAAAAACCCACAGCAGTAGCCAAGCCGAAAGCTGCAGCTAAACCCAAAGCAGCCGCCAAACCTAAAGCCCCGGCAAAAGCCAAGTCCCCAAAGGTAGCAGCCAAGACTGCAGATACAGCTAAACCTAAAGCAGCCGCTAAACCCAAAGCCGCTGCCAAGCCTAAGGCTCCAGCTAAGCCCAGAGCGGCAGACAAGCCCAAGGCGGTAGAAGCTACGCCTGAAACATTACCTTCTGCAGCTCCCGAAAAAACAGAAACCCCAGAATCCTGATTAAAAGGGACGCTGGGGTTCAAGTAGACCTGACTTAAATTACGGCAGATTATTTCTTAGCGCTTATCTGCTGCTCTTCCGGTAAAGCACTCTTGCCGGTCATTGGTGAGTTCTCCACTTCGTCTTTGCGGTCATAGACAAGGCTTTGACCCATGACCACTCTCAGCCATGACGGATAGGTATAAGCGGTACCTTTGTTGTGATCCACAATTGCCCCGATTCCACCGCCGAATAAGATGTTGCCGAACATGCCGCCATTAGCCCGTGAAATAGCGGTGCCATGGCCGGTTTCTTCACCAGCTTTGTCGCAGGTAACAATCAGGTTCTGACCAGAGCGATGAACATAAACTGATCCAGTCGATGTTGTTGTCCATTGCCCCCTTTCATTCTGGGCTGTGCACTTTGCACCGCTGATGGGCTGGTTATCTTTCGAGTAGGTTTCAATCTGGACATTCTGGTTTGCGTCCTTGGTGATTGTTGCGCAGCCGCTGACAAGAATTGGCGCCAGCAAGATGAAGCAAAGTGATGCGTTTATTTTCATTGTTATTTCCCCTATGACGCATGAATTAAAAAGACATAAAAAAACCGGCCATAAGCCGGTTGTCTGAACTGCAAAACGAGCCTTTACCTTTTTTTAATGTAAAGGTCAGTTATCGTACCTTCCTTCATTTCCGCTGCAAAGCAAATTGTTTCGGAAAGCGTAGGATGCGCATGGATAGTCAGTCCCAGGTCGTGAGCATCTGCACCCATTTCGATCGCCAGTACCGCTTCTGCCAGTAACTCACCTGCATTGACGCCGACAATGCCGGCACCGATGACGCGATGGGTTTCCTTATCGAAAATCAGCTTGGTCGAACCTTCGGTGCGCGCGATGGAGAGTGCGCGACCGCTGGCGGCCCAGGGGAAAGAAGCCTTTTCAATCTCGATACCTTTGGCCTTGGCTTCGGTTTCTGTCATGCCTGCCCAGGCCACTTCCGGGTCGGTGTAGGCAACGGATGGAATCACCATGGCCTGGAATTCGACCTTGTGCCCGGCGATGACTTCTGCCGCGACTTTGCCTTCGTGAGTGGCCTTGTGTGCCAGCATGGGTTGGCCGACGATATCGCCAATGGCGAAGATATGCGGCACGTTGGTACGCATCTGTTTATCGACCGCAATGAAGCCACGGTCATCTACTGCCACACCAGCGTTCTCGGCAGCGATATTTTTGCCATTAGGGCGACGGCCGATAGAAACCAGTACGCGGTCGTACACTTGCGCTTCCTTAGGTGCATTCTCACCCTCAAAAGAGACATGGATGCCATCTTTCTTAGCTTCAATTTTGGCTACTTTGGTGGAGAGCATGATGCTTTCGAAGCGTTTTTCCATGCGCTTCTGCAATGGGCGTACCAGATCGCGGTCGCAACCGGTGATCAGGCCATCCATGAACTCAACAACGCTGACCTTGGTACCAAGTGCGTCATACACCGTGCCCATTTCCAGGCCGATGATGCCGCCGCCGATGACCAGCATGCGTTTAGGAATGTCCGCCAATGCCAGGGCTCCAGTGGAATCCATGATGCGTTCGTCTATTTTTCCACTTGCGTCTGTAGGCGCACCTGGGAACTTGGTGGCTTGCGAGCCAGCAGCAATGATGGCGTTTGCGAAGCCCACTGTGGTGACCTTGCCATCCGCAGCCGTTACCGTGATCTGGTTAGGGCTGGTGAATTTGCCTACGCCATTGACTACAGTCACATTGCGCTGTTTTGCCATCGCTGCCAGGCCGCCAGTCAGCTTGCCCACTACATCATTGGCTTTCCAGTTGCGTAAATGTTCCAGATCAATGTTAGGTGCACTGAAGCTGACGCCATGATGCGCGGTTTCTTCAGCCTCTGTAATCACCTTGGCAGTGTGCAGCAGTGCTTTGGATGGGATACAACCCACGTTCAAACATACACCGCCCAAGGTGGCGTAACGCTCGATCAGCACAACTTGCAGACCCAGATCTGCAGCGCGGAACGCAGCAGTGTAGCCGCCTGGGCCGGAACCCAGTACGACAACTTGAGTGTTGATGTCACTATTGCCAGCAGGTGCCGCTGGAGCAGGTGCTGTCACTGGCGCGGCAACTTGTACCGCAGCAGGAGCTTCTGCCGGTTTAGCTGCTGGCGCTTCTGTTTTCTCAGGAGCAGCGCTGGCTTCCGCTTCTACGATAAGAATCAGCGTGCCTTTGGCAACCTTGTCGCCGACTTTGATTTTGACCTCTTTGACTGTCCCTGACTGTGATGAGGGAATATCCATAGAGGCTTTGTCAGACTCCACGGTAATCAGCGAGTCTTCCTTGGCGATCACATCGCCCACTTTCACCAACACTTCAATGACATCGACGCTATCAAAATTGCCGATATCCGGCACTAACACTTCAACTAAATTGCTCATATAGATTCCTGTTACAGCAAGAGACGACGCACGTCGGAAAGCATCATGCGCAGATGGCTGGTGAAACGTGCGCCATCGGCACCGTCAATCACGCGGTGGTCGTAAGAGAGTGACAGCGGCAGGATCAGGCGCGGCTCGAAGCTCTTGGTCTTGGCATCAAACACAGGCTGCATGGATGAGCGCGAAACGCCGAGGATCGCCACTTCCGGGCAGTTGATGATAGGCGTGAACATGGTGCCACCGATACCACCCAGGCTGGAAATGGTGAAGCAACCACCTTGCATTTCCTCGATCTTGAGCTTGCGTTCGCGGGCCTTGGCCGAGAGATCAGCCAGGTCGCGTGCAATATCCATCACATCTTTGGTATTCACGTCACGCACTACCGGCACCACCAGGCCATCCGGGGTGTCGCAGGCAAAACCGACGTGGTAATACTGTTTGAGGATGAGGCTGTCACCCTCGGCAGAAAGTGAAGAGTTGAAGTTAGGATAGGTGCGCAAGGCGTTGACCACGGCCTTCATCAGGAAAGCCAACAGTGTCAGCTTAACCCCACGTTTTTCGGCATCAGGCGCCATGGATCTGCGGAATTCTTCCAGATCGGTAATGTCGGCTTCGTCAAATTGCGTCACATGCGGCGCAGTCACCCAGTTGCGGTGAAGATTGGCGCCTGACAGCTTCTTGATACGTGACAGCGGCTTGGATTCGATGGTACCGAATTGGCTAAAATCAATGACAGGCATCGGTAGGGTGGATAAACCACCGCCCATGTTCTCGCTACGGGGCTTGGCTAGCTCGCCCTTCACAAAGGCCTGAATGTCGTTTTGCAGGATGCGGTTTTTGGGGCCAGTGCCTTTCACCAGGCTTAAATTCACGCCTAATTCACGCGCAAACTTGCGCACAGATGGGCTGGCGTGGGCCAGCTTGCCGGAAACGCCAGCGGTACTGGCTGCCACGGGGTTGGGTGTGGCTTGTGGCTGTATTACTTTAGGTGGCTCGGCAACAGGGCTGCTGGGCTCGGGGATGGCCACAGCCTTTTCATCCACTTTTACTGTAGATACCAATGGTATCGTGGTTGGCTGTGCAGCAGGCTTCTCGGCGGCTGGTGCAGCATCTTCTGCTTCCATCACCAGGATCAAACCACCTTGAGCAGCTTTGTCGCCGACTTTCATTTTGACTTCTTTAACAGTGCCGGCAAATGGTGCAGGAATGTCCATGGAGGCTTTGTCCGACTCCAGCGTCAGCAGTGAGTCATCCTTGGCCACTACATCGCCTGCCTTAACGAGGACTTCAATTACATCCACGCTGTCAAAATTGCCAATATCGGGGACGAGAACGTCTTTTAATGCCATTTTTTCGTCTCCTTAGATCGTTGTTGGGTTAGGGCGGGTGGTGTTGATGTTGTACTTCTTGATGGCTTCGGCGGCCTTTGCTGCCGGTAACTTGCCATCGTCTGCCAGCCCCTTCAGCGCGGCCAACACCACATAGTAACGATCTATCTCGAAGAAGCTGCGCAGTGCTTCTCTGCTATCGCTGCGACCATAGCCATCCGTACCCAATGCCACAAAACGGTTGGGGATGAAGTTGCGGATCTGGTCAGCAAAGGAGCGCATGTAGTCGGTTGAGGCGATTACCGGGCCTTCCGCCTTGCTCAGGCACTTACCGATATAGGTTTCCTTTTGCTTCTTTTCCGGGTTGAGCAGGTTCCAGCGCTCGATATCAATACCCTCGCGGCGCAGCTCGGTAAAGCTAGTGACGCTCCAGATATCGGCAGATACACCCCAGTCTTTCTCCAGTAGCTCAGCCGCTGCAATGACTTCACGCAGGATGACGCCGCTACCCATCAACTGAACCTTTGGTCCTTTAGCCTTGGACTTGCTGAATGCGTACATGCCCTTGAGGATGCCTTCTGCACTGCCTTCCGGCATGGCAGGGTGGCTGTAGTTCTCGTTCATCAGGGTGATGTAGTAGTACACATCCTCCTGGTTCTGCACCATGCGGCGCAGGCCTTCCTGAATGATCACGGCCAGCTCATAGGCAAATGTCGGGTCGTAAGACACACAGTTAGGGATAGTGGCTGACATCAGGTGGCTATGGCCATCTTCGTGCTGCAGACCTTCGCCATTCAGCGTGGTACGGCCGGCAGTTGCACCAAGCAGGAATCCACGAGCGCGGCTGTCGCCAGCGGCCCAGGCGAAATCGCCGATACGCTGGAAGCCGAACATGGAGTAGTAGATGTAGAACGGAATCATCTGCACGCCGGTAACGCTGTAAGAGGTGGCAGCCGCCAGCCAGCTGGCGAATGAACCGGCCTCGTTGATGCCTTCTTCCAGGATCTGGCCGTCTTTCGATTCCTTGTAGAACATCACCTGATCAGAATCCATAGGCTCATACAACTGGCCGACAGATGAATAAATACCAAGCTGACGGAACATGCCTTCCATACCGAAAGTGCGCGCTTCATCTGGCACGATAGGCACCACATATTTGCCGATTTGCTTGTCGCGAACCAGTGTGGAGAGGATACGCACGAAAGCCATGGTGGTGGAAATCTCACGCTCGCCAGTGGCGCCCAGCATGTTCTCGAATGCTGATAATTCCGGCACGGTCAGCTCATTACCTTTGCGGCGACGTTTAGGCACGTGACCGCCCATGGCTGTGCTACGTTCCGCCAAATATTGCAGCTCGGGGGAATCTGCCGCTGGTTTGTAGTAAGACAGGCTTTCTACTTGTTCGTCGCTGAGGGGCAGGTCGAAACGGTCACGGAATTTCTTCAGTGATTCTATATCCATGCTCTTCTGCTGGTGGGTGGTGTTCTGGCCTTCGCCAGCATCGCCCATGCCATAGCCCTTGACGGTCTTGGCCAAAATAACAGTTGGTTGGCCCTTGTGCTGGGTGGCTGCTGCATAGGCTGCAAACACCTTGTGCGGGTCATGGCCGCCACGATTCAGGCGCCAGATGTCAGCATCGGACATGGCCGCGACCATTTCTTTCAGTTCAGGATATTTGCCGAAGAAGTGCTCACGTGTGTAAGCGCCACCCTTGGCCTTGAAGTTCTGGTATTCGCCATCCACGCACTCCTCCATGCGCTTCTTGAGCAGGCCATCCTTGTCCATGGCCAGTAACGGATCCCAATAAGAGCCCCAGATGACTTTCAGCACATTCCAGCCGGAACCGCGGAAATTGGATTCCAGTTCCTGGATGATCTTGCCGTTACCGCGCACCGGGCCATCCAGGCGCTGCAGGTTACAGTTGATGACGAAAATCAGGTTGTCCAGTTTTTCGCGAGAGGCCAGTGAAATCGCGCCTTGTGATTCCGGCTCATCCATTTCGCCATCGCCGCAGAACACCCACACTTTACGGTCTGAGGTATCGGCAATGCCGCGGTCGTGTATATATTTCAGGAAGCGTGCCTGGTAAATCCCCGCCAAAGGCCCCAGGCCCATGGATACGGTAGGGAACTGCCAGAAATCAGGCATCAGCCAGGGATGCGGGTAGCTGGAAAGGCCGGCGCCACCTGTTTCCTGGCGGAAGTTGTCCAGTTGTGCTTCATTGATGCGGCCTTCAAGGAAGGCGCGGGCGTAAACGCCGGGGGAAGAGTGCCCCTGGAAGTAGACGCAGTCACCGCCGAAGCTTTCATTCGCGGCACGGAAAAAATGGTTGAAGCCAACGTCATACAGCGTTGCTGCAGACTGGAAGCTGGCAATATGGCCACCTACACCCGGTGATTTTTCATTGGCGCGCAACACGGTCATGATCGCATTCCAGCGCACCAATGCGCGGATACGGCGCTCCATGTCGGGGTTGCCTGGCAGGCGCTGCTGCAGGTGCGTAGGAATCGTGTTCACATACGCGGTTGTTGCGTTGTAAGGTAAATAAGCACCAGAGCGGCGGGCTTTGTCGGTCATTGTTTCTAGCAGGAAGTGCGCGCGCTCGGTTCCCTCGTGTTCTAGCACCGCATCAATGGCTTCAAGCCATTCGTGGGTCTCTTGCGGGTCAGTATCGGGGGTTAATGCCATGTGGGGGATCTCCGGGAAACTTTTGTGGTTCGCTGTGGGTATAATCAACCAAGAATTATCTTTATTATCCTGAGTAGCAAATTCAGGGTTGATCAGTCAAATATAGGGCCAACTATTAAACTTACTGGCAAACTGCCGGGACAGTGTTTGAGTTTCTGGTATTGAACCATCCACTGTTGACTGTTGGCAAAGGCTATATATTGGCTTTTTTGGCTGTTTAGGTCAAGTTTTAGCACAAGATTTAACATGGTTGGGATGTCTTGTTTTCCGCTGTGTAAGCGCAATTTAAATTTAAAATATGAGGGATCTGATGCCTATCCAATTGAAGCAATCCGCCACTATTGCCGATGAAAAATCGTTAACGGCAACCAGTCATTTGTTGTTTGTCTTGCCTAGCAATAAGCCTGCCAGCCTGCCTTTTGCGCCGGTGCTGGAAGCCAAGCTGAAACGTAACCGCAACAAGTATGCGGACCTGGCAAAAACCCCGGTGACAGCTGACCTGCCCAATGGCGGCGTGGCCACGTGGGTGGTGCTGGATGCTAAATTAAACCCTTTTCAACGGCATACCTTGCTGCGCAAAGCCACCAAGCCCCTACTGGATGAGAAGCCACAAACGTTGGGCATCGTGCTATTCGGCAGCGATAAAATGCGCCAACAAGGAGCACGCGATGCCTATTATGTGGCATCGGTGAATGCCGCCGAATTGCCGGAGCGCAAAGGTGCCAAAGACAAGAAAAAATCGCATGCCCTGAAGACGATCTCGATATATGGCTGGAATGAAGCCAATGGTTTTGCCGAGGTTAGAGCGCTGGTGGCGGGTAACAGCCTGACACGCCAGCTATCAATGCTGCCGCCCAGCGAATTGACGCCCACCACCTATCGCGAAAAGGTGCAGAAACTGGCCAAGGATAATGGCTGGAAGCACCAGGAATACGATATGAAAAAGCTCAAGAAAATGGGCGCTGGCGCTTTTGTGGCTGTAGGGCAGGGCTCTGAGCCACTGGATGCGGCGATTGTGCATTTGAGTTATAGCCCCAAAGGTGCCAAAAAACATATCTCGCTGGTTGGCAAAGGCATCTGTTTCGATACCGGCGGCCACAACCTCAAGCCTGCCAAGTACATGAACGGCATGCATGAAGACATGAATGGTTCGGCCGTGGTGCTGGGCATACTGTTGGCCGCTACCAAGTCTGAGTTGCCGGTGAAAATCGATTGCTGGCTGGCGATTGCGCAGAACCATATCGGGCCTTTGGCCTACAAGCAGAATGACGTGGTGACTGCGCTCAATGGCACCACCATCGAGATCGTGCATACCGATGCCGAAGGGCGCATGGTGCTGGCCGACACCCTGACATTGGCTTCGCGCGAAAAGCCGGAGTTCATGATGGACTTTGCCACCCTCACCGGCAGCATGGTATCTGCCTTGGGCGACCGTTATAGCGGCATCCTGGGCAATCGCCCGGAACTGCTCTGCAAGGCAGTAGGGGCGGGCATGGCAGCGGGTGAGCGCGTTTGTGCTTTTCCGTTTGATGAAGATTACGACGAAGAGCTGGAAAGCAGCATCGCCGATATCAAGCAATGCACCCTGGAAGGCGGCGCAGACCATGTGCTGGCGACACGCTTTCTCTCCAAATTCATCGAAGGTGATGTGCCTTGGATACACGTCGATTTGTCATGCTACAGCCGAAAGGGCGGGCTGGGTGCGGTGGCGAGTGATACTAATGGTTTTGGTGTGGGGTTCGGGCTTGAGGTGATTAAGCTGGTAATGCAGTAGTCGCCTGATAGACATAAGGCCGTACCTGTTTACGGTACGCCGTATGTTGAGATGTTTCATTCGGCGGACTGCTTCGCGAGTCCGCCCTACGCGAGTTTGCCAGTTACTTGACGTTTAAACGTATTGTTGTTCTCCCAAAAACTTGTTCTTCTGGTCTTTCGTTCTATAAAGTGAAATGGTCAGTTAACTCCTACATGGATACCGGCTTAAATCCGATACTCTGATTGACTGCTGCGATGGCATGCTCTGATATTTAAAATCATATAGCTGTCAGGCGATGCTCAATGAAAGCGTTTAAAACCGATTCAAGATTTTTCATCATGCTCAATGCCAAGTCAGGCAATAACGACCATGAAGATACCCAGCAGAAAATACAATCCGCCATGCAGGCCGCAGGGCGTGAGTATGCGTTGATACTGATTGACGATGCGGCCAAACTCCAACAAATCGCGAAGGATACGTTAAAGCAGACACTGGCTTGCGACGGCGTGTTGGTGATTGCTGGCGGCGATGGGGCAATCAATGCCGTGTCGCAGGTGGTGGCTGGTAGCGGCTGTAAATTCGGGGTGCTTCCTCACGGTACATTCAACTACTTTAGTCGTACCCATGGCATTCCCAGCGATACGGATGAAGCCTTGCAAGTGCTGATCAATGATGCGCCCGAGCCTGTGCAAACCGGCGTGGTGAATGAGCGTATATTCCTGGTCAATGCCAGCGTCGGCCTTTACCCGGAAATGCTGGAGCAACGCGAGACCAACAAGCGTCGCTATGGGCGCTCGCGGATAGTAGCGTTCATGTCTGGAATTGTCAGTATATTCAGTCGTCAGCGTTTGATGCGGCTGACGATAGAGCATCAGGGCCAATCCCGTGACATAGTGACGCAAACGCTTTTTGTGGGGAATAATGCATTACAAATGGAGCAGGTCGGCATACCGCTGGTAGACGCAATAGAGAAAGACCGTCTGGCAGCCGTAATTCTCAAGCCGGTTAGTGCCCTGAAGATGCTGGGCATCATGCTGCGGAGCATCGCTGGCAGGCTGGGTGAAGCGCCTAGCGTCGATAGTTTCAGCTTCAGCAGCATCACTATTAAGCCAACGTTAGCGCGCAGGTTGAAGCGGATTAAGGTGGCGACTGATGGCGAGATTTTGTGGATGAATACACCGCTTGAGTTCCGTGTGTGGCCGGATTCATTGTTATTAATCAAGCCCAAGCCTGCTGTCGAAACCCAATCGCCTGCTGTTGAACCAGCTCTTGAATATGTGTCGGAAGCCGCATGATGCCATCAGTGATACAGTTGTCGGATCCCCATTTCGGCACCGAGCTGCCGCAGGTAATGACAGCACTGGAGCGGCTGGTAAAATCACTTTCGCCGGACGTGCTGATACTTTCTGGGGATATCACCCAACGAGCCCGGCCAAAGCAGTTCCGTGCAGCGCGTGCATTTCTCGACAGGCTGGGTGTCAGCAAGCAACTGGTGATACCGGGCAATCACGACATTCCCTTATTCAATCTGGCTGCCCGTTTTTTTTCACCATACTCCCGCTTCAGGCGCGAGTTCGGTAAAGCGCTGGAGCCGGTGCATTCCTCACAGCATATGCTGATCATCACCCTGAATACCACGCGCCGTTATCGCCATGTGGACGGTGAGGTATCTGCCGGGCAAATGCAGCGGGTTGAGACCTTGCTCAAGCATGCGACCAGCGAACAGCTGCGCATTGTCGTCACGCATCAACCTGTCAGCGTGCTACGAGAGCAGGACAAGATAGACTTGCTGCATGGTCATGCAGAGGCCATCAGGCGCTGGTCAGCAGCGGGCGCGGACTTGATCCTAGGCGGGCACATACATTTACCCTACTTGAGCGAGCTCCGTGAGCAATATCCTGAACTAGGCAGGAAGACATGGGCAGTCCAGGCTGGCACCTGCATCTCAAGCCGGTTGCGGCATGAGGCCGGCAACTCGGTCAACATGATCCGTTACAAGGGCTTAACTGACGCAAGGCGGCATTGTGATATCGAGCGTTGGGATTACCAGCCAAGCAGCGACAGCTTTGAGCAAGCCAGCGTGCACAGCCTGATTTGCGATGCCTGATGACATGCTTGAGCTTATGATATGCATGAGATAGTAAGCGTGCTTTCCGGGTCATACGTTGGCGAGCAGGGCGGAAATCTAGTCGGTACACATGCATTAAGCTTTTACTTTTTCGGGCTAGCTGTCCTTTTAGTCCTCACGCTTTCTTTGTATGCGTTTGTCCGATATTTTCAGCAGAAATACACCTCCCGCTCATCAGATTTACCCCTCTTTTTTGGCGCGGCAATCATGGTTGCTTGCATGGCAGACTTTGCAGTCATTGCAACTGCACTGGCCAAAATAGCAGCGCTGCCCCAGTTCGACCAAGCCCTAGCCAATTCGATTGCTGTTAGCACTCCGGCAGAGGCATTGCAATTCTTTGCGCTGGTGACGCACGCCGGGGATACGGTCACCTACACGGTGATTTGCATCGTGATGGCGGGTACCATGCTGCTTAGCAAGCGCCATCTGCTAGCAATGGGCTCCGTGATGGCGATTGGTGGTAACTCTATTCTCAACCCATCCCTAAAGGCGATATTCGAGCGTGTGCGCCCTGTGCACGAACATGGTCTGGTAGTGGCCAATGGTTGGAGCTTTCCCAGTGGGCATACGTCAGGGGCCGTAGTCACTTACGGGATAATGGCCTATATACTACTGCGCCTCACTCCCAGGCGATGGCACCTTGTGATTTTAGTGTCAGCAGTTAGCCTAGCTTTTACTATCGCCTGCAGCCGCGTATTCCTCCAGGTGCATTACCTGAGCGATGTCATCGCCGGGGCTTTGTCTGGATTGTGCTGGCTGACACTGACCATCTTGACTATCCACCTGATTGAGCGACGTCACAATACTCTCGGAACACCTGCTTCATGATCAGTAATCCACAATGGTTTTTGCTGGTTGGCCTGTTGATGATGACCATGGGTCTGACCTCAGCAAAAATACAGTCCCTGCCATTCACGACCTCTATCGTTTATTTAATTGCAGGGCTGCTGCTGGGGCCAACGTTCCTGGGCGTGATGCAGTTTCAGCCCTTCAAGGAGTCACATCTGCTGGAATTGCTCACAGAAATGGCGGTGCTGGTTTCCCTGTTCTCGGTCGGGGTAAAAATGCCTTTTCCCATCAGGTTTTCGCAGTGGAAAGTACCCGTGTTGCTCGCCACAGTTTCTATCGTGATTACTATCAGTCTGGTGGCAGCGTTTGCCTATTACTTGCTGGATTTACCTCTTGGCGCGGGCATATTGCTGGGTGCCATCCTGGCGCCCACCGACCCGGTACTGGCGACAGATGTGCAAATCCGCGAGCCCGGTGACCGTGATCAGTTGCGCTTTACATTGACCAGCGAGGGCGGCATGAACGATGGCACTGCGTTCCCCTTCGTGATGCTCGGCCTTGGCCTGTTGGGCGTGCATGATCTCGGCAATATGGGCATGAAATGGCTGTCGATTGATTTGTTATGGGCAACTGCAGGCGGCATTGCTATTGGTATAGCAGCCGGCAAAGGGCTTGCCTTGCTTACCAAGAGGCTGCGCATGCGTGACCCGGAAAATACCTTCAAGCACGAGTTCCTGAGCCTGGGCTTGATAGGCGTGGTCTATGGCTTGGCGGTGATGGCGCATACGTGGGGCTTTCTGGCGGTATTTTTTGCGGCAGTTGCCTTGCATCACCGTGAGATACGTCAGGACAATCTGGCCACGCCTACACCTGAAAGCAAATCCAGCGAACTTGAAGTTAATAAAAGTAAAGAAGATAGTGAAAATAAAGAGGCTGGTAAAAATAAAGGTCACGATTCCACAGTCAGTGAAGGTTCGCTGGTGTTCAAGGAGTACCTGGAAGGCCTGTCGGAAGTGATCATTATTTTATTGGTGGGTGGCATGATGACCCGCGCCTTCTGGACTTGGCAAACAGTCACATTCGCCCTTTTTTTATTTGCAATAGCCCGTCCCATCAGCGTGCTCGCCGTCACCATGGGAAGCGGCACGCCCTGGCGTATGCGCAGCCTGGTAGGCTGGTTCGGGATTCGCGGAATAGGTTCCCTGTATTACTTAATATATGCCATCAATCATGGCTTGCCGACCAACATTGCTGAAAAACTACTGCCACTGACATTGGTAGTGATTACCCTGTCAGTCTTCCTGCACGGCATCAGCGTTAAACCGCTGCTAGGCCTGCTCTGGAAAAAACGAAAACATCTGGCATAACGTGCATGCAAGGTGGCCTGCGAGCCGCATGTAATAAGCTTCTCAGGTAAGCGGTATTTTCAAGCCGTTTTCTGACCGAGTTTAGTTAAGGGATCAATGGTTACTGCGTGGGTTTCGGGCTTGAGGTAATAAAGCTGGTGGTGCAGTAATCGTGTCTGACCTAATTTATTGTATTGTTTGAAGCAAGCCTTTTAGGACCTCTTTTGCTGTAGCCTTAAAGTTACTACCCCTAATCCGGCAATCAACATGCCATAGCTTTCAGGCTCAGGGACTGATGAAATTATAGGATTAATGGTAATTGTCGATCCATCTTTAGTTAAATCACGGCCGGTAAGTGGGCCATCAGGTAATTTAATTACTCCATCACTTGGTAAATTAATGTCTTCAAAACCCGGCACTCTTATCACAGTCCCTTGACCAATAAAAATAGCCCCGTAAGGCCAAATGCTTGATAACTGAATAATTGGAGCTGTGATTGAAAGATTTTCAAGAAATAACAGTCCTCCTGACTCAAGGGTAATCTTAGTGTCCGAGAATAGACTGCCTCCGCTCATGGTCATATTTCCTGAGCAGGAATAAAAAACGCCATCAGTCAAACTGGATTCAAGGGAGCCCGTACAACTAAATATATCAAGACTCGCTGAGGATTCAGCATGAGCCAAAGAGCTCATTAACAGAAAAAAGCAACAAACTACTCGCCCCCAAGTCTTAATTTTCATTTGTGTTCCACTAGTAATTTTTTTAAATATTATTAGTATGTCACATGACATTGGTGTGATTTAGCATAGGCCTTTCGGACTACGCTGCGCCAGATTACTGACCCCAATCGCATTCTCTTAATTGAGCTGGCTGACTAGAGAAAATAAATCTTAATTAGTATTCAAGTTCTGATCTATCGCAGGCAAAGGCTCGTGTTTAATCGCTGCTTCAAATGCACTCAACCGTTTGTAAATAGAGATCAGCTCGACGATGGTCGTCCATGAATTCACCAGGTATTGAAAGGAGTTGCTCACTTGGGAAAACGCGGTGAGTATCTGCTGCAATATGCCAAAGGTGATTTTGCCTGCGACGATGGTGGGCACAAGAATTAAATAGGCAAAGATGTTGTCGGCTTGCAGGTACAGGCTACGTGCGACGTTGAAATACATGTAATGAAAATACAGCCGGAAGTAGTTTTTGCGTACATCGGCGAACAATGCTTTTAGCGTGGGTGGTAGCGCGCGGTTGTGATCATCTTCGCCATATACCAATTCCTTGCGGTAAGCCGCTTCTACGCGCTGGTTTTTAAATTCCAGGCCCGGTAACTTTACCCCCACCGCGGCGAGCAGCAGCGTGCCAAATATTGACCAGGCAATGGCGGCTGTAAATAACGGTGCAGGTACGGCACCAAACAATGGCAGTTCGCTGACGTAGGCTGACAAACTCCACAATACAGGCAAGAAGGCGAACAGCGTCATAATGGCTTCAACCATGGACACTCCCAGTGCCTCCATAGTGGTGGAAAAACGCATGGTGTCTTCCTGCACCCGCTGCGAAGCGCCTTCAATATTCCGCACCTGTGGCCATTGTGCGGTGTAGTAATCGTTCATGGCGGTACGCCAGCGAAAGATGTAATGGCTCACCACAAAGCGCGTAATCACAAACACCACGATGGCTATGAAAGCAATCTCGGCAAATTTGATCAGCAAGCCGTAAAGTTGTTGCGTGGTCACTTTGGAGTTTGGCGAAAGCGCGCCTTGCACGGCATCAAAAAACGGTCTGCGCCAGTTGTTAATCGCTACGGATACTTGCACCGAGTAGTAGGTGGAAAACAGGATAAACGCTGAGCCCACAATCGACCACCATTGCCAGCGGCTAGGTTTAAGCTTGAACCAGAATAACGCGAACAGGGCCACGCAAAGTGCATAGTAAGCATAAAACAGCAAAAATGAATCACTCACAAAATGGCCAAGGCCAATCACGGGTTCAGCCTCTGTCAAATTCAATCCCAAGATCGCGCCTAACTTGACGTCAAATTCGAACCAACCTGCACAACAAACAGCCGACCAAACGATGACAGAAAGCCAGAACCAGCGTGAATCAGGGAAAAATGATTTAAACATTTAGCGCATCCATAACGAAAATTGAGTGAGAGTCCATAAATTTAGTAGCCTGATTTAGTAGCCTAGCGGGCTTGCTACTGCCCAAAAATTATATTTGGCAAATTCAAAACACTTTCGAGTTAATGCTCAAAATTTGTGATTGATTGGCTTCGTCAGGAATTTAGCTTAGTTTATGCTGGCTGTAAGATATGATTTATATTTAGAGTCAGCAATCACATTGTAAAAAAATAATTAAAAAACTCTTGGAGAAATGCAGAATGCAAACGACGAAAGAACCGCTGGACTGGCTGGAAGCTTTCCCGGCTTTACTGGCGCTTGAACCCAGCGCGCGCGAGCTGATGGCAAAATCGGCACGTATTGTTGAGGCGCCGATTGGCACTATAGGCTACTCCGAAGGCATGCCCTGCAACGCTTATGTATTGAGGCTGGCAGGGCAATCGCGAGTCTACAAAATGTCCAGCGGCGGGCGTGAGATTCTGCTGTACCGTGTGGCCGCAGGTGAGACCTGTGTGCTGACCACCACTTGCCTGCTTGGCCGCAGCGATTATCCTGCTTCGACCATCGTAGAAGAGCCGATTCGCGATGTGATTATCCCGGCTGCGGCGTTTCATCAGTTGATGATCGACTCAGCGGTGTTCCGCCGTTTTGTGATGGAAAATTACGGCGCGCTGATCAGCGACCTGATTGTGTTACTGGATGAGGTGGCGTTCCATAGTCTGGATGCGCGCTTGGCTAAGTTGCTGCTGGACGTGCCGCAAGCTGAGATTGTGCGCACGCATCAGCAAATGGCCGATGAGCTGGGGACGGCGCGTGAAGTAGTGAGCCGCCAGCTCAAGCGTTTTGAGCAGAAGGGCTGGGTGACGCTGGGCCGTGGCCACATCACAGTGCTCCAGCGCAAAGCCCTGGAGCAACTGGCACAAGGCTGATTTACTGCGGTGAGTTGGCTTGCTGCTGTTGCTGCATCACGCATTTTGCCGCCAGCCGGGCAGGCCCCGGTTTGACTGCTTCTTCACTGCTGATGATCACTGGTGATGCCATGCAATCCACACATTTGCCTTTGCCGATGTCATAGCCACTGGTTGCCTCCAAGCCTTTGACATTGGTCATGATGGTGCCATCCAGTATGGATTCCTTCATGTTGGCGCCGGTAATGTCTGCGCCCGTCAGGTCCGCCTTGCTCAGGTCGGCGCGAAACAGGTCGGTATTGCGCAGATTGGCATTGCGGAAATCGGCAAACTTGAAATTGGAACGGTTGATGTCAGCGCCCTCAAAATTCACATCGGCAAAGTTGCCGCCGATGGCATCAAAACGCATAGCCCCCATCGGCTGATTGCCGATGTCCAGCCCAAAGCGGCCTTTTACAATATTAGCGCCACTCATGTCCACATTGCCTAAAGTGCCTATCATGCGCGCGTTGGTGAGATTGGCGCCCTTGAAATTGGTCTTGTCGAAAATTGCCTGGAATATGGTGGCGTCGGTAAGGTTGGCGCCGCTGAGGTTGGCATCTTCCAGTCGTGCCAGATTGAGGTAGGCACCCTGCATGTTGGCGCCACTCAAATCAGCTCCGCGCAGGTAGGCGCCGAAGAAGCTGGTATTGACCATCTTGCAATGGCGCAAGTCCATCTTGTCGAACATCAGATAGCCCAGGTCTTTGTTGGAGAGGTCACACTTTGCACTTTTTACCTTCTCCATGGCTTGTTCCTGGCTGATTTTCTGGCGCTCCGGTTCGGCATTCTTGGCGTAGAAAGCTTGGGCTTTCATGAGGGTCGCCTGTGGGTTTTTCATAAAGGTGGATTTTGCTGCTTCGTTACCGAAACAATACTCCTTGCCTTCGAATTCGGTTTTCACCGAGCAGTCAGTGGGCATCATGCTGTCGTTAGCCAGCGAAACTGTACAGTGGTTGCCAAACTCTGCCGCTGAAGCCACTCCGGCGAGCAGCGCTAAAGTTATTGCGGAAAAAAAATATAAGCTTTTCATGATGAATCCCCCGTGCCTATGGCATTAAATTGTGTATTTTTCAATACTTGCAATTTGCAGTATCTGCTTACGGCGAGCACTACTCAGTAACTCCGGTCACATAGTAGGGTAATGCATGAGAAGTTACTGTTTTACAAGGATATAGACTGGGAATCTAAGCACTGGTTCTTTGCAGATGATTACTATGGAGTTATAGGTGCCGAGTTATACGCGCATTTCAGTATGCAGTAGTGCGCTCAGGCTTAGTAGCAGCCGCTGGTAGCGCTGGCTGTTCAAGGCATTTTGCAGCTTGATGTAATGCTTGGAGTCGCATGGCGTGACCAGAAATTTGTCCAGCCAGTCCAGTTCATCCAGCAAATAGCGCGAGGTGAGTTTTAATGACTCGATTACCCCTGCCAGGCGGAAAATCGCGAAACGCAGCTGGCTGACCGATGCGGTGTAGTTCACCTTCTGCAATATTTCCTGGTTGACTTGAATCTGTACGACGCAGTCGATAGCCAGTTGCAGTGGTGTCTGGTTCTTGACCGGCATTTTATTCGCCTGCGCATGGGTCTTGATGGTCGGTGTGGGCCTGATGACGCCATATCCCCGTTGGGCCTTGCTGACATTCTCGATAGTGAAGGGGATGTCATTTTGCAAGGTCAGGGCAAGCTCAAACAAATGCTTGCCATTGCCATGCTTGAGCTCGATCTCCAGTTCGCTGATGGGCTCGATTTTTTCCCACACGCGTGGCTCGCAGACTTTTAATTCGCCCAGATCAAGCGACACCTCTATCTCGGTGCCGTCGGCGTACTCCAGGAACCAGTCGGTGCGCATGACATCGACGACGAATATTGGCTTTAGCGCGTTGCGCAGGGCCTTGTCTGAAAAAATATGGGCCAGGTGTGGCTCGGTGATTTTATTGAAATCCGGCTTGTTGCGGGTCAGCAGGTCTTCCCACTCCAGGCGCTGGTGTAAGCCGCCTATCGATTTCCCGGCGCTTTTGATGGCCTGGAACCAGCCGCCAGACATGCTCCTGACGCGCAAACTGAGGCCTGCATCAAGCAATGCCAGTTCCGGAGTGTCGTAATAAATACTGATGAGTGCGCGAGTGATGGGTTCGCCGATTGCGTGCCTTTTGATGGCTGGATGATGCTTTAATGTTGGCTCATCTGCTGCGAACATGCGCAGCTTTAGTTCAATTTCGTTGGGCATTAAAACCTTATAGCGTATTACGGTCCGCGTTAACTAACCAATGGAGTAAAGGTGCCCATTGTTGTATATCCCGCGCTGCTTGTGAAGGCCTGAGGTCGAATAAACTGGCTCCTTGCTCTGCTGCCTGTACGTAAATCTGCGCATCACGCAGGTGGCCCATCACCGGGAAATCCCCTTCTTCCAGATATGCTTGCAAGCTGGCAGCCGCACGGGTGCGGCTATCAATGCGCATGCCCACCATGGCGACGAAGGTGCGCTCTTTGCGCACGGCCTTCTCTTCACGTAATACCTGTAAAAAATCCTGGGTGGCACCAATGTCGAATGTCGATGCCTGCATAGGCACAACTACCCAGTCAGCACGTTTGACTGCCTCGCTCAGCCTCTCGCCATGCAATCCGGCAGGCGAATCTATGATGGTCCAGTCCGCACTCAGGCTGTCCGCATTCTTGCCACGGCCGTTCAAGCCGTGTATCAACGGCATGCTGTCGGGGCGGCGTTCCAACCAGTTGAGGGAGGACTGTTGCCTGTCCATGTCCGATAACACAACATGACGGCCACGATTGGCAAAATAGCCTGCCAGGTTGGTGGCTAGCGTAGTTTTGCCGCTACCGCCCTTGGGATTGGCGATTAGTACTGTTCTCATGATGCTTCTCCGGAATTACTTTGATTTTATGCATGCTGTATTGTTAAATAAATTCGGGTGAAATGACGGCCCGGATAATCGCTTGTTCTTCATGGCCTCTTACGCGGCTGGCTATCCACCACACGGCTCCCTTTTTGATGCACCAGTAATGTGGCTTGCGCGTCATCGCCATGGCTGCCGCCATGCCAAGCGTGGGCTGGTGGCCTATAATCAGCGCGGCATCATTAGCCGTAGCCCATTGCGCTTCTTCAAGTATGACTTGAGGCGAAGCCCCTGGAGCAAGCGATTCCAGCGTGGTGAATGGCAAACCCAATGCCTCG
This sequence comes from Candidatus Methylopumilus sp., assembly GCA_041662005.1. Classification (GTDB taxonomy): domain Bacteria; phylum Pseudomonadota; class Gammaproteobacteria; order Burkholderiales; family Methylophilaceae; genus DATHXC01. The sequence continues at coordinate 30,338 of JBAZTJ010000017.1, forward strand.
GCAGTCTGCTGGGTCCTTGTGGCCGGGCTAACCAGGATGCGGGTCTTGCCGGGCATGTGTTGCTTGAGCCATGCGGCCATTTTTCTTGCCTGCTGCTGACCTTTAGCGGTAAGTACCCGGTTCATGTCGGGGTACGTATCTTCAGCCTCAGCGTGGCGCCATAAAATCAGTTCCATAGCGTATCATTCATCTTAATTGGGTAAACAAGCGGGGTTAGGCAGTTATCTTAACTCTGCGCCTTAACATAACAAAGTGACATCTGTGTGAAATTGCAAATTGTATTCCCCGAGTTTGACGTAACAAAAGCCCAGCAGTTCACTGCATCAGCCCTTGCGCGGTTATTGGCGGTCGGCCGCCAGCAGCGTATGGCCGGCACTGTCGAGGCGTCGCTATGCCAGGCAACCGGCGTGAGCCGACAAGCAGACTGGCCCCTTGCGCCCATTTCCAGGTTGGGAGAGGGGGCGTCGGATGCCGGCAGTGGATACTGGTTAAAGGTCGATCCTGTACATCTGGTGTTACAGCGTGATTACTTCAGTCTGGGGCCGCGCTTGTCATTGTCTCTGGAAGAATCGCAAGCGCTGTTAGCCTTGTTAAATCAGCATTTTGCCGCAGACGGGCTTACATTTTTAGCGGCTTCAAGCCCCGACTATTGGTATTTGCAGCTGCAGGACGACCCGCAAATCAGCACCGCGGAGCTGGGGGTCGCCATTGGTCGCGATACCACCAGCTATATGCCGCAAGGGCAGGGTGCAGCCAAATGGAACCGCCTGCTCAACGAAATGCAGATGCTGTTGCACGAACATCCCATCAACCAAGCCCGAGAGCTCAGGGGTGAACTTGCCGCCAATAGTGCATGGTTGTCTGGTGGGGGGGTATTGCCGGTGCTGGCTACGCAGGCCAATA
>JBAZTJ010000018.1:0-24117 GCA_041662005.1 Candidatus Methylopumilus sp.
TCATTCAGCACTTGTGCCCCCAGGCTGCCGCCGACTACCAGCAAGCGCAATGCGCCGGTTCGGCCAGCCAGCCTTTGCTCGGGCTCCGGCAAACCGGTGATGTCCTGGCGTACCGGATTGCCTACCAGTTCGGCACGCGGCCCGAATGCACTGGGGAAAGCCGCGAGGACTTTTCTGGCGAAATGCGCAAGTGTGCGGTTGGTGAGTCCGGCGATGGAGTTCTGCTCATGTATCACCAGCGGCCTGCGTAACAACCACGCCATAAAGCCGCCGGGGAATGCCGCAAAGCCCCCCATGCCCAGCACCACATTGGGCTGATAGCGGCGGATGGCCTTCACGCTTTGGGCAAACGCAACCGTCAATTTCACCGGCAGCAACAACCAGCGCATCACACCATTGCCGCGCACACCGCGCATCTGGATCATGGCAACGTCATAATCCTTACCGGCAATCAGTCGGTTTTCCATGCCGCCTTCAGTGGCCAGCCACACGATTTTCCAGCCCAGGGCTTTCAGGTGATCGGCTACTGCCATTGCCGGATAAACATGGCCACCGGTACCACCTGCCATCACCATCAGGGTTTTGTTGGCGCTCATCATGCCGGCAACCCCTTCTGCAAACGTCTGTTTTGGCTACGACATAACCTGCTTTGCAGGTTAGTCTGCGCCGAAATCGCCTTAACCTTTAGCCAACCAATCACGTTGAGAATTGCTACCTTCATACGGGCAATCCTTTTTGCAACCGGCGATTTTCCCAATCGATGCGAAGAATGACCGCAATGGCAATGCAGTTGGCGAGGATACCGCTGCCACCAAAAGACAGCAGTGGCAGGGTCAGGCCCTTGGTGGGCAATATGCCCATATTCACGCCCATATTGATGATGCCCTGTACGCCTATCCACACACCTATGCCTTGTGCCAGCAAGGCAGAAAAATAGCGCTCATTGGCGATGGCTTCCTTGGCGATACCAAAGGCGCGCAGCACCACCCAGCTAAACAAGGCAACGACGGTGAGCACGCCGACAAACCCCAATTCCTCGGCAATCACGGCCAGCAGGAAATCGGTGTGGGCTTCCGGCAGGTACAGCAACTTCTCCACGCTGGCGCCAAGGCCGACGCCAAACCATTCCCCACGCCCGAAGGCGATGAGTGCATGGGATAGCTGGTAACCTTTGCCGAAGGGATCTGCCCATGGATCCATAAAGCCGATAATGCGTTGCAAGCGGTATGGTGAGCTCCAGATAAGGAGGATGAATCCGACTATCAGCAACACCAGCAACCCCACGAAGATGCGGGCATTGATACCGCCCAGCCACAATATTGAAATGGAAATGGCCGCAACCACTGCAAATGCGCCGAAATCCGGTTCGCGTAAGAGCAAGCCGCCAACCAGCAGCATCACACCCAGCATGGGCAGGAAGCCGCGCGTGAAGCTATCCATAAGGGCGGCTTTGCGGATGGTGTAGTCGGCCACATAGATAGCCGCAAACAGCTTCATGAATTCCGATGGCTGTACGTTGATCACAAACAGCGAAAGCCAGCGGCGGCTGCCATTGACGTTGCGACCTATGCCGGGGATCAGCACCAATACCAGCATGGCCATACCGGCCAGGAATAAATAGGGTGCCAGTTTCTGCCAAGTTTCCGTCGGCACCTGAAATGCCACGAATGCCGCACCCAGACTGATCACCAGGTAAATGGCCTGGCGTACCAGGAAATAAGTAGTTTGGTGGCCCGTGGCCTTGTCAGCCTCTGCCAGCGCGATGGAGGCGGAATACACCATCACCAGGCCTATGCCCAGCAATATAAGCGTGACCCATAGCAAGCCTTGATCGTAGGTAGGTGAACTGATCTTGTCGCGGCTACTCAAGATATACATTATTGGGCACCCCTGACTATGCGTCCGACCAGGGCATTGACGGCACTCACGAACACTTCTGCCCGATGTACATAGTTGCGGAACATATCAAAACTGGCGCAAGCAGGCGAAAGCAAGACAGCATCTCCAGGCTGTGCTGCCTCGAAAGCCTTTTGCACGGCCTCTTCCAGGCTGGCAGCGGGGATCAGCGGAACGCTTGTGCTGTCCAGTACAGTCTCGATCTGTGCGGCATCGCGGCCTATCAGCACCACTGCGCGCGCATTCTGTGCCACCGGCATCTGCAAGGGTGAGAAATCCTGTCCTTTGCCATCGCCACCGGCGATTAACACCACTTTTTGCGGCAAACCAGCCAGAGCAGCGCAAGTAGCACCGACATTGGTGCCTTTGGAGTCATCGTAGAACGCCACACCCAGCACCTCTGCCACCCATTGCACGCGATGCGGCAACCCCTTGAATTCACGCAGGGCGTTAAGCAAAGCCATGCTATCCAGACCGATACCCCGGCATAAGGCAAGCGCCGCCATTGCGTTAGCAGCATTGTGCAGCCCGGCAATACGCATTTCATTGGTGGCCAGCAACCTGTTGGTACCACTCGCCAGCCAACTCTGGTCTGTATCTTTTAACAGGCCGAAGTCATTGGCAGTCGGCGGCATATCGATCCCGAAGCTGATCTGCTCCTGCGTAGCGATCGCCATCTGCATACTGCGCGCATCCTGACGATTAAGCACTTGTACTTGAGCCTGCTTCACGTCTAGTCCGCCCAGGAAAATACGTGCTTTGGCTGCAGCATACGCATCCAAATCAGCATAGCGATCCAGATGATCATCGCAAATATTAAGCACAGTGGCAGCGTCAGCATGCAAGGAGCTGGTGGTTTCCAGCTGAAAGCTGGAAAGCTCGAGCACAAACACGTCAGGGCTTTCATCATTCATAAAGCCCGGCATCAGGGTATCCAGCACTGGTAAGCCGATATTGCCGGCCACGACGGTCTTCAGCCCTGCGGCCTCACACATTTCGCCCACCAAGGTAGTGACTGTGCTCTTGCCATTGGAACCGGTAATCGCAATCACTTTTGCCGCAGCGGGACGGAATTGCGCAAACAACTCGACATCACCCACCACAGGGATGCCACGGCAGATTGCCGCTTGCACCATAGGCTCGGCCAACGCCACGCCAGGGCTAATGACGATCAGGTCGATAGTCGCAAAGGTAGCTGCGGCATAGGGACCAAGATGCATCGTCGTTTCCGGCATTTCTGCCCGCACCACAGCCGCATTGGCCGGCGCATCGCGTGTATCGGCAACAGACAACAGCGCGCCCTGGCTTTTTAGCCAGCGTAGTGCCGAGAGCCCGGTATCACCGAGACCTAGCACCAGCACCTGTTTGTCTTTTAGTTCCAGCTTCATGACTTTCTCATTAACGAATCTTTAAACTCGCCAAACCTACTAAAACCAGCATCATGGTGATAATCCAGAAGCGCACCACTACCTGCGTCTCTTTCCAGCCTTTTTGTTCATAGTGATGGTGCAAGGGTGCCATCAGGAATATGCGTTTGCCTATGCCGAATTTCTGTTTGGTATATTTGAAGTAAGTCACCTGCGCGGCGACTGATAATGTTTCCATCACGAACACACCACCCATGATGAACAGTACGATTTCCTGGCGCACGATCACCGCCACTGTACCCAGCGCAGCGCCGAGTGCCAGCGCGCCTACATCGCCCATGAACACTTATGCCGGATAGGCGTTGAACCACAGAAAACCGAGGCCAGCGCCCGCCATGGCTGCGCAGAACACGGTAAGCTCACCGGCACCCGGTACATAAGGAATGCCCAGATACTTGGAGAAGTACAAATGGCCGGTGGCATAGGCAAATATCGCCAGCGCCGCAGCTACCATTACGGTAGGCATAATCGCCAGACCATCCAGGCCATCCGTGAGGTTTACCGCGTTACTGGTGCCGACCACGACCAGATAAGTGAGCACGACGAAGCTGACTGCGCCCATAGGCCAGATCAGGTGCTTGAAGAAGGGCACCACCAGCGTAGTCTCGGCAGGCAGGGTCGCGGTTTGTAGTAGATAGATAGCCACACTAAAACCTATCAGTGACTGCCAGAAGTATTTTTCCTTGGCCGACAAACCCTTAGGGTTGCGGTAAACCACTTTGCGCCAGTCATCTACCCAGCCGACAATGCCGAAACCCAGCGTAGTAAACAACACCACCCACACAAACCTGTTGCTTAAGTCCGCCCACAGCAAAGTTGAAACGGCGATAGAAACCAGTATCAGTGCGCCACCCATGGTCGGTGTACCTGCCTTCACCAGATGCGTTTGCGGTCCATCGTCACGCACCGATTGCCCAACCTTGTATTGCGTGAGCTTGCGAATCAGCAACGGCCCGACCATGAACGAGATGGTCAGTGCGGTCATGGTTGCCAGCACGGCGCGCAAGGTAATGTAGTTAAAGACGTTAAATGCACGAATATCATGTGAAAGCCATTGTGCGAGTTCGAGTAGCATCAGTGCTCTCCTCCACTATTTGTTGTAGTAATTAGATTGACCACGCGTTCCATACGCATGAAGCGCGAGCCTTTTACCAGCACAGTGACGCCAGCCTGCATCTGCTTTTGCAGCGTTTCAGCCAAGGCTTCTGGCGACTCAAAGTGTTGTGCGCCAGCGCCGAAGGCTGTTGCGGCTTGCTTGCTCAGTTCGCCCAGCACCAGCAGCGCTTCCACGCCAGAATTTCTGGCATAACTGCCAATTTCCGCATGCATTGCAGCGGCACCTTCACCCAACTCACCCATGTCGCCCATGACCATGATTTTTTTACCGTACTGAGCCGCCAGCACATCCACAGCCGCTTTCATGGAAGCGGGATTGGCGTTATAGGTGTCGTCTATCACCAGCGCATCGTTGAATCCGGCCTTGCCCTGCAACCGGCCCTTGACGCCGCCAAAGCTGGCTAGCCCCAGCGCTATCTTTTGTTGATCTATGCCCATGGCCAGTGCAACTGCTGCTGCTGCAAGTGCATTGCGGATGTTGTGCACGCCTGCGACAGATAAGCGGAAGTCCACGGCACCTTGCGGCGTAGTCATGTGTACGTCGCTGCCATCGCTATGAGATTGATAGCTTGCACTCACATCGGCAGGCTGATTGAGCCCGAAACTGATTTGCTGGTGATTGGCAGCGAGAGATTTCCACAGCTTGGCGTAGTCATCATCGGCGTTGATCACGGCCACACCGTCGGTCGCCAACCCTTCAAATATCTCACCTTTGGCCTTGGCGATATCCTCAACCGAGCCCAGCCCCCCCAGGTGTGCGGTGGTAGCATTATTGATCAGCGCAACGGTAGGCCGCCCCAGATTGGTCAGGTAACTGATTTCGCCGCCGTGATTCATGCCCATCTCCGCCACTGCGTAACGATGCCATGCGCGCAGCTTGAGTAATGTCAGCGGCAGGCCGATATCGTTATTGAAATTGCCTTGCGTCGCCAACACCGCTTCATCGCTCCCGGCAGCGGCACGCAGGATAGAAGCCAGCATTTCCTTCACGGTCGTTTTACCGTTACTGCCGGTAATCGCTGCCAGCGGAATATCGAACTTGTTGCGCCAATATGCCGCCAGATCACCAAGTGCCAGGCGGGTGTCCTTTACCAGCAAGGCTGGAGCAATATTGCCTTGTTGCGTCGAAATCATGGCCGCTGCAGCACCATGCTCTAAAGACTGTTTGGCATAGGCATGGCCATCAAAACTCTCGCCGCGCAAAGCAATAAACAGCTGATCTGCAACCAGGTTGCGGCTATCTGTACCCACACTGGTGAACAGCACATCCTCTCCAAGCACCAGGCCTTGAGTGGCAATCGCTGCTTCAGAAAGCTGCATCATGCGGCTCTCCTTTCCAGGGCTTGCATTACTACCTGACTGTCGCTGAACGGGTGTTTCACCCCGGCGATTTCCTGATAGTCTTCATGACCCTTACCAGCCACCAGCACGATGTCGCCTGATGCTGCCGAAATGACAGCGTCATTAATCGCGCGCTCCCTGTCAGCCTCTATACAATAGGCATCACTCCTGACGCCTGTGACAACGGCGGCAATGATGTTTGCGGGATTCTCACTACGTGGATTATCCGAGGTGATAATTACCTGGTCTGCCAGGCGGGAGGCCACTTCCCCCATAAGCGGGCGCTTACCTGCATCACGGTCGCCGCCGCAGCCAAACACACAAACGAGGCGGCCCTTGACCTGCTCACGCAGAGTACCCAATACATTTTCCAGCGCATCTGGTGTATGCGCATAATCAATCACCACCAGCGGCTTGTCGTTCCCGCCAAACTGTTCCATGCGCCCGGCCACCGGCTTCACGTCGGCCAGCACCGCAATGGCATCAGCCAGCAACACATCCGAAGCCAACAAACTGGCTAGCACGGCGAGCACATTGTAGGCATTGAACCGTCCAAGTACCGGTGCACGTAATGTGGCACGACCAAATGGCGTCGTCACTTGCATGCTTATGCCATGCTCATCGCACTGCAGGTCGCTTCCGCGTACATCACCAGCATCCAATCCGTAGCCAAGCACTTGCTTGCCCTGCAAGCTAAGCTCCTGGCCAATCTTACGACCAAATGCATCATCAACATTGACGACGGCACAATTCAAGTCATGCCAGTCAAAAAACGCCCGCTTGGCGGCGGCATAGCTGGCCATATCACCGTGATAGTCCAGATGGTCACGCGTCAAATTGGTCAGCACGGCCACATCAAAATGCACGCCGTTGAGGCGCCCTTGATCCAAACCGTGCGATGACACTTCCATCGCCACCGCCTGCGCACCCTGAGACAGATAATTCGCCAGCATGTCATGTAAGCGAATCGGGTCTGGCGTCGTGTTGATGGCGGCGGATAAAGCATCCGGAAATCCATTTCCGATCGTGCCAACCACAGCCGTTTTGCGACCAAGCGCACTCAATGCCTGAGCCAGCCACTGGCTGCAAGAGGTTTTACCGTTAGTGCCGGTCACTCCTATCATCCATAGTTGCTGCGAAGGCTGCCCGTAAAATTCATCTGCGATCACACCGGCCTGCTTACGCAATGCTGTCAGCGGCATATTAGGCACGGCCCATTGCGGATTCCAGGTAAAGCCCTCCTGCTCCCAAATAACGGCTGCTGCCCCCTGCTCCAGCGCCTGTGCAATAAAGTCGCGACCATCCAGTTTTTCGCCGGGATATGCCAGGAACAGGCTGCCCTTACCGACCTGACGGCTATCGGCTGTCATGCTACTCAAGTGAGCGCCACTATCGATAAGGAAGGCAAGCAGCTTACTCATACCACCTCCTTGATTTCAGGCGCACCTTCGGGTGGCAGCACGACATTGTCGTTAGGCGCATCTTGCGGCACTGCCAGCATGCGCAGCGCGCCCGACATGACATTGCTGAATACCGGTGCCGCTACCGTACCGCCGTAATATTGACCATTGCTGGGCTCGTCTATCATCACCGCAATAATCAAGCGCGGATTAGACGCTGGAGCCATACCAACAAAGGAAGCGACATACTTGTCTTCCTGATATCCGCCTACACCCAGCTTGTGAGCGGTACCGGTTTTACCCGCCACGCGATAACCCGCTACTTGCGCCCTGGGAGCCGTACCGCCAGGCAGTACCACAAGCTCCAGCATGTCTTTCACATGCTGGGCGGTTTCCGCTGAAAACACTTGCTGGCCGACTGGTACATCTTTCAATTTCAATAATGACACCGGACGCAACTCGCCGTCATTGGCAAAAACCGTGTAAGCACGTGCCAACTGCAACAAGGTCACGCTGATGCCGTGACCGAATGACATCGTGGCCTGCTCGATTGGCCGCCATGTCTTGTAGTTTCTTAACTGACCGGAGGCTTCCCCTGGAAAGCCAATATGCGTTGGTGAACCGAAACCCAGCTGGTTGAATACGCCCCACATGTATTGCGGCTTGAGCGTCAACGCCATTTTCGCTGCGCCGACGTTGGAAGACTTCTGGATGACCTGCGATACGCTGATCAGGCCTTGCGGGTGTGCGTCATGTATGGTGGCAGGACCGATAGACAATGTTCCGGGCGAGGTTTGAATCATGGTGTCCGGCGTAAAATTACCGGTTTCCAGCGCTGCCGCTGCAGTCACCGGCTTGAGTGTAGAGCCGGGTTCGAACATATCGACGATGGCACGGTTACGCCCGCGGCCTGCCATATTCACTGGATTGTTAGGGTTATAGGTAGGCAGATTCACCATGGCTAGAACCTCGCCAGTTTTGGCATCCAACACGATTGCCGCGCCGGCTTTGGCCTTGTGCTCTTCAACGGCATGCGCCAGCTCACGATAAGCCAGGTACTGAATCTTGCGGTCGATGGACATGGTGATATCGTGCCCGTCCTGTGGCACTTTAACCGCCTCCAGATCCTCCACAATATGGCCCTGCCTGTCCTTGATCACCCGGCGACTGCCAGATTTACCGGACAACCAGTCCTGGTACTTGAGCTCAAAACCTTCCTGTCCTGCCTCATCCACTCCGGTAAAACCGACCAGATGCGCCGTCACATCACCACCGGGGTAATAACGCCGATACTCTCGTTGCATGAAAATACCGGGGATCGCCAGGCGCATGACCTGGCTGGCCAACTCAGGTGGAATGCGGCGCTTGATGTAGACGAACTCGCGCTGCTGATTCGCAAGCTTCTTGCTGATTTCTGCCTGCTTTATATTAAGCAGAGCGCCCAGCTTCTTCAGTTGTTCCGGCGTCACTTTGACGTCAGGCGGGCTGGCCCAGATAGATTCGACGGGAGTACTGATTGCCAGCAGCTCACCATTTCGGTCGACTATCATGCCGCGATGTGCCGGCAACTTGATGGCACGGCTATAGCGCGCATCGCCTTCCTTTTGCAGAAAGGCTTTATGCAGGCTTTGCAGGTAAATACTACGCCCAAGCAGCACCACAAAGCCTCCCAGCACCAGCATCAGCAAAACGCGGCGGCGCCAGACGGGCAGTTTAATGATATTGGGCTGCGCGCCTATCATGGCTGACCTGCTGCGGGAACTGGCTTGACGACAGGCTGAACTGGGCTTTTGACCGACTGCCCGGCATTGGGGACAACCACCTGTATGCGCTTGCTATCAGGCACTTGCATATGCAGCTGCTGGGTTGCAATCGACTCAATTCTGGAGTGCATGGCCCAAGTACTTTGCTCTAGCTGCAACTGACCCCACTCGACATCGTATTGCTTTGCGGCATCTTGCTGCTGCTGCAACTCAAAATACAATTTACGCGACTTATGTTGCGCCGTGACTGATCCCAGGGCTGTCACAATCAGCACAAAAAACAGTATCAAGTTAAGTCGCGTCATTTACGTTATTCAGTTGTTCAAAATTACTAATTAATGCTGGTACGCTCAGCAACGCGCATGACTGCGCTGCGTGAACGAGGGTTACGTTTAATCTCCGCCAAGCTAGGCTTGATGGTCTTACCCACGGCCATCAGTCGTGGTTGTGGCAGGTCTTTTGCCCGTACCGGAAAATTCGCCGGCAAGTCATCCCTGTCCTGCTCACCACGTACAAAACGTTTCACAATGCGGTCTTCCAGGGAATGGAAGCTGATCACTGCAAGGCGCCCACCCGGAGCCAGCAGCTCCAGGCATTGCGGCAGCACTAACGCCAGCTCTTCGAGCTCCTTATTGAGGAAAATCCGTAGAGCTTGAAAGGTACGCGTCGCAGGATCCTGGCCGGGCTCGATTTTTGGAACCGCCCCTGCAACGATCTTGGCAAGCTGTCCGGTAGTGGTGATGACATCCCCCCCTGTGCGTGCCGTAATAAGCGCCCTTGCAATCTGCTTAGCAAACCGTTCTTCACCATAATTTTTTATGACCTCCCCAAGTTGTTTCTCGGTCGTTGTTGCCAGAAAATCCGCAGCCGTCTGGCCGCGACTCTGGTCCATGCGCATATCCAATGGACCATCAAACCTAAAGCTAAAACCCCGCTCCCCTACATCAATTTGTGGCGAAGAAATCCCCAAATCCAGCAAAATTCCATCTACGACAGTTACACCAATTTCAGCCAGAACTTCGCCCATGGCTGCAAAATGACTATGCACAATTTGAAAACGCGCATCCTGAATGGATGCCGCAGAACCGATTGCCGCCAGATCACGATCCAGCGCGATCAAACGGCCTTTCTCCCCCAGTTGCTCCAAAATCTTGCGGCTATGCCCGCCACGGCCAAACGTTCCGTCTACATAAACCCCTGCCGGCTTGATTGCTAGCGCCTCAACAGCCTCATTCAGTAAAACCGTGATATGTGGTGAAGCTATATTTTGCGAAACTTTGGCGGACACTTGTTCATCTGGTGAAAGTTCTGGTGAGCGCTGGCTCACAGCGAAAAGCCTTCCAGCTCGGTCGGCAACACCATGTCTTCGGCGGACATGACTCGCTCCAGCTGGGCTCGCCAGGCTTCCATGTTCCATAGCTCAAAGTGACTGCCCTGACCAACCAGCATGGCCTGTTTTTCCAGCCCGGCAAAATCTCGCAGCACAGGAGAAATCAACAAGCGCCCGGCGGAGTCCAGCTCGATATCCTCGGCATGGCCGACCAACAGCCTTTGCAACATGCTGGATTGCTTGTCAAAACTGGAGAGCGCCATCATTTTGGCTTGGATAGGCTCCCATGCCGGCTGTGGATACATCAGAAGACAGCGGTGAGGGTGTACGGTCAGCACCAGGTGACCCGCGCATTGCGCCTGCAGGGCGTCACGATGCTTGGCAGGCACTGCCAGCCGACCTTTAACATCCATATTGAGAGATGTTGCACCGCGAAACATAAAACCCCTTTATCCCTGTATGAAGAACCGAGCCCTGCTTTAAGGTTAATTGCCAACCGCAATCCGAGATGAGCATCTTGAGATTACAGCCAGCAATTCCCCACAAAACTCCACATTTCCCCACTTCCAGCCACTATAGATAAAAAAAATGGGCGATGCAAGCCCTTTTTTGTGATTTTTCCTTTATGGGACAATGACTTAGCGTATTTTTATGCTGAAAAATTTATCCTTTAAAAATAATGAGATAGGTAGTTAACTGAATGTAACTTGTAAGAACTTGGACGGAAGCCTATGAATTTAGGTTTAGGGATGAGTGAGCGCCCTTCTCTTTGTCAAAGAATTGCGCGAATTTGATGCAAAGCCCGTAATAACCGCAAGGGTCATCGCCGCTCCACTAAGTAGCAAGCCACAAAATGGAAGCGCGACGACAGGTGAAGAGTGAAAAGCGAAGCTGGCCGATAAGCCGGGTTCTGTTCCTATCTTGCGATAGGTGACAGTCATTCATCTAGGCGCACAATTGCTCATGCGCTCAAGCAACCTACCCGCTGGCAGCGCGAGCCACGCCAATGCCAGCCTATTTGGTCTTGCTCCGGATGGAGGTTACCGCGTTTCACCCGTTGCGACGCGAACTCGCAAGCTCGTTGGTCGCACCGACTCGTCTCTGTGGCCCTATTCCTCGCCTTGGATGCTATTGCTAGCACTTGCTGCGTACGGCCGTTAGCCGTCATCCCGCTCTGCGGAGCCCGGACTTTCCTCCCTTCAGGTGAGACCGTAAAGGTCTTCACCATTTAACTAAGCCAGTAAACTGGCAAGTTAAATGCGAACGGCGACTGCCTAGCCAGCTTCTCCGTCATTTTAGCACGCAGCGATCTGATGTTAGGCTAGTTAACTCAAACATCCGCAACCGTTTAGTTAATTAATAGTTTCCAGGTGACGGATTGCCCGGCCCGCAAAGGCACCAGCGCATCATCAGGGAAAGGCAGGCTTTCCGCCACTTGCCAGCTTTCTTTCACCAGCGTGACTTGCTCGGCATTCCGCGGCAAGCCATAAAAGTCTGCCCCATAAAAACTAGCGAACCCTTCCAGCGCATCCAATGCACCGGCCTCCTCAAAGGCTTCTGCGTACAACTCAATCCCGGCATGCGAGGTATACATACCAGCACAACCACAGGCAGACTCTTTTGCTGATTTTGGGTGTGGCGCACTGTCAGTGCCCAGGAAAAATTTAGGCGAGCCAGAAATCGCAGCCTTCAATAGCGCTTGCCGGTGCTCCTCACGCTTTAGTACGGGCAAGCAATAATGATGTGGTCGCATGCCGCCAGTAAACATGGCGTTGCGATTCATCAACAGGTGATGTGCCGTAATGGTCGCAACAACACTGGCAGGAGCAGCAGCAACAAAGTCGACTGCATCTTTAGTGGTGATATGTTCGAACACCACCTTCAAGCCCGGGTAACGCTTGAGCAAAGGCATCATATTACGCTCAATAAACACTTTTTCACGATCAAACACATCGACATCTGCATCGGTGACTTCCGCATGTGCAAGCAAAGGCATTCCCAGCCGCTCCATTGCTTCCAATGCCTGCACACAATGACCAAGGTTAGTCACACCCGAATCCGAGTTAGTAGTAGCCCCTGCCGGGTACAGCTTAACCCCATGGATAATGCCACTGGCCTTAGCCTTGGCAATTTCTTCTGCGCTCGTGTTGTCGGTCAGGTAGAGCGTCATTAGCGGCTCAAACTTCATCCCGGCTGGTAGCGCTGCCATGATGCGCTCACGATAGGCAAAAGCCAGCTCTGTAGTGGTCACGGGAGGACGCAGGTTGGGCATGATAATGGCGCGCGCGAAGCGGTGTGCCGTATCAGGCAATACCGCTTGCAGGGCTGCACCGTCCCTGAGGTGAAGATGCCAGTCATCGGGGCGTGTCATGGTAAATTTATTCATCATTTTTCAACTTCAATGCAAATTCATAAATAAGGTTCTTTTTAACCCCGGTGATTTCTGTTGCCAATTTTACCGCTTGCTTCAATGGCATGTCTGCTAAAAGTAACTTCAAAATACGCTCCGTTTCCTCACTGATAGGCGACTCCTCTTTTGCCGGCGCCGCCTCCACCAGCAAAACAAATTCACCGCGCTGCTGATTAGGGTCACTTTCCAGCCAGGTCTGAGCCTCTCCCAAAACGCAGCGATGAAAGGTTTCAAAGGTTTTGGTAAGTTCGCGCGCGATGGTAATGCGACGCTCAGCACCTAGCACCGTCGCTAAATCTGCCACGCTCTCCACGATACGGTGTGGCGCCTCATAAAACACCAGTGTGTCTGAGTGCAGCTTTAAAGTCTCTAACGTTTTTCGGCGCTGTGCACCACTAGCGGGTAAAAAACCGATGAAACTGAAGCCAGTCGCAACAATGCCGGAAGCGGACAAAGCAGCAATCACAGCGCTGGCACCGGGAACAGGCACGACATTGACGCCAGCATCGCGCAACACGTCAACCACAATAGCGCCTGGATCACTGATGCCAGGCGTGCCTGCATCCGTCACCAGCGCTATGGATTCGCCCGCTTGCAAGCGTGCAAGCAGTATCTCAGCAGATTTATGCTCATTATGCTCGTGCACTGCGATAAGTTTTTTCTGTATTGCAAAGTGCGATAGCAGATGCGAAGTATGTCGTGTATCTTCGGCCGCGATAGCATCTACACTTTTCAGAACCTCCAGCGCGCGCAGCGTAATATCCTGGAGGTTTCCAATTGGCGTAGCTACCACATATAATGTGCCCATATGATTAGAACCTACATGACTCAATACAAACTCGCTTTCTCAATTATTCTATTGTCACTGACATGTATGGTTAATGGATTCGCTTTTGCAGAATCTGCCAATCAACCTGCCGCCGGCACATCGTCAAAAAACATCACGCCTACAGCCAAGCTTAAAAAGAGCCCAGAAGCTTACTTCTCCGATGGCTTGGCCTGCCTGAAAAGGGGAGATATTGCCTGCGCACAAGTAGCGTTAGCCAATACGCCCAGCCAATCCGCCTATGCAAAACTGCTCACCGCCAATATTGCTGCAGCCAACCAGGATTTCGATAGTGTATTTCTGCTACTACTGCCGTTACAAGCCGACAAAACCCTGACTAAGGAAGCAAGTGCAAGTTTACACGCAAGCCTTGCCCTAGCCTATGACAACCAGGGCAATACCTTGCGCGCCTTGGAACAAAGGGTGGTAGTGGAATCCTTGCTGGAAACCCCGGAGGCCATCCAGGCTAACCAGTCCGCCATCTGGCAATCCCTCTCAGCCGCCTCCAGGGAGGATTTAATTGAGATGCGCGGCAATAGCCTGGACACCACGATTCAGGGCTGGGTAGACCTAGCACTGGCTGCTGGCAACCCAAGCCAGCAAGCATACGCTGCATGGCATAGCGCCTATCCCGACCATCCTGCAACCAGCATCGCAAAACAGCTTGGTGACCAATATAAAACTGCGGCGCAGACTCCAACAGCCGCTGGCGCCAAACATATCACGGGGCAGATTGCACTGATCCTGCCATTTTCGGCTGAGGCTTTTTATCCTGCAGCCGATGCCATAGAGCGCGGGTTCATGAGCGCGCAGCAAATAGAAAAAGGTACGGCAGAGGTCAAGATTTACCCAACGCAAGGGGACAAGAATGAGATTTACAGCATCTACTTGCAAGCCCTTAATGAAGGTGCTCATTATGTAGTTGGCCCGCTTACCCGCGATGAAGTTGGCACTCTACTAGGCAATAAGCTAGCGGTACCGACGCTTACCTTAAATTACCCCGAAACTGCCACAGTACTAGATAACCTCTATAGCTACGGTTTATCTGCGGACACCGAGGCCGCACAAATCGTCAAAATCGCGCGTGACCTTGGCATGCAAACTGCAGCGATAGTGATGAGCGATGACGCTCTATCTAACCGTATCGCCAAAGCCTTCAGCGACGCCTGGATTGCCGATGGCGGACAAGTTAAATTGAACAGCAGCGTTGCCGACAACAATGGGCTGACAGCCTTGAAATCGCAGATTGCCACCCATCCTACCGACATGATTTTTATCGCAGCGAATGCAGAGACCGCGCGCGTCATACGCCCTTATCTGGACATTGCAACGCCATGTTTTGGCATTTCACATATTTACAGCGGCATTTGGCAGACTAGCGATGATGCGCCACTGACCGCCGTCAGATTTGTTGACATGCCATGGCTGCTGGACAGCACCACCCCCGACTTTGCCAGCTATCAACTAGCCGCCACCGATTTGCCGCCGGGAGAAATGCAACGCTGGTTTGCACTTGGGGCAGATGCTTACAAACTGCTATCGAGAATCGCCGAGCAACCGCATACTCCGTTCACCATTAATGGTCTGACCGGCAAAATACAGGTCAGCGCTTCAGGCCAGATCCACCGCGAGCTTGCACTTGGCCGATTCAGCAAGGACGGTGTAGTGCTGGAAAAAATACCATGAACACCCTGGGTAGCGCGGCGGAACAGCTCGCTGCCGACTATCTGCAACAACAGGGCCTTACCATGATTACCTGTAATTACCGCTGCAAATTCGGCGAAATTGACCTGGTCATGCGCGAGGCAAAAACACTGGTATTTGTGGAAGTCCGTTTACGTAGCAACCCGCGCTTTGGTAATGCTGCCGCCAGTATCACTCCGGCCAAACAACAGAAAATCGCACGCACTGCCGAGCATTATTTGCAACAGCACGGCAACAGCGCCTGCCGCTTTGATGCAGTAGTAATGGACAAGGCCGATACCCACAACATTGAATGGATACGTAATGCCTTCGACACCTGATTCTGAAAGCCGAAAATGGATTTAATCGGTCGCGTCAGTGAACACTTCGAGCAAAGTGCTCGCTTAAAACTGGAGCTTGCGGATTTACTGGCCGCACCCATCGTCAAGTCTGCAGAACTCATTGTGCAGGCACTGCTTAGCGAGAGAAAAGTGCTGGTCTGCGGCAATGGCGGCGCAGCTGCTAATGCGCAGTACTTTGCTTCGCGCATGCTGAACCATTACGAGACCGAGCGCCCGGGTCTGGCGGCTATCGCCCTGTCCGACAACATCACGCTCACCTCGATTGCAAATTATGGGCATTTTGAGCAGGTGTTCTCCAAACAGATCATGGCACTAGGGCAGTCGGGCGATGTACTACTGGCTATCAGCACCAGCGGCAACTCAAAAAACATCCTCAAAGCCATACATGCTGCAAAAGAGCGTGACATGCATGTCATCGCCTTAAGCGGGGGCGATGGGGGAAGTTTAGTTGAACTTCTGGGGGATGAGGACATTCATATAGGGGTTCCACATGACAACGCCTCGCGCGTTCAAGAAGTATATATTCTGATTCTGCATTGCTTATGTGATGCCATTGATTGTCTTTTATTGGGAGTAGATTAAATGAACTTAAACATGCCACCTGTTACTGGCCACCCGCTTACCCGCCTGATTATTGCTGCTGCATTGGCGACCCAGCTCACTGGCTGCTTTCCCGTAGTAGCAGGCGGTGTCGCGGCAACGGGGGTCATGGCGGCTGACAGACGCACATCCGGCACCTATATTGATGATCAAAGCATCGAAATCAAGGCACATAAAAATATCGTCGACAATATCGGCAGTGCCAATATCCACGTCAATGTCACCAGCTTTAACCGTAACGTGCTGCTGACTGGCGAAGCCATTGATGCCGCCGCCAAAGCCAAGGCTGAAACCGTGGCAAAGACCATTGATAATGTGAAAACCGTCACCAACGAACTGGTGATCGATGAAAACAGCAAAATGACCGAGCGCAATAATGACACCTACATCACATCCAAAGTGAAGGGTCGCATGATCAAGGAAAATAAATTCCCGGCGAACTACGTGAAAGTAGTGACGGAGATCAGCACGGTTTACCTGATGGGCCTGGTCACCCATAAAGAAGCAGATGACGCGGTCGAGATAGCCCGGGGCACAGATGGCGTGCAAAAAGTAGTTAAACTTTTTGAGTATATGGACTAGGCAGAGCGCTGTTATAATTTCACCAACTTATTCAGATAACGGCAAAACAACATGAGCACGCTTGCAAAAGAAGTCATCATTGAAGGTTTAACGCGTAGCGGTAAGACGTTCCGCCCCAGCGACTGGGTAGATCGCATGTGCAGTACCTATGCCAGTTTTGGGGCAGATAAGAAAATTCGTTATTCGCCTTACCTCAAACCACGCGTCGTTAATGGGGTACGTTGCCTTGCGGTGGATTTGAAGTTGAAGGATGTGAATCCGGAAGGCTACGCCCAACTCATGCATTTTGCGGAAGAAAACCAGCTCAACATTCTGGATGCAGAAGGTAACAGTATCGCTACCCCATTTTAAACAGCAATTGATTTGTAGTTGACCCAAGGGCTTGTTAAATCATTAACAAGCCCTTTTATTTTGATGTCATCAGCTTTTCTATGTACTGCCTGGTAATGAGACCTCGCTTAACTGTGACTATCCGTCCCTGAGGATCATAGATATAAGTCGTCGGCAATACTTCAGCCGACCCGATTTGCGCAATGACTTTGTCATCACCCAGTACGATGGGATATGACATCAGCATATCGTCTACGAACTTCTCAACCTCTTTGGGTGATTTGTATTCGAAAGCCACCCCTATCACCATCAGATCCTTGTTCTTACGCTGATCATATAACCCCACCAAGTCTGGCACTTCCTCCAGGCAGGGCGGACACCATGTGGCCCAGTAGTTCACCAGCACCCATTTACCCTTGTAATCTTGCAGCTGATGCAGCTTCCCAGTCGTATCTTTCAAGACAAAAGCTGGCTCGGCATGTGCTGCCAATATAAACAGCAGGAAAAAGACTAGCAATAAACGATGTATCATTGGCAAATACTAGCACTGACGCGCAAAAGATGCCTACCTCGCAAGTGAAGCTCGTGACAAAAATCATAATAGTATTTAACATCATTGCAATCCCGCTGGAGTTGAGCAATGCCTTTAAGCCTTAAAGTCCCTGCATTATCAGATAAACCGTTGATTCTCGCGGAAACCCGTCCCCACAAGATTGCCGACTTCATCAGCAGGTTACCCAAGGAAAGCTTGGCGAGCGCGGCAACCATCCTGTTTGAAGAGATGGAAATTCTTAATCGTCAAAAAGTACCCTGTGACGACCGCCTGCGCGCTTTGGAAATTTACCGGCCCGCCGTCATTAACCTGAGCAGGCAACTAGCTCACCAATACGACAACGCCCCATTGCCCTTACCGGAAGAGGCGAAATCTCATGCCAGCCTTGTGGAGTCTTTATGGCTGGAACTCAGCTACGGATATAAGCTGGCGCTACTAGACAAGCAAAAAAAGATTTTTAACATTGGTGGTGAAAAGTCTACCGCCCTGATGTTACAACGCGCCATGGAAGCCATGCGTAAACTGGCTATGGTGTACCACCAGACCTACTTTCCACTGCCAGCCACCGTCTGGGCAGACTTGAACCAGCTATACCTATATGCCGCACAGCAGTCATTGCACGAGGTCGACGTACCCACGGATGAAGATCAAAACAGCACGATTAGCCTGACCTACAAGCAGGCACTGCTTATGGCGCTTGCAGATCCTCAACGCCTGGCGCCTATCGACATCAGACGCACTGCAGACTATATACAACGCCACGCGCATCACGCCCACCTGTTGGGCTTAGGCCTCATAGACAACCCTACGGGGGTATTCATGCTGCGCCTGAATACGGACAATCCGCCCGCTCCTTATGCCAAAAACAAAGGCGAGGGAGATACCAAGCATGACATATTCCTGATCTCCGTGGACTTGGCAAGGCTGCTACACAAACACATACAGCAACTCAGACTCAGCAATTATGAGCAAAGCAATGATCTATCAGCAGATGCTCATGAACCTCGCTATCTGGACCTGCTTACCTACCTCATCAAGCAGTGGAGTGAATCCCCAAAACGCATTTTCGATCGCACCCGTAAAAACAACAGCGTTGAGATTGCCATTGGTATCCATGCCGCCAATTACTTTTTTCACGATGAGAGATCTCGTTTAGCCAGCGAACACAAAGACACTCCTGATGAGCATCGACATGACAGCGCCGAGCCACTCACCGCATCAAAATGGATAGTGCTTAATTTAAGTGCCGGCGGAATTGCCTTGAGAAAACCACCCAACATCCGGGAAAACCTGCATGTAGGCAGTTTGGTCTGTATGCGTGAATCCAATGCGAAGCACTGGTCGGTTGGCGTGGTACGCTGGGCCGCCAATAACGAGGAACAACAAATAGATATTGGAACACAGCTGATTGCGCCAACCGCAAAAGCTATTCGGCTCGGCAAATCCGGTGAGTTTGAGAAAGCGCTGTTGTTGCCAGGCATATCCGTACTCAAACAATCAATCTCCATCATCGCACCCAATGGCATGTACAGCCCTGCAGGTCAATTGGAACTGGATGAGTCGGGAAAGGTCTCACGTATCATCATTACCAAGCTGATAGAGCGAACCAATAGTTTCGAGCATTTCAACTTTAGCTACTTGTAATGTTTTACCAATCCTAAACTTACCAAGCCATGCCCGGAAAAATATATACCCTCACGAAAGCTTCACTTAAGCCATTTTTTTCGCTAGGATAGCAACATCGTAGTTTCACATACCCATTCAAGTATTCAATTTCACAGAGGTTCACAATGAGCGATCACATTACCCATCTTAGCGATGATGCTTTTGAGCAAGAAGTCCTGCAATCACAGTTACCAGTATTAGTTGATTACTGGGCTGAGTGGTGCGGTCCTTGCAAGATGATTGCACCTATCCTGGATGAGATATCAAAAGAATATGCAGGTCGCCTGAAGGTCGCCAAGCTGAATATTGATGAAAACCAACAAACACCGCCCAAGTATGGCATCCGCGGCATCCCTACCCTGATGCTGTTCAAGAATGGCAACGTAGAGGCAACCAAGGTCGGCGCACTCTCCAAATCGCAATTAACAGCTTTTATTGACAGTAATATTTAATCCAGTTACGCTTGAGCCTGATTCCACTATTTAGCGCTCTGCTAGATAGCGCAAAGTAAGCTAAGGAATCAGGCAGTATTTCCCTGCAGTTCACCACATCCCCAATACTAATTCTTAAAAAGAAATTCGACAGCAGTTTCGATCTTAGCGAGTCTCCATATGCACTTATCCGATTTAAAACACCTCCCCGTCACTGAGCTTGTTGACATGGCGATTGCCAACGAGATCGAAAATGCCAGCCGCATGCGCAAGCAGGACCTGATTTTCGCTCTGCTCAAGAACAAGGCAAAAAAAGGCGACAGTATCTTTGGCGATGGCACATTGGAGGTGCTACAGGACGGATTCGGATTCTTACGCTCTCCCGATACATCTTATCTGGCCGGCCCTGACGACATTTACGTGTCACCTTCTCAGATCCGCCGCTTCAATCTGCATACAGGCGATACCATCAATGGCGAGATTCGCACCCCTAAGGATGGCGAGCGCTATTTTGCATTAGTTAAAGTTGACAGCGTCAATGGCGAAGCGCCGGAAAATACCAAACACAAGATCCTGTTCGAAAACCTTACCCCACTCTTCCCGACCAAACCTCTAACGCTGGAACGCGATATTCGCGGGGAAGAAAACATTACCGGTCGCGTCATCGACATGATCGCACCAATAGGCAAAGGCCAACGCGGCCTGCTCGTCGCTAGCCCAAAAAGCGGCAAGACAGTAATGATGCAGCATATTGCACACGCGATTACTGCCAACCACCCAGATGTCAGCCTGATCGTCCTGTTAATTGATGAGCGTCCGGAAGAAGTAACCGAGATGACACGTTCGGTCAAAGGCGAAGTGGTTGCCTCTACTTTTGATGAGCCCGCCACCCGCCACGTACAGGTCGCAGAGATGGTGCTGGAAAAAGCCAAACGCCTGGTCGAGCATAAAAAAGATGTGGTTATTCTGCTGGATTCCATCACTCGTCTGGCCCGTGCCTACAACACGGTAGTGCCAGCCTCAGGCAAGGTACTCACCGGCGGTGTGGATGCCAATGCCCTGCAACGCCCCAAGCGCTTTTTCGGCGCCGCCCGCAATATCGAAGAGGGTGGCTCACTGACCATTATCGCTACCGCACTGGTCGATACCGGCTCGCGCATGGATGACGTGATTTATGAAGAATTCAAGGGTACCGGCAATATGGAAATCCATCTTGATCGCCGCATGGCAGAAAAACGCCAATACCCAGCCATCAATGTAAACAAATCCGGTACTCGTCGCGAAGAGCTGCTAATAGACAAAGACAAGCTGCAAAAAATCTGGGTGTTACGCAAGCTGCTATACCCTATGGATGACCTTGAAGCGATGGAGTTCTTACTGGACAAGATCAAGGCTACCAAGAACAACGCCGACTTCTTTGACTCCATGCGCAGAGGTTAATCTGAGTTAGTAGTTGATTAATTCCAAGATTTACTTGATAATTGCGCGTTTTAGCGAAAAGCTTTTGAAAGAGACACCAGCATGAAAGCCGATATTCATCCGAACTACCCAGAAATCACTGTATCTTGCAGCTGCGGCAGCAAGTTCAAAACACGTTCAACTGCTGGCAAAGACTTCAATATCGAAGTTTGCTCACAATGCCATCCGTTTTACACCGGCAAGCAAAAGATTTTAGATACTGCTGGTCGCGTTGAGAAGTTCCGCCAAAAATACGGCATGTAATTTCAGTGACAGATTAATAAAAAAGGCAGCCTAGGTTGCCTTTTTTATTGGGCAAATGCCATTTTCAGTCCATTCTGCGTTTTTGATTTTATATTGCAGCAATCACCGCTAAAATATCAACAGTCAAAATTTAACCTTGTCAGCACCAAGCATCGTCTCATACCGAATGGATACTCTACCTTTGAAACCGCAAATGCATAAAAGAGTGTTAAATGGCATTTGAAATTGACCATGACTGGCAAGGTAATCTCGCTACTCCGCGTGCGCGCATAGGCGAAAGCGCAAAAAACCAGCTGCTGATTATTTTATGTGCCGTCTGGATATGTATAGGCCTGGTCGGCCATGGCCCCTGGAAACCTAGCGAATCGCCCACAATCAGCATAGTCAAAACCATGCTTGATGGTGGAAGTCTGCTGGCACCCATCGCCATTAGTGAAACCACGCTTGAGAATCCACCGCTTTATTATCTAAGTGCAGCCGGTCTGGCTAAACTACTGACCCCGGCACTACCCATGCATGACGCCGCGCGGCTGGCATCCGGCCTCTGGATGGCCTTGACCTTACTGCTAGCCGGCATGATAGGACGTGAGCTATGGGGCTTGGGGGTCGGACGTCAAACCACTTTCATCTTCATGAGCTCACTGGGGTTGATCGTCACAGCGCACTTGCTGACACCTGAAGTTAGCGCGCTCACCGGCGCTACCATGGGGTTTTATGCTCTGGCTCTCGCCAAGAGACGGCCTTTCAGGGCCAGCGTTTTACTCGGTACCGGTATAGGTATCAGCTTTCTGTCTACAGGCTTGGTTTCAGCCGGGATTTTGTTTGCGACTGCACTACTACTACCCATACTCTTCAAACCATGGCGCTCCTGGAGCTACGGGATTGTATTGGGTTTGAGCGCAATTGCTGCCGCCCCATGGCTGGTAATCTGGCCAGCCTTGTGCTGGCACTATATGCCTGAGGTATTTAGCGCATGGTGGCAAATCGAGATATCATCATTCAACCACCTCAGCCATGCCTACTTCCTGAGGACTCTGGCCTGGTATGCTTGGCCAGCACTACCTATTGCATGCTGGGGATTATGGCGCTATCGCGCCAAGCTACTGCTGAAACCCAAGTTTCAATTGATACTTACCTTTTTCTGGGCAGGGATTGCCATCATCGGACTTGGTAACACAACCAGTGAGATTTATGCATTGCCTCTATTGCTGCCGCTAGCCGCACTCGCCAGCGGCAGCGTAGAAACCCTGAAGCGTGGCGCAGCCGGTGCGCTTAACTGGTTTGGCTTGATACTGTTTGGCATCATGGGCTTCCTCATCTGGCTAGGCTGGGTAGCCTTCATATCCGGCTGGCCGGCAAAACTTTCAGAGCGCATGCACGTCCTGTCAGGACTGCCAGATGCTGATTTCAACTGGGCTCTATTTGCCATAGCATTATTGGTCACGCTGATCTGGCTGGTCACCATTAACGCCAAGCGCTCTAACCGAGCCGCAGTGACGGAATGGGCGGTAGGCATTACCATGGCATGGAGCCTGCTGATGACGATATGGCTACCTATGGTGGACTCGGCCAAGAGCTATGAAAGCGTGATGCTAAGCCTGAAACAAGCCATGCCTGAACATTATGCCTGCATTAATAGCCGCAACCTCGGTGATACCCAGCAGGACCTGCTCTATTACTATACTGATTTGCGTACCCAGCCCTTGGAGATTGTGCAACGTCTGGATTGCGATCTTTACCTGATCCAGGATGAACGCGGGCGCGAAAAAATCGACCCAGGCCATGACTGGAAACTGATATGGCAAGGAAAACGCCCAGCCGACAGGCGCGAGAGCTTCAGGCTGTACCAGCATATTTAACAACTATCTTGCATTAGGGCTGTCATACCCTTCGAATCAAGGATACTTCCTTATCCTGTATTTTGGCATTCCCTCAATACAGGATTGTATATAGGGAATGAAAGTCTTAGAATTAACATCCCTCACTGGATACACCACCCTTCACGATGCAAGATAACGGCACATATCCCAATACGTTAATCGACGGCTTCGGCCGCAAGGTGGATTACATTCGCCTGTCGATTACTGATCGTTGCGATTTTCGCTGCGTGTATTGCATGTCCGAAGACATGACCTTTCTGCCGCGCAATGAAGTGCTATCGCTGGAAGAGTGTGCCCGTCTGGTAAAAATCTTCGTGTCGCTAGGCGTCAGCAAGGTCCGTATTACCGGAGGAGAGCCTCTGGTGCGTAAAAATGCACTTTGGCTATTTAACGAGATCGGGCAACTCTCCGGCTTGCGTGAGTTGGTCACTACCACCAACGGCTCACAACTCGAGCACCAGGCACAAGCGCTGAAAGCCGCAGGCGTGCGCCGCATCAATATCAGCCTGGATAGCCTGGATACAGAACGTTTTCGCAAAATTACGCGCGTGGGTGATCTGGATAAAGTACTGCGCGGAATTGCCGCCGCCAAACTGGCAGGCTTCCATAACATCAAGCTCAACAGTGTGCTGATGAAAGGCGTGAATGACGACGAGGCCTTGCCATTGGTAGCCTTTGCAGTCGATCAAGGTATCGACATCTCCTTTATAGAGGAAATGCCGCTGGGGGATGTCGACCATACCCGCGACTCCACTTATGTAAGCAATGAAGCGACGCTGAAACTATTGCAAACACGCTAT
>JBAZTJ010000018.1:24127-30056 GCA_041662005.1 Candidatus Methylopumilus sp.
CACCGGCGGCCCGGCGCGCTACTGGCGCATACCCAACACCCACACTAAAGTGGGCTTTATCTCACCACATAGCCATAACTTCTGCGAATCCTGCAATCGCGTGCGCATTACTTGTAAAGGTGAGCTCTATCTGTGCCTGGGTCAGGAAGACAAAGTCGACCTAATGCCACTACTGAGAGAGTTTCCTGATGATGACAGGCCGTTGATAGAGGCTATTATGGGCAGTATGCAGGTCAAGCCCAAGGGCCACGACTTCGATCTGAAGCGCGCGGCTCCCGCGGTGATACGCTTTATGTCGCACACTGGCGGCTAGGTTTTCTGGTACCGCCTGAATTGATCAATTACCCATATTCACCCACCAAGGCTTTAGCCCCATGCAAATTACCGGAGTGATATTAGCGGGCGGCCAAAGCCGTCGCATGGAAGGCAAGGACAAAGGCTTGGTAAACTTCCTAGGCCAACCCATGGTGACGCATGTCATCACTCGCCTTAAACCCCAGGTCAGCGAGATTTTCATTAATGCCAACCGCGAAACCGAGCGTTACGCTGAATTCGGCTACCCTGTCATCGCAGACGACATTGGCGGGTTTGCAGGGCCGTTAGCCGGTTTGCACAAAGCGATGAAAGTGGCGAATACGCCATACATATTAACCGTACCTTGCGACTCCCCATTACTCCCTTCAGACTTGACAACAAGGCTCATGAATGGATTGATAGAGCGCGATGCAGATATTGCAGTGGCAAAAACGGGGTCGCAAACCCATCCAGTATTCTGCCTGTGTCGAAAATCCCTGCTGGGAAACCTGGAGCAATATTTACTCAGCGGTGAGCGCAAAGTCGATCGCTGGCAAAAATCACTGGAGATTATCGAGATTGCGTTTAACGATAATCCTCAAGCGTTCAGCAATATCAATACGGCAGACGAGCTCGCAATGCTTGAGAAAGCTGCCTGATTGCCATGGCAACAGATAAGGGCCGGTGTCCGCTATTAGGGTTTTGTGCGTATGGTAGCGGCATAGGCAAAACGACGTTACTGACCAGCCTGATCCCTGAACTGATCAAGCTCGGATTACGCATCTCCGTCATCAAACATGCCCACCATAAATTCGACATAGACCATCCAGGCAAAGACAGCTATCGCCTGCGAGAAGCCGGTGCCGTACAAATGATGGTAGGCTCCCGCCAGCGCTGGGCCTTGATGACAGAGCTCAGCCGTACGCCGTACGCGGATGAAGAGCCCAATCTTGATCTGTTGCTGGCACAAATGGATATGTCATTGGTAGATCTCATCGTGGTGGAAGGTTTCCGCAACGAAGCAATTACCAAGATCGAGGTGCATCGTGCGGAGATGAATACTCCACTGCTGGCAAATGACGACCCATCCATTATTGCAGTTGCCACAGACAGCCCTGTTGAAACAAAACAACCTCAAATTGATCTCAACAACATTCCAGCCATTGCCGGATTCATCATGCACTGGCTAAAAGCACATCCCCCAATCACCACTCAGTAAATCACCATGAGCAAAAAATCCTTATCAGACTTAGTCCTAAGTGCCAACAATCAAGACGCAAGCCTGGATGATTACGATCCCAACTCCATGCCCGTCCTGCCGGCACGTCAATATATACGAGACTTCCTGAGTCCGGTGGCCGAGACAGAGTTATTGCCACTGCTAGACACCTTAGGCCGTGTAGTCGCAGAGGATATTATCTCCCCTTACAACGTACCTAACCATGACAACTCAGCGATGGATGGTTATGCCTTTAATGCTGACTCCATCGCAAAAGCAGATACAGATGTAAGCCACTTGCAAATTATCGGCACAGCGTTCGCTGGCAATGCTTTTGCTGGCGGCGTAGGAACTGGCGAGTGCGTGCGCATCATGACCGGCGGCGTAATGCCGGAGGGAGCTGATACCGTCATGGCGCAAGAGCGCGTTAACGCTGATGCCCAACAAATCAGTTTTACTGAAAAACCTGAGCGCGGCATGAATGTGCGCTACGCGGGGGAGGACCTGAAACTTGGCCAAGTAGTTTTACCTAAAGGCCATTTGATGCGTCCCGCCGACTTGGGACTTATTGCATCGCTGGGCATAGGCGAAATCAAGGTTTATCGCAAACTACGCGTCGCTTTTTTTTCCACAGGCGACGAATTAGCCAGCATCGGTCAACCATTAGGGATGGGCCAGGTTTATGACAGCAACCGCTATACGCTATACGGCATGCTGGCGCGCATGGGCGTTGAAATCCAGGACCTTGGCGTGGTACGCGATGATCCGGTTTTGCTTGAAAAGACGCTGACCAAAGCCGCCAACCATGCTGATGTAATACTCACCAGCGGTGGGGTTTCGGTAGGTGAGGCGGATTTCATGAAGCAGTTACTCGAAAACCTGGGCCAGGTATTGTTCTGGAAAATTGCCATGAAGCCAGGCCGACCACTAGCCTATGGCAAGGTCGGGCAGGCTCACTATTTCGGCCTTCCAGGAAACCCTGTAGCGGTGATGGTGACTTTTTACCAGTTTGTGCGCGAGGCTTTGCTGGTGCTGATGGGACAACCTGCGCCAGTTCCCTCACCGTTACTAGAGGCTGTGTGTACTACATCAATCAGAAAACTAAGAGGCCGTACCGAATTCCAACGTGGCATTCTGTATCCGGCTGAGGACGGCACTTGGAAAGTCAAGCCTACCGGCAACCAGAGCTCAGGAGTACTGAGCTCGATGTCTTTAGCCAACTGCTTTATCGTGCTGGGGGATGATGTCGGCAATCTTGAGGCTGGTGCCATGGTGCACGTCCAGGTAATGGATGGCATCACCTGATATAGCCTTACCATACTTTCGCAATCAAAAATGTAATCAAACAATCAAGTTGTTGCTTACTTTTGCCGATATGATATGAGTTAGCCTATAGCTTGAAATAAGCCACTAATCGCCGCTTGTCTGCGGCTTGAAGCGCTTTAGACTAGCGCTATATTGTAGCGATTGACCTTGTTATTTGATGGGCTTTCTATAGAATATACAATTTGTAACATATTTAAAAAACTTATTTAAAATAAGAGCGTATTTAGGAGATATTGTGTTGCCAGACCAGCAAGCGCGCATGGATGAAAAGATCGCTGCGCACATCACCGCACATATCGGTGTGCCCGGAGCGTTAATGCCTTTATTACACGCTATACAGGATGATATAGGCTACATTCCTGAAGAGTGCTACAAAAGTATCTCCAAATCACTGAATCTTTCCGTGGCTGAAGTCCACGGAGTAGTTACCTTCTATCATCACTTCAGGAGCCATGCGCCAGGTAAGCACATCCTGCAAATCTGCCGGGCCGAGTCCTGCCAGTCCATGGGTAGCGAGAGCCTGGAGCAGCTTGCTAAATCAAAATTAGGCGTAGATTACCACCAGACCACTGATGATGGGGCTATCACCCTGGAGCCTGTGTATTGCCTGGGTAACTGTGCATGTTCGCCCGCTGTCTTGATGGATGATCAGGTGTATGGCCGGGTAGATGCAGTATTGCTAGATGCGATTATTGCAGAAGCGAGGGAGTCAGCATGACGACCACGATTTTTGTACCAAGAGATTCCAGCGCCCTGTCTCTGGGCGCCAACAAGGTGGCAAAACTGATCAAGGAAGAAGCCGCGCAACGTGGTGCGGACGTTAAGATCGTGCGCAACGGTTCACGCGGCATGTTCTGGCTTGAGCCTATGGTTGAAGTATCCACCAGCGCAGGACGTATTGCCTATGGCCCAGTAACACCGAATGATGTAGCCAGTCTGTTCGACAATAATTTTCTAACGGGTGGCGACCATCCGCTGTTTTTAGGCCTGACAGATGAACTGCCATGGCTAAAAAAACAAGAACGCCTGACTTTTGCACGAGTAGGTATTACAGACCCGATTTCCGTGGATGATTACATCGCGCACGATGGCTATCTAGGCTTAAAAAATGCCTTGAACATTACTGGCGCAGGCATTGTCCAACAGGTAACCGATTCAGGTTTGCGTGGCCGTGGTGGTGCAGCTTTCCCTACCGGTATTAAATGGAAAACCGTACTGGATTGCGTAGCGGAACAAAAATACATCGTATGTAACGCTGACGAAGGCGACTCTGGCACTTACTCCGACCGTATGATCATGGAGGGTGACCCACTCGTGCTGATTGAAGGCATGACGATAGCCGGTATTGCAGTTGGGGCAACCCAGGGCTATATCTACCTGCGCTCCGAGTACCCGGATGCACTGGTCGTACTCAATGAAGCGATTGCCAACGCTTACGCAGCGGGTTACCTGGGTGAGGACATACTAGGTAGCGGTAAACGTTTTGCGCTGGAGGTGCGTCGCGCTGCCGGTGCTTATGTATGTGGTGAAGAAACTTCACTGCTGGAAAGCCTGGAAGGCAAACGCGGTATCGTGCGCTTCAAACCGCCGCTACCTGCCATTGAAGGCTTATTTGGCAAACCAACGGTGGTGAACAACGTCATTTCATTCGCCTCAGTGCCCATCATTATGGACAAGGGTGGCGAGTTCTATAAGAACTACGGCATGGGTCGCTCACGTGGCACCTTGCCCATCCAGCTGGCCGGCAATATCAAACATGGCGGACTGGTTGAAAAGGCATTTGGCATTACGCTACGTGAATTGCTCTATGATTTTGGCGGCGGCTCTGCCTCCGGCAGACCCATACGCGCGGTACAGGTCGGTGGGCCCTTAGGCGCTTATCTACCAGAATCGCAGTTCGATACGCCGCTGGATTATGAAAAATTTGCTGAGTTATGGGCTGTGCTTGGACATGGCGGCATAGTAGCATTTGACGACACGGTAGATATGGCAAAAATGGCCCGCTACGCCTTTGAGTTTTGCGCTATTGAGTCATGCGGCAAGTGTACGCCATGCCGCATAGGTTCAACGCGTGGTGTAGAGGTAATGGACAAAATTATCGCGGGCACTGACCACGCCAAAAACATTGCACTGGTGCGTGACTTGAGTGACACCCTGCTCAACGGCTCGCTATGTGCACTAGGTGGCATGACACCATACCCTGTGCTCAGCGCAATCAACCACTTCCCTGAAGATTTTGGGTTGAAGAACTCTGGCCTTGCTGACAAAGCGCAAGCTGCCTGATTAGGAATTAAGGAGTTTCACCATGAGTAGCCAGATGGATAGCCAAAAAGATTACGGTACGCCAGCGCGGGAATCCGCAAAAAATGTCACCCTGGAAATAGACGGCACCCAAGTGACAGTCGCCGAAGGCACATCGCTCATCCATGCGGCGATGGTTGCTGGTATCAGTGTACCTAAACTGTGCGCAACCGACAGCCTGGAGCCGTTTGGCTCATGCCGCTTATGCCTGGTGGAGATTGAAGGCCGTCGCGGCTTTCCAGCCTCTTGCACCACACCTGTGGCAGAAGGCCTGAAGGTCCACACGCAAACACCCAAGCTAGCCGATATACGTCGTGGTGTGATGGAGCTTTATATCTCCGACCACCCGCTAGATTGCCTCACCTGCGCCACCAATGGCGATTGTGAATTGCAGGATATGGCTGGCGCTGTAGGTTTGCGCGAGGTGCGTTATGGTTACGAAGGTGAAAATCACCTAAAAGCTGAAAAAGATACCTCTAACCCGTACTTCCAGTTTGACCCTTCCAAATGTATCGTTTGCTCGCGCTGTGTAAGAGCTTGTGAAGAAGTACAGGGCACTTATGCCCTGACCATCGAAGGTCGCGGCTTTGAATCCAAAGTGGCCTCCGGTACTGAAAACTTCCTTGAGTCAGAGTGCGTGTCTTGCGGTGCCTGCGTACAGGCTTGCCCTACCGCCACCTTGATTGAGAAAACAGTGATTGAGCATGGCGTTCCTGAGCATTCCGTGACCACGACTTGCGCCTATTGCGGCGTGGGCTGCTCATTCAATGCCGAGATGAAGGGTGAAGA
>JBAZTJ010000019.1:0-29715 GCA_041662005.1 Candidatus Methylopumilus sp.
ACCTGCCTGCGAGCCAATATCCATGCGGTTCCTGGCGGCATCATCAATGCCGGATAGCGTCTGGCGCTGGCTCAGCGCCGCTATCTTGGCACATCTTATGCTGAACACTAGTGGCAAGGGATCGGCGTTCGCCTTGTGGTGAGTTGGTAGTCAAACGCCTTCTACTAGGAGTACATCATGAAAACTATCTTCATGTCTGGCGCAATCATTACGGCGATGACCGTTTCATTTTCAGAGTTGGCAGCAGCGGATGCGGATAAGGAGTTTGCTGCCATCGACTATAGCAAGGGTTCGGTCATGGCGATTACCGAGCGCGGGCCGCATGCAGTAGATGCCGCGCATTTGCTGGCGATACAGGCGATTCTGCATCCTGCCTATAAGCCTGAGTTTATGGCGCTGGAGAATGCCGAGCTGAGCGCTGCGGAAGAGAAATATCACCTGACCACGACGGATCTGCCTGTATTTATTTTTGTGGATAAGCAGGGCGCAGAGGTTGGCCGCATTGTGGCTGGACCATTAACCACGGTGGGCCGTTACGTGGCCAATAACTCGGCGATTATTCGATAGTATTTTATATAGCGATGGCTTGCTTAGCAGGCGGTGGGGAATATGCGGTGATGGCCGTGTATTCCCTTTTTGATTGTTAGGCATGATTTCTATCCTGCCAAGTTGTATAGTGTCTTTATCATATAAATCTGGCATGGAGCATATGCGATTATTGGCGATAAGCGGGCTGGGTCTGCTGTTGGTGGCGCTGGGGGCTGGCGCGGAAGATAGCGATGCCGGCTTGGGCTATAGTTCCGGCCTGGGTGGCGATGTGCCTAATAGTGCGACAGTATTGCCGCAGGCGCCTACGGCAACCGTACCCCGCGGCGTGCGTCCGGTGATCGTGCTGCCTCCCGAAAGTTTGCAGCCGCATACCCTGGTGGTGCCCTTGCCCAGCGAACAAGCTCCGCCCGTGGTATTGCGCAGGGATTCAATCGAGACAGTGCCGGTGATCCAGCCGCCGCTGCCAGCCTCTAAAGTTGGTCCTGCCGGCAACAAGCCGTCGATAAAAACGAAACCGCTGGCTCCTGTCGTGTACTGAGCTCGCGCCTATTGATCTCGTATCTATTGAATTTATGGTTTAAAAACACAGTTTTAGCGTTTGCGATTATGAGTCGGGTGGGTGGTAGGGTAGAATGCGAGCCTTGAAACCGATTGATGGCAGACCTGTATGTTGCGACTTACCGAAATAAAACTCCCCCTGGACCACACCGAAGCAGCGCTGAAGGATGCAATCCTCAAGCGGCTTGGCATTGCTGAGGCCGATTTACTCAATTTTACCGTGGTGCGCCGCAGTCATGATGCGCGCAAACGCTCTGAGATTATCTTTATCTACAGCGTAGATTTTGAGTTGAGCGGCGGCGAGACAGCCGAACAGGCGCTGATCAAAAAGCTGAAAGACGAAAAACACCTCTCGATAGCCCCTGATGTGAGCTATCACCAGGTCGCTGCAGCACCGGCAGATTTTGCAGTGACCAACCAGGCCGCGAGGCCCGTGGTTATTGACACTGGGCCATGCGGTATATTTGCCGGGTTGATGCTGGCGAAAATGGGGTTTAACCCGATTATCCTCGAACGCGGAAAAGCCGTGCGCGAGCGGACTAAAGATACCTGGGACATGTGGCGCGGTGCCAAGCTCAATACCGAATCCAACACCCAATTTGGCGAAGGTGGCGCGGGCACGTTCTCTGACGGCAAGCTCTATAGCCAGATCAAGGATCCCAAACATTACGGCAAGCATGTCATCCGCGAACTGGTGAAAGCCGGTGCGCCGGAAGAGATTCTGTATGTAGCCAAGCCGCATATCGGTACTTTTAAATTAGTCGGTATTGTCGAACATCTGCGCGAGCAGATCCAGGCGCTGGGCGGCGAGTTTCGCTTCAGCACCAAAGTGCAGGACATCGACATTGATAACGGCAAGGTGCGTGGCGTGATACTGGCAGACGGCGGCTATATTGCCAGCGAGCATGTGGTACTGGCGATAGGCCACAGTGCGCGTGATACCTTTGAGATGTTATATAGCAAGGGCGTGCATATAGAAGCCAAGCCTTTCTCCATAGGCTTCCGTATCGAGCATCCACAATCCATGATAGACCAGGCGCGCTTCGGCAGCCCGGAACCTAACCCGTACCTTGGCGCCGCGGACTACAGCCTGGTGCACCATGCCAAGAATGGTCGCTCGGTTTATAGTTTCTGTATGTGTCCGGGCGGCACCGTGGTGGCAGCGACTTCAGAAGAAGGCTGTGTCGTCACCAACGGCATGAGCCAGTACTCACGTAACGAGCGCAATGCCAATGCCGGCATCGTGGTGGGCATTACACCTGCCGACTATCCGGGCCATCCGCTTGCGGGGATCGCCTTCCAGCGCCGCTGGGAATCGAACGCTTATGTGATGGGGGGCAGCAATTACAGTGCGCCAGCACAAATGGTGGGGGATTTTCTTAATAAGCAGCCTTCCACCATGCTGGGCAAGGTCGAGCCTTCCTACACCCCGGGCGTGCTGATGACCGACCTGCGCTCTGCCTTGCCGGATTATGCGGTCAGCGCGATTCGGGAAGCGCTGCCTATGTTCGACAGGCAGCTAAAAGGTTTTGCCAAGTATGATGCAGTGCTGACCGGCGTGGAAACGCGCACTTCATCGCCAGTTCGTATTACCAGGCATGATGACAACTTGCAGAGCCTGAATACTGAGGGGTTGTATCCAGCAGGTGAGGGTGCCGGTTATGCCGGTGGCATTCTGTCTGCCGCGATTGATGGCATCAAGGTTGCAGAAGCGGTGGCGTTAAGCCTGAGCAAGTAATAGGGTGAGGTAAAACGCTGCCGTATTACGCAGCGTCTAATTTAAGCGCCATTTGTTTATGCACGATCCTGGATTTCGGAAACACTACGCTAAAGGTACTACCTTTCCCGTATTCGCTTTCGATTTCCAGCCGTGCCTGATGGCGGCTGAGTATATGCTTGACGATGGACAGCCCCAGCCCGGTACCGCCGGTCTCGCGTGAGCGGCTGCGGTCTACGCGGTAAAAGCGCTCGGTGAGGCGGTCTATGTGTTTTTGTTCTATGCCTATGCCGGTATCGCGTACGCTGTATATCGCCTCTTGCCCGCGCGCACTCCAGCTGATCACTATCTCACCGCCCGCAGGGGTATAGCGGATGGCATTGCTGACCAGGTTGCCAAACGCGCTATGCAGTTCCTGGGATGCACCTTTGATCGCCAGTGTCTGGTCTGCTTGCAGCGATATGCTATGGCGCCCGTTACTCAGGCTTTTGGATTCGTTCAGCACCATATTGAGCAAGGCCGAAACATCGATCTCGGTATCCTGCGGCAGGGTAGCGCCGCTCTCCAGTTGTGATAGTGTCAGCAGGTCTTCAATCAGCAGGCGCATGCGGTTGGTCTGGTCCTGCATCATGGTGAAATAACCGCGCGAACTTTCAGGCACGGCGCCTTCCATATCTGCCAGCGTTTCCAGAAAACCGCCAACAACGGTCAGTGGTGTACGCAATTCATGCGAGACATTGGCAATAAAGTCACGACGCATGTGCTCCAGTTTTTCCAGCTGGCTGATGTCGCGGCTGACGAGTAATTTTTGGTTGGCACCGAACGGTACCAGTTGAATTTCCAGGGTCACTTCAGGATTGATCCAGGAGCGGAGTTTGATGGGCTCGGCATCATGGTAACTCTGCAGGTATTCGATAAAATCGGTATGGCGAACCAGGTAAATAATAGGCTGCCCGGCATCCTGCTTCATGGTGAGGCCGAGCTGGGTTTCAGCTGGCGG
Organism: Candidatus Methylopumilus sp.; assembly: GCA_041662005.1. Taxonomy (GTDB): domain Bacteria; phylum Pseudomonadota; class Gammaproteobacteria; order Burkholderiales; family Methylophilaceae; genus DATHXC01. The sequence continues at coordinate 3,825 of JBAZTJ010000019.1, forward strand.
GTTACACCATTCAATCAGGTTATTGCTATCCAGCAGGACGACGCCATCGGGCAGCGCGCTGGCGGCATGGCGGAACCTGTCTAGGGCCGAGCTGAGTTGGGTCTGGCTGCGGCTATGGCGGCGCTGCTCATGATAGATCGCGGCAAACACATCCTCCCATATCCCTGAGCCTAGTGGCATGGTGGCAAGCTCGGGTTTTTTAAACCACACCATGAGCTTGTGCAGCCAGTAAAGGTGTCCGAACAGGTAGGCGACTACCCCTGCACTAAACACAATCAAGGCGGTTTCAAAGTCTTCGGCAACCCATACCACCAGGCTGATAAAGACTAATAGAAGTGCGAGCCAAAAGGCGCGCCAGCGAATGTCATGCATTCGAAGCCAATCTCAAGATTACGAGCTGCGTATTATGGGCTATTGCGCGGAGAAACGGTAGCCGACGCCACGCACGGTCTGAATTAAATCCTCATGACCCGTGTCAGCCAAAGCCAGGCGCAAACGGCGGATATGCACGTCAACGGTACGGTCTTCGACGAATACGCGGTCGCCCCATACCCTGTCCAGTACCTGGCTGCGGGAGTGCACACGCTCTGGATTGGACATTAAGTAATGCAGCAGGCGAAACTCGGTAGGGCCCAAATCCAGCGAAGCGCCATTGCCGGTGACACGGTGAGTGGTCGGGTCCAGGCGTAAGCCGCTGGCTTCAATGGGGTCGTCCGTCATTTGCGGGGCACGGCGACGCAATACTGCCTTGATGCGGGCGTTCAGCTCGCGTGGGCTGAATGGCTTGGTGACATAATCATCTGCGCCGACTTCCAGGCCGCGTACTTTGTCGATCTCTTCCCCGCGTGCTGTCAGCATAATGATGGGGATCGCCTTGGTCATTTCATCGGATTTCAATTTGCGTGCAAACTCAATGCCGCTCATGCCCGGCAACATCCAGTCGAGTATGATCAGATCAGGTAAGGCTTCACGTATCAACAACTGCGCCTGTTCAACACTCAGGGCGCGAATCGGGTTGTGGCCAGCCTGTGTCAGGTTTAGTGCGAGCAGTTCCTGTATTGCTGGTTCATCTTCGACTACCAAAATATTAGCGGGCATGTTTTTTCCTCTGCATCATATAGTTGCTTTAATCACTGGTGCTCACTATATGACGCTAATGTGACATATTGATGACAGTCCGGGAAACTTTTTTTCATGTGAATTGCCATTTTGCGTGTTTTATACGATTATCCTAGCCTAGCAAACTAATAATAATATTCAAGATGACGAGTGGCGCCTTAATGAGCTGCGCAAGGGGACTGGGAAAACAAATGTCAGGATTTTTATCAAAAGAAAATATTACCGCTGGCGAACATTTTAACCGCTGGCTGATACCGCCAGCCGCGCTGGCGGTGCATCTATGTATAGGCATGGCGTATGGATTTTCAGTATTCTGGAAACCACTGGGCAATGCCCTCGTAGGCGCTGATGGTAAGCCGGTGGCGGCGTGCGCCGCTGGTGCTGCTACATTTGCCGATAAACTCGCTGGCACTGCGCGCGCACTGTTTGCCACGGATTGTAACTGGACCCAGTTTGACCTGGGTTGGATGTACACCCTGTTTTTTGTGCTGCTGGGTTGCTCTGCAGCGTTATGGGGCGGCTGGCTGGAGCGTGCCGGCCCGCGCAAGGCCGGCTTGGTGGCTACGTTGTGCTGGTGCGGTGGCCTGCTGATTTCAGCCTACGGCATACACGTGCATCAACTATGGATGATGTGGCTGGGCTCCGGCGTGATTGGCGGGATAGGTTTGGGCCTGGGTTATATCTCGCCGGTATCTACCCTCATTAAATGGTTTCCAGACAAGCGTGGCATGGCAACAGGCATGGCTATTATGGGTTTTGGCGGCGGCGCCATGATAGGTTCGCCGCTGGCAACCAAGCTCATGGCGTTTTTTGCCGCGCCTGGCGAGTTGGGTATCTGGCAGACTTTTGTTGCGCTGGCGCTGATATATACGGCCTTCATGCTGCTGGGCTCGCTCAGCTATCGTGTGCCGCCTTCAGGTTGGAAGCCTGCTAACTGGACGCCACCTGCCAATAATGGCAATAGCATGATTGCCCAGCATCACGTGCATCTTAAAAATGCGCATCGCACACCGCAGTTCTGGCTATTGTGGCTGGTGCTGTGTATGAACGTTTCTGCCAGTATCGGGATTATCGGTGCTGCCGCTCCCATGCTGCAGGAGACATTTGGTGGTGCGCTGATTGACCAGCCGGGGATAGGTTTTGCCGATATCAAGAAGGATGAGGCGCTGACGGCAGCTGCCGCAGCGGTGGGTGCCGGTTTTGTCGGACTGATCTCGCTGTTCAATATTTTCGGACGCATTGCCTGGGCAACCTCGTCGGATAAATTGGGACGCAAGCAGACCTATTTCATCTTCTTTGTGCTGGGGACGCTACTTTATACCGCAGTTGCTGTGGTGGCAGGGTGGAAGTCGCTAGCCTTATTTGTGGCTTGCTTCTGCATCATAGCCTCTATGTATGGCGGCGGTTTTGCTACCATTCCCGCGTATTTGGCCGATATGTTCGGTACCCAGTTCGTGGGTGCGATTCATGGGCGTTTGCTCACAGCGTGGTCTACTGCCGGCATACTGGGCCCTGTGGTGGTCAACTATATGCATGATGTCAGGCTCGAAGCGGGCGTGCCGTTTGATCAGGTATATGCCTCCATTTTCTATGTACTGGCAGGCATGATGGTGGTTGGCTTTATCGCGAATTTATTGGTGCGACCGGTAGCTGACAAGTACTTCATGTCGCCAGCCGAGCTCGCGGAAGAAAAAAGAATTGCCCATGAAAAAACCGTGGTCACCACAGAGGACGCATCAGCGGCCGGTGGCGGCAACAAGCCACTGGCTATTGTGATGTGGCTGTTGGTGCTGATCCCCATAAGTTTTGGTATCTGGAGCACCTTGCAGAAAGCCTGGATTCTGTTTCACTAAAGCATGCGAGCCGTATGATGAGCTCTCAGCATGGGATTCTGACGCGATGCTCCTGGGCCAGGACCGCCTTAGATATTGAGTACCATGACGCCGAGTGGGGCGTTCCTCTGCATGATGACCGTAGCCTGTTTGAGTTTCTGATACTGGAGGGTGCGCAGGCGGGGGTGAGCTGGAACACTATCCTGCAGAAGCGTAGCCACTACCAAGCAGTGTTCGATAACTTCGATGCCAGCAAGGTGGCCCTGTATGGCGAGCAGAAATATGCCAGCTTGCTTGCCGATGCAGGGATAGTGCGTAACCGCCTGAAGATTTCGGCAACAATCAACAATGCAGCCCGGTTTCTCGAAGTCCAGCAGCAGTTTGGCAGTTTTGATACCTATCTATGGCAGTTCGTGGATGGCAAGCCTATCGACAATCGCTGGCAGCGCAAGGAGCTGGTGCCTGCCAAAACGCCAGTTTCCGATCAGCTATCCAAGGACCTGAGCCGCCGTGGTTTCAAGTTTGTTGGCTCGACTATCTGCTATGCCATGATGCAGGCAGTCGGCATGGTGAATGATCACACTACCGATTGTTTCCGGCATGCTGAGATTTGCAGTAAATACTGACTGAGTGAGCCTCAGTTTGGCGGATTCTTCTTTTATATCCGATTGAAATAAAAGGAATTGCGTCGTTCTCAATAAGTCCTTGCCGCGCTATAATCCAAGGATTGTCTTGTTTTATTAAATCTGGAGTGTTGCGTGAAAGAACTACAAGTTAATTTGAATGGCGCAGGTCTGCGCGTTGGCATTGTTTTATCACGCTTTAACAGCGATATTGGCGAAGGCCTGTTAAGTGCTTGCAAGGCTGAGTTGATCAAGCTTGGCGTTGCGGATGCTGCCATTACTATTGCAACGGTGCCGGGTGCGCTGGAAACACCTTTGGTATTGCAGCACATGGCCAATACCAAAAAATTCGATGCTCTGATTGCGCTTGGTGCCATTATCCGAGGTGAGACTTACCATTTTGAAGTGGTTTCAAATGAGTCGGCACGCGGTATTTCCGAGGTGCAGTTGCATAGCGGCATTCCTGTTGCCAATGCAGTGTTGACGACGGAAGATGATGACCAGGCCATTGCGCGCATGTCAGTCAAGGGTGCAGAGGCGGCAGCTGTGGCGATTGAAATGGTTAACCTGTTGAAACAGTTATGAGTGAACTAGAAAACAAAGCCACCCCAGCCAAGCCGGTCAAAACTGGTAAAAATCGCCGCAAATCTCGCGAGTTGGTTCTTAAGGGCATATACCAGCATCTGGTGAGCAACAAGGAATTGCGTCTGATTATCCGCGAGCTGGCTGACGATGCCGAGTTTGATCGCGCTGATGAAGCTTATTTTCGCCAGTTGATAGAAGGCGTTTATGACAATCTGGCAGAGCTGGATGATCGCCTGAAGGGTTTTATTGATAGGCCTATAGGCGAGCTGAGCCCGATAGAGCACGCCATACTTTGCCTGTCTGCGTATGAGTTGATTCATGATGCGACGATACCGTATCGTGTCGCTATCAATGAAGGTGTCGAGCTGGCCAAGATTTATGGCGGTACAGATGGTCACAAGTACGTGAACGGTGTGCTCGACAAGCTGGCTATCGAGGCGCGACCCAATGAGGCAAGGCGATAAATCAAGAATTAACTGGTTTTTGCGGTTGAACCAGCTGTAAGCGGCGCGGAATTTTGCTGTTGGCTCTTCTGTTTGAAAAAAATCGCGTGTAATATCGTATGCGGTTGAACATACAGCAAAACTAATAACTAGTACCTTGGTACATAAATTCTAAAAATAGTACGCAACTCTTAAGAAGAGTACACAACAAAAAAGGGGTAAGGGGTTGAAAAAAGCCTTCTGGAAATCCGACTGGTTTGCTGGTTTAGCAATCTCCTTATTCTTCTTGTTTGCCGGTGGTAGCGCACTACTGCAAAGTCTGGAGCGCAAAGCTTACGATATCGGTGTCCAGTCATCCTCGCGCAATGCCGGTGACAGGATCGCGATCATCGCGATTGATGACCAGAGTATCTCTAACATTGGCCGTTGGCCGTGGTCGCGTGAGATACATGCCAAGATGACCGATATGCTGGCCACGGCGCATGCCAAAGTAATCGGCAATACGATTTTCTTTGCAGAGCCGCAACTGGATCCCGGTCTGGCTTACATCAACAAGCTGGCAGGTTTTGTCAGCAACTCAACGATACCCAGCTTGGCACCGGAAGACTCGACACAGCTTGATACCATGATCAAGGAGGCGCAGTCTGAACTTAATCGCGATGCCAAGCTAGCCGATAGTTTCAAAAAAGCAGGTAATGTCATTTTGGCCATGCCATTTGTGGTGGGCGAGCCCCGTGGCAATCCAGATAATGTGATGCCTGATTATGTGACCAGGAACAGCCTGTCGAAAATAGTCGATCGCATCGGTGCAGAAGAGTCGGGATTGCTACCTATTCCTACCATTTCGGCATTCCCCCCTATACCTGAAATCGGTGAAAGCGTCGCCGCCATTGGTCATTTGAATGCCAATCCTGATGTGGATGGGGCGATACGTTCAGAACCACTCATCCTCGCCTATTACGACAAGTTCTACCCCTCCCTGTCTTTACAAATCGCAGCGAAATATCTGAATTTACAACCTAAGGATATCGAAGCCAAACTTGGTGAGGGAGTACGTCTGGGCAAGTTGAGTATTGCAACAGATGGCTTCCTGCAGATGAATACCTTTTTCTATGCTAATCGGGATGGGCATCCGGCTTTCCCTGTGGATTCATTTTATGATGTTTACAGCGGCAAAATCCCCGTGGATAAATACCGTGATCGTATCGTGTTGATAGGGGCGACTGCCGGGGGCGTGGGCGATAACCAGATTACCCCTATCTCATCCAGCATGACGCCGATTGAAACGCTGGCACACTCGGTAGCCAGTATCCTCAATGAAGATTTTTTCGTGGTACCGACCTGGGCATTCTGGGTTGAGCGTGCCACCTTGCTGCTGGTAGCCCTGTATCTCATCCTGCTGCTACCTCGCATGAAGGCGGGTATGGCGGCAGGTGTCAGCTTGGTGCTGGTGATAGTGTTGTTTGCTACGCACTTTATTTTGATGACGCAAAAAGGTATGTGGCTGCAATTGATGTTGCCGGCGGCATTGCTGGTGGTTGGCCATGCGTTACTCACTACCAAACGCTTCTTGCTGACTGAAAAGGGCAAGGAGAAATCCGAGGCAGATTCAGCAGAAAGTAACCGTAACCTGGCCCTGATGTTCCAGAGCCAGGGCCAGCTGGATATGGCGTTTGATCGCCTGCGCAAGTGCCCGATGGAAGACAGCGTAATGGATGTGCTGTACAACCTGGCCCTTGATTTCGAGCGTAAACGCCAGTTCAACAAGGCGGAGTCGGTATTTTCCTACATGGCTGAATACAATCCCAAGTACAAAGACCTTGAGCAACGTTTGTCGCGCTCGAGGGCGATGGCGGAAACAGTGATTCTTGGCGGCTCAGGTGGCGGACGCAGCAATGCCAGCATGCTGAATGACGGCACGGTAGAAAAGCCCATGCTGGGGCGCTACCAGATCGAAAAGGAGCTGGGCAAAGGCGCCATGGGCGTAGTCTATCTGGGCAAGGATCCAAAAATTGGTCGCGTAGTGGCTATCAAGACCATGGCGCTGGCGCAAGAGTTTGAGCCTGATGAGCTGGAAGAGGTCAAAGAGCGTTTCTTCCGCGAAGCTGAAACTGCGGGCCGGCTGAATCACCCTAATATCGTCACCATGTACGATGCTGGCGAAGAGCACGACCTGGCTTTTATTGCCATGGAGTTCCTCAAAGGCAAGGATCTTGCCCCCTATACCAAGCCCGACAACCTGCTGCCATTGGCCAAGGTCATGGATATCGTTGCCAAAACAGCGGATGCGCTGGATTATGCACATAGCCAGAACGTGGTGCATCGCGACATCAAGCCAGCCAATATTATGTATGAGCCCGATACCAGCAGCGTTAAGGTGACTGACTTCGGGATTGCACGTATCACCGACTCGTCCAAGACCAAAACCGGCATGGTGCTGGGTACTCCCAGCTATATGTCGCCAGAGCAGCTTTCCGGCAAAAAGGTGGATGGGCGCTCCGACCTGTTCTCGCTTGGGGTGATGCTTTATCAGATGGCCACGGGGCAATTGCCGTTTACGGGCGACTCTATGGCTACCTTGATGTTTAAGATTGCCAATGAACCACATGCTGGGGTTAAGACAGTTAATCCCCAGCTGCCGCAATGCCTGTCAGATATTATTGATCGGATGCTTGAGAAGGATATCGATAAACGCTATGCGCGAGGTGGTGAAATCTCGGCTGATCTTCGCAGCTGCATGGCTCAGGTAGCCTGATTATGAATTTGACTAATGCACTGGAAATAGTGCGTCTGACAGATGTTGGACAGAAGCGCGATCATAACGAAGATGCTGTTGCCAGTGATGCCGAGATGGGCTTGCTGGTGCTGGCAGACGGCATGGGAGGCTATAAGGCGGGCGAAGTTGCCAGCGAGATTGCCGTACTGACCATCGTTGCCGAGCTGAAGGAAGCGTTACTGGATTTTGAACCGGGGCAAGTCGATGCCGTATCAGGCATGCAAGCAGAGAGCTTGGTGATCATTGATGCTGTGGCAAAAGCCAACGAGTCTATCTTTACGGTCTCACAATCGCAGCCCCAGTGTGCGGGCATGGGAACCACACTTGTGGTCGCGATGTTTACCAATAACAAAGTATTGGTCGGGCATATAGGGGATTCCCGGATGTATCGTTTGCGGGACGATGAGTTGACCCAGATTACGGAAGACCACTCATTACTGCAAGAGCAGCTCAAATCCGGATTGATTACCCCCGAGCAAGCCAAGGTTTCCAATAACAAGAACCTCGTGACGCGGGCGGTGGGCATAGATGAAACTGTAGATCTTGAGTTGCATGAGTATGAGGTACAAGTAGGTGATATTTATTTGCTGTGCTCCGACGGACTGACAGATCTGGTCGACGACGGCGAAATTAGTTTAATTCTTGCTAAATTAAATGATAATCTAGAGGCGGCGGCTAATCAGTTGATTAAAATGGCAAATGACAACGGCGGCAAAGATAATATATCCGTCATCCTGGCGCGCGTTACTAGCCCTTTTGGGGTGGAACATGGCTGGTATGATAAATTTCTTCATTGGTTAAGATAGCAAGGTACAACATGGCAAAGCTAATTTTCTCATTAGATGGGGCCTTTCTTGGGGAATACCCAATCGACAAGGAACGCATGACCATAGGTCGGCGCTCAACGAATGATGTCCATATAGATAACCTTGCTGTAAGCGGCGAGCATGCCAGTATTTTAACTATAGGCAACGACTCGTTTCTTGAAGATCTGGGCAGTACCAATGGCACCATTGTTAATGGTAAGCCTATCAAAAAACACGTCCTGCAGCATGCCGATGTGATTGAGTTTGGTAAATTTCAGCTTAAATATATCAATGAACTGGCCGCGAATATGGGTTCTGGCGGTGTCGGTACCGATGATTTTGAGAAAACCATGATCATACGTCCATCAGCCATGAAGGCAGCAGCTCCCACATCTGGCGAGAGCATGAAGCCGCAAGCCCCACCACCTGTTGCTCCCCCTGCCTATGCCACACCCGCACCTGCCGCGCAGGTCGCATTGGGAAGCATACAGGTGTTGAATGGACCAAGCACTGGCAAGGAGCTGGTGTTAAGCAAGGCGTTAACCACACTGGGTAAGCCCGGGGTACAAGTTGCGGTTATTACCAAGCGACCGCAAGGCTACTTCATCACTCATGTAGAAGGTCAGAATCACCCTTTGGTGAATGGGGAGTCGGTTGGCGCTCAAGCTTACTCGCTACAGGATCACGATGTGATTGAACTGGCAGGCGTCAAGATGGAGTTCTACCTGTCTAAAACCTGAGCAAACTTGAAATGCTTCAGCTCATGCAGCCTGTCTGAATGGGCTACGCCTTTGTAATAAGGAAGTTTTGCCTGCATGGATAAACAAGAGGAATTACTCAAGCGCCTGGAGCGGCTCAATGCCATCGGTATTGCCCTGTCGGCAGAGCATGATAACAAGCGCTTGATGGAAATGATTTTGCTCGGCGCAAAAGAAATTACCAATGCTGATGCCGGAACGCTATATACCGTTACGGAAGATCAATGCCTCAAGTTCGAAATTATTTATACCGAAACTTTGGGCGTTGCCATGGGCGGCTCCACAGGCAAGGAAATCCCTTTCCCAGCCCTGCCTCTTTATCTCAATGATGGTACTCCCAACCTGAATATGGTCGCGGCTTATGCCGTAATCAATAACAAAACGGTTAATATTGACGACGCTTATCAAGCGGACGGGTTTGATTTTTCCGGCACGCGCAAGTTTGATGCAAGCACCGGTTACCGTTCTAAGTCCTTTCTGACAGTTCCCATGAAGAATCATGAGAATGAGATTATCGGCGTGTTGCAGCTCATTAATGCAACCGATCCCGAGACCAAAGAAATCGTGGTCTTTTCGCAGGAAAACCAGCAGTTGGTCGAGTCTCTGGCATCACAGGCTGCGGTCGCACTAACCAACCACAATCTGATTCAGGGTTTGAAAAGTCTGTTTGAGGCCTTTATCGAAATGATCGCGGATGCGATTGACGAGAAGTCACCTTATACCGGTGGCCATTGCCAGCGCGTGCCGGAGCTGACGATGATGCTGGCGGATGCTGCCATTCGTAATAATGAAGGGCCACTAAAAGACTTCAAGTTGAGTGAGAAAGAGGTTTACGAACTGCGGGTCGCGGCCTGGCTACACGACTGTGGCAAAGTGACCACACCCGAGGCGGTGATGGACAAGCCCACCAAGCTGACTACGATTTTTGATCGAATCAACCTGATTGACCAGCGCTTTGAGCTGCTGCTAAAGCAGGCAGAATGTGACATGCTGTCTCGACAAGTGGAAGCTTTACAGTCGGGAAGAGGCGTGGATGTGGCGAAGCTAGAAGCTAAGTTTGCGGCGTTCCAGCAGCAGGTGGCGGATGACCAGGACTTCTTGCGTATCGCCAATATCGGGGGCGAATTTATGACGCCCGAGCATCTGCAGCGAGTGCAGGAGATTGCCAACTACTCGTTGATTAACGCAGATGGCCATGCGGCGAATTTTTTGACTGAAGATGAAGTTTACAACCTGAGTATTCAGCGCGGAACCCTCACGGCGGAAGAGCGCACTATTATCAACAACCATATTGTCGTGACGATCAATATGCTGGAGTCCCTGCCATATCCTAAGGGGTTGAAGCGGGTACCCGAATATGCTGGTGGCCACCATGAGCGTATGGATGGTAATGGCTATCCTCGTGGGCTCAAGCGTGAAGAAATGTCGGTGCCCGCCAGAATTATGGGCATCGCTGATATATTCGAAGCACTTACTTCACGCGACAGGCCGTATAAAAAGGCCAAAACACTGACTGAGTCTTTGTTTATCCTTGGGAAAATGAAACTGGAAAATCATATCGATCCTGATTTGTTTGATATTTTCATCCGCGAGAAGATATATTTACGCTATGCAGAGCAGTTTCTCGAGCCAGAGCAGATTGATGAAGTCGACGAGTCCAAGATTCCAGGGTATGCCCTTAACTAATTATCCGATGATCTGTAGCCATTGCTGATGACTAGGACGCAAAAAATACTTGTGCTGTTGACCATAGCCAATCTCGCCATTATTTTTTCATTCCCGCCATATGACGATAACGCCATTAATCATAATGGCTTAGGCATCTTCTCAGGCTTCCTCTTCGCTTTCTCAAAAAAGCCAGCAAACTTTGTCATCAACTCAAGCTTCTTGTATCTGGAGGCGGCGGTTGTCATTATCAATCTTGGTATTTTATGGTTGCTCACCGTAGAAAATGCCAGGCGAATCCAGCATCAGAGATTCAACTTCAGGAATGCCGCCATCATATTGGTTGTGCTTAATCTGGTAGGTGTGATCCTGTTCCCGCCGTTCGAATATATATCACACATGACCAAGGCAGTGATTCCTTCGTTTGAGGGGTTCTATTTTATATTCATGCATCCGCCTTACCGAGCAATAGTCACGCCGCTGCTGTATTTGGAAGTGTTTGTGGTGCTAATCAATGGCTGCTTGATGCTATTGGTATTCAAAGGGAAAAAGGCGGAGCAATACAGTGCCGAAGATACGCTTGCCTATGCTGCAAGGATGCAGGCTGAGAAAAAACGCGCTCAATCCTGACAGGGGTTATGCTTTGGCAAAGGCCTCAAGTTCAGACAGGACTTCGGACATATCGTCTGCTGCTACCCCGTGAAAAAATCGGCCATCGGGCGCTAGGCGCAAATTAGGCCCTTTGTGGCAAACCCCAAGGCACTCAAAACGCTGTAAATGGATATCCAGCTTTCTCTGGGTGATGGCGTTTTCAATAATGTTTGCGATTTCAATACCGCCCCTTGCTCCGCATGACGGGTTATTGGGATTGGCACGGTAGTTGATGCACACAATGACTTTTTTCATGGTCACGGCCTAAATGCCATGCACGCTGCATCCTGAACTGTCAAAGCGCAGGCAGCTTCCTTGTTCATACCAGTCACCCAAAACCCAGCGCTGACAGCTATGCCCATCAACTGAGAGTAGATGCCTGGCGGGCCTATGTGTATGGCCATGGATGAGGAACTGTGGGTAGTGGTGCTCGCGCATGATGGCAGTGACTGCCTCGGCGTTCACATCCATAATCGCCAGTGATTTCTGCGATTTTTCATTCTCGCTACGCTGACGCAGCGCTTCAATCTGCGCTTTACGCGCAGATAATGGTTGCTCCAGGAACGACTTTTGCCACGCGGGATTCCTAACCTGCTGACGGAATTGCTGGTAGCTTGTATCGTCCGTGCACAGTGCATCGCCGTGACTAAGAAGTACCTGGTGACCATATAGCTTTAGCAGTGTCGGGTCATCCAGTATCTGCATGCCAGCCGCCTGTGCGAACTTTTGGGCAATCAGGAAATCACGGTTGCCGTGCATGAAGTAGATAGCAGTGCCAGTGTCTCGGAGTGTTTTGAAGGCTGCGACAATTGCCTGATGGTGTGTATCGCCCAGGTCATCATCACCGGCCCAATATTCAAAGAGGTCGCCCAGTACATACAAAGCATCAGCTTGAGGCGCTGAGGTGCTTAAAAAAGTAAGAAATTGCTGCGTAATCCCAGGCCGGGAGCTGCAAAGGTGCAGGTCGGAAATGAACAGGCTGTAGCTTGAGGCATTTCCGACGTTAGTCATAGCATGTTTCTTGTGAGGGTGTCAGTCACTAATCAGCAAACTTCTGCGCGCTCAATGATCACTGGTTCTACTGGCACATCCTGATGGCCGCTACTGCTGCCAGTCTTTACCTTGGCGATTTTATCAATCACGTCAGTGCCTGCGATCACTTTGCCAAATACACAGTAGCCCCAACCCTGCGAGGTAGGTGAAGTGAAGTTGAGGAAATCATTGTCTGCGATATTAATGAAGAACTGGCTGCTGGCAGAATCAGGGCTGGGGGTACGTGCCATGGCGATAGTGTACATGTCATTCGTCAGCCCGTTGTTGGCTTCGTTCTTGATGGAGGCATTGGCAGACTTCTGCTTCATGCTGGTATCGAATCCGCCGCCCTGAATCATGAAGCCGGCAATGACGCGATGAAAAATCAGGTTGCTGTAAAAGCCACTTTCAACGTACTGCAAAAAGTTAGCGACAGTAATCGGTGCTTTCTCAGCATCGAGTTCCAGGGTGATTTCACCAAAGTTGGTATGTAATTTAACCACGAGAATTTTCCTTTAAGTGCGGGTTTAGAAGATTAGGTTGTGAAGCTGCGACTCGAGAAACTCAAGCAGCACCTTCGTAAATGATTTTCCAGTGCTGGTTTTCATATATCCAGTATTGGCGCTTACGCATCTGGCTATCCAGGTAAGGGCTCTTGTATGACTGATCAAACGTGACCACGGCCATAGGTGTTGAGCTGCCGGGGTAGCTGAACATGCTGATGTTGGACAAGCTGATGTCTACTTTGGGTTTGCTGGCCTGAATGCGGCGTTTTTCTGCTGCCCAGTTTTCATAACTCATGGATTTTGAACCTGCAGCTTCGCTTGAAAACTGTGGGGAGTAATGGGATAAGTAGTTATCTGTATCCTGCGATTGCCAATCTTTACGCCAGAGTTCCAGCGCTTTCTTCAGGCTGTCCTTCTTGCCGAGCTCCTGCTGGGCTACCAGCCATTGCAGATTGTTGGCAATGATAAAGGGTACGTTACCGCTCTGTAAAATGGGTGCCAGTGATTTTAAGTCAGGGTTGGCGATGACGACGCAGCCGTCACTTGCCTTGGGTGCGCGGCTATAAGTGGTGGGAGGGGTGCCATGCAGCCAGATGCCGCTGCCACTCTTCCCTTGACGCTTGTCCCACTCATTGGGGTAGCTGAGCGGGTAGGCGGCATCACCATAAAAAGCGTCCAGCTTTCTAGAAAGCTTGCTACCAGCAAAATAGACTCCAATAGGCGTGCGCTTGTCGCCCTCACTTTTCTTTTCGCTGCCATTCTTGCCTATGGTCACATAGTAATCTGCCACATATTTTGGCTCACCGTCCTCGTTGCGATAAAGATACAAGCGTGATTTTTCCGCATCGACAACAATTGCGTACTGCTGTCTGGGGTCCAGTTGCCATAGCGGTTCCGGCAAGTTGCCCGGAGATTGTTGTGCCAGATGCCGCTCTATGCGCTTGCGCGCTTCATCCTGGAAGTCGGCAATAGTCGCTGTTGAGTCAGCCGCAGGATTACCAAAAGATTGAAACTGTTGCGCGCGGGCCATCAGCAGGTCGCCGCGCACCAGGTAGGCCAGCTTGAAGTTGGGTGCCGCTTCCAGTAGCTGGTTGATGGTGTCCAGTGCATCCTGCAACTGGCCTTGTGTGACTTCGAGCAAGCTCTTCACCAGCAGCTCTTCAGGCAGGTTGTCGTTTAGCATCTTCGTGCCCGGCTTGCCATGACCTAACAATGAGGCGAAATCAGCACGATTGATTGCCGTTGCGTTCCAGGGCAGGAGCGCACTTGCTATCAGGGTCGATAGTAATAAGGCTTTCAATGTTTTCATGTACTAATTAAATGGACCATACTCGTTGATTGATCGTGCCATGAGTTAACTATTCAGTATAAGTGTTAGCGGCCAGCCAGTTCCTGCTCAATCAGCCATTTGCCGTTGTTTTTCACCATCATCAGCGTTTTGCTTGTGCTTTGTGCCAGGCTGCCTGCGCGGTAGCTTTGCCTGAAGCTGGCTTTTGCGTGGCTGTTATCGCTCATGATAACGCGCAGATTAGAGATGTCTATATGGATATTCACCGGCTTGTTAATCCGTTGGCGTCGGTTTTGTTCCCACTCCTTGCGGCTTTGGCCTTTAGGAGGCTGGAAGCTGTTCGCATAACTGGCAAGGTAGGTATCAACATCTTTAGAGGACCAGGCCTTGGCCCACTGAGTTACTACACGGCTAACATTTTTGCTGTCATCGGCATCTTTGGTGGGTGACGTTTCCATTTCAGCAGGTTTCTCTGCGATGGTTGGTTTTGTGTCAGCCGGCTTGCTGGCCTGCACAGGGGTTGTTGGTTCGACCTTGGGTAGTGCTGGCCTGGCAGGGTCTTTGCTGGTGTCAGGCAGCTTGTTGGTGAGCGCGGGAGGTTTGTTGCCGGCGATAAAGATATCTTTAATCAACGATAACTTGCCCTGGGCGCGGGTATTGCTGGTATCCAGCTGTAAAGCCTTGTCATAAGCTTCTGAAGCCATCTTGGCATAGATGTCGCCCAGGTTTTCATGTGCGGTGGCATAGCTTGGGTGCGTCTTGATGGCGCTTTCCAGTGCTTTCTTGGCCTTATCGTACTGGCCTTGGTCTGCATACAGCACAGCCAGATTGTTGAAAGGCTCTGGCAGGTTAGGATATTTCTCGGTGATTTCGGTGAATGCCTTGATCGCTTCGTCGCGACGGTTCTGCTCTGCCAGCATCACCGCACGGATGAACATGGCTTGCAGGTCTTTGGGGTTGGCGTTCAGGTGCGCATTGATACGGTCGAACGCGGTAGCTTGTTGTACCTGAGCGGGTTGTTGCGTGACATCCTTGAGGTCTTCAGCATTGGCCTTGGGAAACGAAATTGAAACTACTAGTATCGAGACAGCCAGGAGGACATTGATGGAGAAAGTGCGCGGTAGGGGCATTATGATATACTTTTCATCTATGTGTCTTAAGCCCCTGATTCTATCAAAAAGCCCATTCAATCACCAATAGCTCATGCTGCTTTCACCATATATATTTGGGATAGTGTTCAATGCGGGAACATTATTGTGGATAATGCCTGGCAGATAATCTGCGATAACTCTTCAAAACCTCTATGTTAAAAATCTATAACTCCATCGCTCGTGAAAAGCAAACCTTTGTCCCTATCGTCGCAGGCAAGGTCAGCATGTATGTTTGCGGCATGACCGTCTATGACTTTTGCCATCTTGGTCACGCCCGGGTGATGGTGGTGTTTGATATGGTCAATCGCTGGCTGCGCGCTTCTGGCCTGGATGTTACCTATGTGCGCAATATCACCGATATTGACGACAAGATCATCAAGCGTGCTAACGAGAACAACGAGCCTATCGAGGCACTGACGCACCGCTATATACAGGCCATGGACGAGGATTCCGCTAAGCTGGGTGTGATGCGCCCGGATATTGAGCCGCGTGCCACTACCCATATTGTCGGCATGGTGGATATGATCAGTACGCTGATTGCCAAAGGCCACGCTTATGCGGCGGATAACGGTGATGTGTTCTATTCCGTTAGTAGTTTTGCTGATTACGGCAAACTTTCTGGTAAGTCGGTGGATGATCTGCGCGCCGGTGAGCGCGTGGAGATTGATACGCACAAGCGCGATCCTATGGATTTTGTGCTGTGGAAAACCGCAAAGCCGAATGAGCCCAGCTGGGATTCGCCTTGGGGTAAAGGCCGCCCCGGTTGGCATATCGAATGCTCGGTGATGGGGGCCTGCCACTTGGGCAAGCATTTTGATATCCATGGTGGCGGACAGGATTTGCAGTTCCCGCATCATGAAAACGAGATTGCACAGTCAGAAGCAGCGCATGATTGCACCTTTGTGAACTACTGGATGCATAACGGTTTTGTGCGGGTGGACGATGAAAAGATGTCCAAATCCCTGGGTAATTTTTTCACCATACGCGAAGTGCTCAAAAAGTACGATGCGGAAGTTGTACGCTTTTTTATCCTGCGTGCGCATTACCGCAGCCCGCTCAACTACTCTGACCGTCATCTGGATGACGCCAGACAGGCCTTATCTCGCTTGTATACGGCGTTACGTGGCATACAACTTGCTGATACTCAGGGTAGTCAACCTGACATTGACTGGCAGCAGCCGCAGGCGGCAAGGTTTAAAGCCGCGATGGATGACGATTTCAATACGCCGGAAGCTTTTGCCGTGCTGTTTGAGCTGGTGAATGAAGTCAATAAAAGTGGCGCGCAGGAAGCGGCATTAATGCTCAGGAGCTTAGCTGGTATCTTAGGCCTGTTGCAACGTCAGCCGGAAACTTTTCTGCAGGGCGAGGTGTCTGCTGATGGGTATACGCCGGATAAAATAGAACAAATGATTGCGTTGCGCCTGGATGCCCGCCGCACAAAAAACTTTGCGGAGGCCGACAGGGTAAGGCAGGAGCTCATGCAGAACGGTATTGTGCTTGAAGATTCACCGCAGGGTACTATCTGGCGACGTGCCTGAGTTCTAATTACATTATAAATAATAGAGACATGTACTTAAAAAGAACCATTATTGTCATGCTAAGCCTGTTTATGTGCTTATGCGTGCTGTCCAAGCAGGCAAATGCCAGCTATGGGATGGATTTCGATATTCCAACTTATGTCGATATGCCTCAGGTTGAGGCTTACGGCGACCATGACTCCAACGAACCTACCACGCTGGTGGTTCCTTACTCCCTCCCCCAAGTGATGGCTTCTATTCAGCTTATCATCTCTGACGACACCTATCGTCAACCTGCTCAAAATCCTCTGTTAAGACCTCCCGCCATTTAGTTTTTAGGCCTACCATGATGGTTGGCGTGACCTTTGCTATGTGTAATCGGACCAATAGATTATTAGCTTAGTGATGACTGGTTACGCTAAACATCGGTGGCTCACCTTGTTTTATCGATCTCGCTAAGTCCCTTTAAGCATAGGTCTTGGCGAGAATGTATGAATAACCAAGCTGGATGATATGAATATACGCAAAAAGAGAAATGAGCACCAAAGTGGTGCAAAAAGCCATGCTTTGATGGATATGCGCAAGTTTGGCGCATTGCACTATCTGGTTTTATTAACACTGCTGGTGTGTAGCTTGAGCCTTCAGGCGGCACCGACTTTTACCCTGCAGCAAGTCATCGATAATGCTGTGCAATATAACCCAACGATTAACATCGCTCGTGCCCAGGAAGATGCAGCAATCGCTTCCGTCACCACGGCCAAGGCTTACATCAACCCAGAGATTGAAGTTGGTGCCGGCCCAAGCCGTTATCGTAGCGGTAGTAATGAGGTGAAAAATAACTGGGGTGTGGGACTATCGCAACCACTGGAATTCTCTGGTGTACGTGGTGCCCGTCAAAGCATCGCCGAATCTAACGTCAAGGTAGCCGGTGTTGGGCGTGAACTCACTCGTCTGGAATTGCGTTCCCGCGTCAAGGATGCTTTTTACAACGTGTTACAGCGGCAGGCTGTGCTCAAGCTGGTGGAAGAGGACCGTACTTTGCTGCAACAGATCCGTGATCGTGTGAAGTTGCGCTCTGATGTCGGCGAGGCACCGCGCTATGAGTTGATCAAGGCCGATACCGAGTCTTTGGCCGCTGAGCGAGACTACCAGGCTGCACTGGTGCGCGTCATAGAAGCCAAGGCTTATCTGCATGGCTTGATAGGGCCTTCCATGCCCAGTGACTACGATGTTGTGGGCGAGTTACCGCTTTCCGATAGCTTGCCTACCCTGGCTTCACTGCGGGCACAAATCGAGCAAAGTCCCCAATTACAACAAATTCGTGCTGCATCAGAAGCAGCTGAGGCGAGGTTGCGGCTTGAAGAGCGTTTGCGTAACCCCGGGGTTACTTTGAAGGCGGGGGTAGACCAAGACCCCGACTTGACCAGTATGCGTTTTGGAGTGGCCATCCCGCTGCCATTATGGAGCCAGCGTCAGGGCCAAATTGCTGAAGCTGCGGCCGGCGTTCGCCAGGTTCAAGCCATACTGAGTGATCGTGAGCTTGCCTTGAACCGCGAGCTGGAATCCGCGTATCAGCGCTACCTGATTGCCCAGCAGCAAGTCGTTGCTTTTGAAAATGGCTTGCTTAGCCAGTCCGAAGCCGTATTGAAGACCGCTGAGGCTGCTTACCGGTTCGGTGAGCGCGGCATACTGGATTACCTGGATGCGCAGCGTACTTTCCGCATCGTACGTAAGGACTACCTGGCCGCGCGTTATGACTATGTCAGCGCCATGCTGGAAATTGAGCGTTTGCTCGGTACTGAGCTGTTGCCGAATACATAAATTAAAAGGAAAACCCAATGGCTGTTCATTCTATGTTTTTTGCTACAACCACCCCGCAAAAAATACGTGCATTAAAAGTAGTGGCTTTAAGTATATTGGTTGCCTTGAGTCTGGCAGGCTGCAAGGCAAAAGAAGAAGCTGCGCCAGCGGCGACTGAAGTAGTTGACCCAAATGTGGTGGAGATTACCCCGCAACTGCAGCAGCAGATCAAGCTGGCTACGGTGAGCAAGTCTGATATCCGCGAAATTCTGCGTGTGCCTGGCAGCATTCAGGTTGATGAGCAGCGTGTAGCCCGCCTGGGCGCATCGGTCACTGGCCGTATCCATGATATTGATGCGGTACTCGGGCAGCACGTTAAGCAAGGGCAGGTCCTGGCAACTTTAAATAGTACCGAGTTGGCACAGAACCAGCTCTCGTATATCAAGGCCTTGCAGCAGATCAGCTTGCAGACCAAAGCTGTAGAGCGTGCGCGCCTATTGCTGGAGTCTGACGTAATCAGTGCTGCTGAACTGCAACGACGTGAAGCTGAGCTGGCTGCTGCACAAGCTGATTTGTTTGCAGCACGTGATCAATTGCTGGTGCTAGGCATGTCCGAACAGGCTATCCGGCAGCTGACTAACTCTGGGCAGATGCGCTCGTTTAGCAGTGTGGTTGCGCGTGTGTCAGGCACGGTGATTAGCCGCAAGGTGAATCTTGGGCAGGTAGTGCAGCCGGCAGAGGAGCTGTTTATTGTCGCGGATTTGTCGCATGTATGGGCCGTCGCAGAAGTGCCTGAGCAGCAAATTGAGCTGATCCAGGAAGGCGAAGATGTCAACATCGAAATTCCGGCGCTGGGAGACAGGCAAATTACCGGCAAGCTGATCTATGTGGGCGATGTAGTTAATCCACAAACACGTACCGTCACGGTGCGTACCGATATTGAAAATATCAATGGTGCCATCAAGCCGGATATGCTGGTTTCCATGCTGGTGCAGTCCAAGCCAACACCCAAGGTGGCTATCCCGATGCAAGGGATAGTGCGTGAAAACGATAAAGACCATGTGTTTGTGCAGATTGCTCCTAATAAGTATCGGTTACGCGAAGTTGTATTAGGGACGCAGTATGACGGCTTGGTTGCCGTTACCAGTGGCGTTGTTGAAGGTGAAATCGTGGTTAGTGAAGGCGCATTTCATCTCAACAACGAGCGCAAGCGCAAAGAACTGGAGTAACGCATGATTGAATCCCTGATACGTGGGGCGCTGCAACAGCGCCTCATAGTGATAGTTTTAGCCATCGCTTTGATGATTGCCGGTGTCTTCGCCGTTAAAAATCTCTCGGTGGATGCGTTTCCGGATGTGACCAACATCCAGGTGCAGATCGCGACCCAGTCAACAGGCCGCTCACCAGAAGAGGTCGAGCGCTTTATCACCGTGCCCCTGGAAATGTCGATGACCGGCTTGCCAGGCCTTACGGAGATGCGTTCCCTGAATAAGAACGGCCTCTCAATCATTACCTTGGTGTTTACCGACAGTACCGATGTGTATTTTGCACGGCAGTTGGTGATGGAACGCCTGATGGAAGTGATGGAGCGCATGCCGGAAGGGGTGACGCCGGTGCTCGGGCCAGTGTCTACCGGTTTGGGTGAGGTTTATCAATACACGCTGGATCGCGATGATGACGGCAAGCGGGAGTTATCGGTCGAAGAGTTGAAAGAACGCCGTGCCGTGCAGGATTGGGTAGTACGTCCCTTATTGCGCGGTATTCCAGGTGTGGCAGAAATCAACTCGCAGGGTGGCTATGTCAAGCAGTACCAGGCCTTGGTCAACCCTGACCGCATGAACCACTACGGCCTTAAGCTGCAGGAAATCTACACAGCGCTGGAGCGTAACAACGCCAACAGCGGCGGCGGTATATTACGGCATTACTCGGAGCAGTATTTGATACGCGGCGTAGGCCTGGTAAAGAGCGCGGCTGACATCAGCAATATTGTGCTGAAAGAGCAGAATGGTGTGCCGGTGTACATGCGTGATGTGGCCGAGGTCAATATCGGCCATGAGGTTCGTGTGGGCGCCGTGATCAAGAATGGTGACACCGAGTCGGTGGGCGGCATCGTGATGATGATACGTGGCGGTAACGCCAAGGAAGTGGTGAGCCGCATCAAAGAGCGCGTCAAGGAAATCAACGATAAGGGCATGTTGCCCAGCGGCTTGAAGATCGTTCCGTTCTATGACCGTAGCGAGTTGGTGGATGCCGCCTTGCATACCGTGGTCAAGGTGCTCATCGAAGGCATTATCCTGGTAATCGTTATCCTGTTCCTGTTCCTGGGGGATGTGCGCTCCAGCCTGATTGTGGTTGGTACGCTAATTCTGACGCCAGCCATTACTTTCATGGCCATGAACTACTATGGCATCTCTGCCAACCTGATGTCGCTGGGTGGTTTGGCCATAGCGATTGGCCTGATGGTCGACGGTTCTGTAGTGGTGGTCGAGAATGCCTTCCACCATCTTGGGCATCGCAAAGGTGAAAGCCGCGTGCGGGTTGTGTTTGAGGCCGCCTCGGAAGTGGCTACCCCGGTATTGTTCGGGGTAGGCATCATCATCCTGGTATTCCTGCCATTGATGACCTTGCAAGGTATGGAAGGCAAGATGTTTGCCCCCATGGCATACACTATCGCGATTGCCCTGTTCGTTTCGCTGGTGCTGTCGCTGACATTAACGCCGGCGTTGAGTTCTTACCTGCTCAAGGGCGGCAGTGGTGAAGATACCCGGTTTATCCGGGTGATGAAGACGCCATACCTCAAGTTGCTGAATGCCGCAGTGGGCAACCCCAAAAAAACGGTGTCGATTGCGGGGCTGGTATTTTTGGGGACAATCATGCTGTTTCCGTTCCTGGGCACAGCGTTTATCCCTGAAATGCGCGAAGGTTCTATTGTGCCGAGTATTGTGCGTACGCCTAATATTTCGATAGAAGAGTCGATAGCACTGGAGACAGTTGCCATGAAAGCCATTACCGAAGTCCCCGGTGTAAAAACGGTGGTTTCAGGTTTGGGGCGTGGCGAAAGCCCGGCAGACCCGCAAGGTCAGAATGAGTCCACCCCTATTGTCAGTCTATTGCCGCGTGCCGAGTGGCCCAAGGGTTGGAACCAGGACAGCATTGCAGATGCCATCCGCGAAAAAATCAAGGGCATACCCGGTATTCAGGTGGTGATGTCGCAGCCGATTGCAGCGCGGGTAGCCGAACTGGTCACCGGGGTGAAATCCGACGTTGCGGTGAAAATTTTTGGTTCCGATATTTCGGTGCTCAAGGCCAAGGCGGACGAGATTGCAAAGATCGCGATTGGTATCAAAGGCGCTTCCGATATGCGTGTCGAAAAAGTCACTGGGCAGCAGTATCTGGTGATTGATATTGACCGCGATGCCATCGCTCGCCACGGCATTAACGTAGCCGATGTACATGATGTCATTGAGACGGCTATCGGCGGCAAAGTGGCTACGGAAATTTTTGAGGGCGAGCGTAGATTTGGTGCTGCGGTGCGCTTTCCTGAGGAGTTCCGTAACAATGAGGATGCCATCAGCCATATTTTTATGACATCTTCCAACGGGTCCAAGGTTGCGCTTACCGATCTGGCTAATATCCAGGTGCTGGATGGCCCCTCGCAAATCAGCCGCGAGTCTGCAAAGCGCCGCATCGTGGTTGGGGTCAACGTAAAAGACCGCGATCTGGGTGGTTTTGTGGGTGAGTTGCAACAAGCGGTGGAAAGCAAGGTCAAATTGCCAGAAGGATATTATCTGGTATGGGGTGGGCAATTCCAGAACATGGAACGCGCCATGAGCCACTTGATGGTGATTATTCCCATCACCATTGCGGCGATTTTCTTCCTTTTGTTCTTGTTGTTTAAATCAGTACGTTTTGCGGGATTGATTATCCTAGTGTTGCCGTTTGCTTCTATCGGCGGCGTGATAGCCTTGTTCGTGACTGGTGAATACCTATCGGTGCCCGCTTCAGTCGGTTTTATTGCGCTGTGGGGGATAGCTGTTTTAAACGGGGTGGTGCTGGTTTCCTATATCCGCAGTTTGCGGGATGAAGGCAGGTCGCAGCTGGAAGCCATTGCAGAGGGCTGTGCTCAGCGTTTCCGGCCTGTGATGATGACTGCGACAGTGGCCATGCTTGGCCTGGTGCCATTCCTGTTTGCTACTGGCCCCGGCTCGGAAGTGCAGCGGCCATTGGCGATTGTGGTGATAGGTGGCTTGATTACTTCTACAATTTTAACGCTGGTCGTTCTTCCTACGCTTTATCGCTGGTTTGAAGAAGAAAGAGTCGAAGCCTAATTATGGAGTGCAGACATGAAAGAGATTAAAGCGGTAATACAACCCCATAGGCTCGCTAAAGTCCGCTCGGCGCTGCGTAATATCAAGGGTTTCCCCGGCATGACGGTCAGCAAGGTAGAGGGGTGCGGACACCATGTTGCCAAGCCCATGCATGGGGTGCGCGAAGAGCTGACCGATTACAGCCCCAAGGTCAGGATAGAGATCGTTGCACCCGATGAGCTGGTTGAAGGCCTGTTGCAGATACTGGTAGAAGTCGGGCATACCGGGCAGGTGGGTGATGGTATTGTATGGGTCACCCAAGCAGAGCGGCTTATCCGGCTTTCTGAACAGATTACCGTGATCGATTGCAAATAGGTTCTGTGTGAAAAAACAAAAGCTCCCGAAAGGGGGCTTTTGTTTTTTCACCTTTACACTCTTTTATGCCCCACATTGAAGCATTGAACTGCATTGTGGGGCAGATGTTTGTTATGATGGAGAGCATGGTGGGTGATTTAAGCATGCTTAAATGCTAGCTAGCATAGTCTTAAGTGCCGGATAAAAAACATGAAAATCTCAACTCGCAATAAGCTGGATTGCAACGCATCAACACTCTTCATTACTGGAAATTTCTATGATTGAATCCCTAATTCGTAGCGCTTTGCGCCAGCGTATTGTCGTTGTAGTGATTGCACTGGCCTTGATGGTTGCGGGTCTTTTTGCGGTACAAAGATTATCTGTAGATGCATTCCCTGACGTCACTAACGTACAGGTGTTAATCGCCACCCAGGCAACTGGGCGCTCGCCTGAGGAGGTGGAGCGCTTCATTACAGTGCCTCTGGAAATTTCCATGACCGGCTTGCCGGGGCTGACCGAGATGCGGTCGCTGAACAAGAATGGCCTGTCACTGATTACCCTGGTGTTTACCGAAAGCACCGATGTCTATTTCGCCAGGCAGCTCGTCATGGAGCGCTTGATGGAGGTGGCAGACCGCATGCCTGAAGGGGTGACGCCTATTCTTGGCCCCGTTTCCACTGGCTTGGGTGAGGTGTACCAGTTCACTCTGGATAAGCCAGGTGATGGCAACAAAACGCTGAGTGAGGAAGACCTGACTGACAGGCGCTCTATCCAGGACTGGATAGTCCGGCCTATGCTGCGAGGCATCCCCGGCGTGGCAGAAATCAACTCACAAGGTGGCTATGTCAAACAGTACCAGGCCTTAGTTAACCCTGACCGCATGAGCCATTACGGCTTGAAGCTGCAGGATATCTACACGGCCCTTGCGCGTAACAATGCCAATAGCGGCGGTGGCATACTGCCGCAAAATGCCGAGCAATACCTGGTACGCGGTGTCAGCCTTATCCAGAGTCTCGATGATATTAGAAGCATTGTACTGAAAGAACAGAACGGTACCCCGGTGTACATGCGCGATGTCGCGGAAGTGCAGCTGGGCCACGAGGTGCGCGTAGGTGCCTTGATCAAGAACGGTGACACCGAGTCGGTCGGCGGCATAGTCATGATGATGCGAGGCGGCAATGCCAAGGAAGTGGTGAGCCGCATCAAGGCACGGGTAAAAGAAATCAATGCAAAAGGCATGTTGCCTAGCGGCCTGCAGATCGTGCCGTTCTATGACCGTAGCGAGCTCGTCGATGCAGCGTTATATACCGTGGTCAAGGTGCTGATCGAAGGCATTATCCTGGTGATCGTCATTCTCTTTCTGTTCCTGGGGGATGTGCGTTCCAGCCTCATCGTCGTCGGCACGCTGATATTGACCCCGTTGATCACCTTCATGGCCATGAACTATTACGGCATTTCCGCCAACCTCATGTCACTGGGCGGCCTTGCCATTGCCATCGGTTTGATGGTGGATGGCTCGGTGGTGGTGGTTGAGAACACCTTCCATCAACTCGGGCACCGCAAAGATGAAAGCAAGATACGCGTGGTGTTTGAAGCAGCCTCCGAAGTTGCCACTCCTGTGCTGTTCGGGGTAGGGATTATTATTCTGGTGTTCCTGCCGTTGATGACCCTGGAGGGCATGGAAGGCAAGATGTTTGCCCCGCTGGCATTGACCATCGCTATTGCATTGTTCGTATCGCTTATCCTTTCGCTGACACTTTCGCCTGTCATGTGCTCTTACATGCTTAAAGGCGGTAGCGGAGACGATACCAGGCTGATTCAGGCCATCAAACGGCCTTATGTCTCCATGCTGAACTGGGCGCTGCAAAATGAGAAAAAAACCATACTGACTGCGGTGGCGGTATTCGTGGCGGCCATACTGACGGTGCCCCTGCTTGGCACCTCCTTCATTCCCGAGATGAAGGAAGGCTCTATTGTGCCCAACGTGATTCGCGTGCCTAACATCTCGCTGGAAGAGTCCATCAAGATGGAAATGGAGGCGATGAAAATTATCTCGAAAATACCAGGGGTGAAGTCAGCAATCTCAGGCCTTGGCCGCGGTGAAAGTCCGGCTGACCCGCAAAGCCAGAATGAGTCGTCACCCATCGTTAGCCTTAAGCCGCGTAAGGAGTGGCCTGAGGGCTGGACGCAGGACACCATTGCTGCCGAGATACAGAAACAGTTGCGGGTATTACCTGGCGCCCAAGTGGTAATGGCGCAACCGATTTCAGACCGTGTGGATGAACTGTTGACCGGCGTGCGCTCAGATGTA
The DNA here is from genome assembly GCA_041662005.1 of Candidatus Methylopumilus sp. Taxonomy (GTDB): domain Bacteria; phylum Pseudomonadota; class Gammaproteobacteria; order Burkholderiales; family Methylophilaceae; genus DATHXC01. The sequence continues at coordinate 29,349 of JBAZTJ010000019.1, forward strand.
GCGGTCAAGGTATTTGGTGAGGACATGGTCACGTTGAAAGCCAAAGCCGAAGAAATTGCCAAGCTGGCCGGTGAGATTCGCGGCGCTATCGACATGCGCGTGGAGAAAGTCTCAGGCCAGCAGTACTTGAATATGGTGGTAGATAGACAGGCCATTGCCCGTCAGGGCATCAATGCGGCCGATATCCACGATGTCATCGAAACGGCAATTGGTGGTAAAGTGGCGACCGAAATTTTCGAGGGTCAGCGCCGCTTCAGTGCAGCGATCCGGTATCCGGAAAATTTCCGCAATAATGTTGAAGCCATCAGTAATATCCTGATCACCTCTCCCAATGGTGCCAGAGTCGCCTTGCGTGACTTGGGCAAAA
>JBAZTJ010000020.1:0-29637 GCA_041662005.1 Candidatus Methylopumilus sp.
TTTGAGTACCTGAGAAAAATAATTTTCTAGTTCCCCCATAAAATGGTGGGTATTTACTGGCGGTTCGAAGCGCTTGCCCAGCCTGATTTTGTAGCGGACTGGCATTTCAGGCTTGCGGAATAATGACCAGCCTTTGCTCAGGTAGCGCGAATTGGTTTCTATCAGCACGGTCTGCACCGGCACTTGGGCCTGCATGGCGATCAGGGCAATGCTGCCTTTGAGCGTATTGATGGGTTGGCGGGTAGTACGCGTGCCTTCTGGGAATAGCAGCAGGTGGCTGCCGGTTTTAAAGTCTTCACTGGCCTCCTGTACCATCTGGCGTATCGGCTCATTGCTGATGTAGCGCGCCAGACGCGCGCCGGCCCCCAGGAAAACATTGTTCATCAGGTCGGCCTTCATGACACAGGCAACATTAGGCAGGCGCGAGATGACCATGACCGCATCCAGCAGGCAAGGGTGGTTGGGGGCAATGATAAGCGGGGCTTCGCCTTGCAAGGCATCCAGTTCAGTAAGATCAAAACTGCAACGTCGGGATAGGCTGAGGCTGGCAAGATAGGCGCGGAAAGAAACCATGATGACATAACGTCCCAGCCGCATGGCTTGACGCTCGGGTAGCAAGGGGTAGAGCACGGTGGCCACCAGCGTCCAGCACAGGCTCAAAAAGCCCAGCCACAACAGCCCGAGATAGAGCACGAGGTAGTCATACGCGGTCAGCAGCAACTCACCTACAGCATGCAGCCTTATCGTGTGCATGAGATATCCGATAGCTGCCCGGCAGTCGCTTCGATTTCCAGCAGCAGCTCCTGACGACAAATATCCGCCTGTATGAAAACAGCCTTGAAAGCCCCGCCTAAGTAGCGTTGCATGGCATCGCGTACCAGCGGCAGATCTGCGGTACTGCGCACATACACCCGCATAAAAGTGTCTCGCAATCCAAACTCCGGCTTACCCAGCATGCGGTTGGCCTCGGCAATCACAGCCTCCAGATTGGCCAGGGTTTCCATGGTTTGCGCCTCGACATCATCCTCATGCTTAGTCTGGTGCCCGACGATGCTGGCGGTGCCTGAAATGAATAAAATATCCTGCTGACCATTACGCAGCAAGGTTGCGCGTGAAAAACTGGGGGTGCGCGGACCATACTCCTCGGGGTAATCATAAGCACTAACCTGGCGCGGATTTTCTACCGCTACAGCTGCTTTACGCCCTAGCAGGAATGCGATGGTAAGCGGCCCCGCAGCCAGACCCAGTGCGCAGGCAGCTGGCAGCTGGCTAGCCACCTCAGGCTTGCTCGCCAGCAAGGCATCCTTACGCCCCACATTAAACTGCCGGTAACGTTCCAGCCCATGGCTAACCACGTTGATATCGGCCATGTAGTTCCAGAAACGATAGATATACGGGTAATCCAGCGCTCCCATTAACTCGAATATCTGGCGATAGGCCGACTCGGTGGCGTACTGCAATGGCGCTATACCTGCTTTGTGCTGCGCTGGCAGCCCTTCAGGCACAGTGATCACGCCAAACAACAGCTCGTCATTAAAGCGATAGTCGATAGCGCCATGGGTTCCATACGCTAAGGCCTTGGCAAATGGCAAAATCGACCACGTCTCACAGGCTACATGCGCACCATCCAGTATGGGTGCCTGTAGCTGGAGCATGGGAAATTCAAAGGTTTTCGCGTTGCGAATCTCCAATGGAGGCTCAGTAAAGCAGATAGCGCCCAAAGTGTTTTCATTGCAGGGGCTGGGCTGTTGAAAAACTTCAGGAAACGACAGGTGTGCGGTTTGTATGACCAATATCGGTAAGCTCATCAATTAAAAACATCACAAAGGAACGATAGAGGGAGATGCCAGATGAAGACTCATGCGTTAAGATGCTTTACCAGTTAGCTTGGGAATTATATCGCATCCTGTAATTCCCCCTAAACAAGTTATTCAATAGATACCTATTCAGAAGGAAAGTTGCCCATGGCCGGCAGTAGTCTCTTAGCTTTAATCGATGATATTGCGTCCATACTGGATGATGTATCAGTCATGACCAAGGTCGCCGCGAAAAAAACGGCTGGCGTGCTGGGTGATGACTTGGCGCTGAACGCGCAGCAGGTGTCAGGGGTGAATGCGGATAGAGAGCTGCCTGTGGTGTGGGCGGTAGCAAAAGGTTCTTTCATCAACAAAGTAATACTGGTACCGACAGCATTGCTAATCAGTGCCTTTGCACCTTGGGGGGTGATTCCGCTATTGATGCTGGGTGGTGCATTTTTATGCTATGAGGGGTTTGAGAAGCTGGCGCACAAGTTTATGCATTCCAATGATCAGCCAAAACAGAACGAACTGGCGGCGGCGCTAAACAATCCCGCCGTGGATATTATTGCCTTTGAAAAAGACAAGATCAAAGGCGCAGTGCGCACCGACTTTATCCTGTCCGCCGAAATCATTGTCATTACGCTGGGTACTGTCGCTGCAGCGCCGCTGATGACCCAGGTAACAGTGCTCGCCGGTATCGCCATTATCATGACGGTAGGGGTGTATGGGCTGGTAGCCGGCATAGTCAAACTGGATGATGCCGGACTTTACCTCAGCCGCAAAAATAGCGAAGGCTGGTGGCAGAATGTGCAACGCAGCATAGGCAACAAGATATTGGTAGCCGCCCCTTATATGATGAAAAGTCTGTCGGTAATAGGCACAGCGGCCATGTTTATGGTGGGTGGCAGCATACTCAGCCACAACATACCCTCAGTACATCACGTGATGGAGAGTATTGCACTTAGCGTACAGGCTGTTCCGGCCATTGGCGCTTTGCTGGCGGCAGTGCTACCTGTGCTGCTGGATGCCATGATCGGGATAGCTGCAGGCGCACTGGTATTGCTAGGGGTAACAGCCGTGAGCAAGACCTGGCAAAAGTCTTTTGGCTGATAAGCTCACGCTTGTCACTTTCTACATGCAGATGATGTCACCACCTGCACCTTTCACTGTGGGCCATGCATAATGAAAATCCCTTTAGCCATACTCCTATATTGCCTGCTTGCAGCCGCCAACATCAATGCTGCCACGCTGGAAGATGCCAAAGCTGCCGCGGATGCTGGAAAGTTTGCTGAAGCGGCAGACATCTACCGGACCCTGGCAAAAGCCGGTGATGCCAAAGCTGAATACAACCTGGGCCTGATGTACTACTACGGGGATGGCGTGAAGCAGGACTACTCGCAGGCCATCCAGTATTACCGCCTTTCAGCAGATCATGGTTTCCCTGAAGCCCAGTACCAGCTCGGTGTCATTTACTTCACCAATAAAGTGACAGCACCCAACTACGACGAATCCATCCGCTACTATCGACTGGCCGCCGAACTGGGCCATACCAGGTCACAGCTCAACCTCGGTATTATTTACCTCAAAGGCGAAGTGGTCGCACAGGATTATGACGCTGCTAAAAAATGGCTGACCTTGGCTGCGGAACAAGGCAATGGTGAGGCCCAGTTCGACCTGGGCAATATGTACCTGCATGGAGATGGAGTCCCCGAAGATAAAGTCCGCGGTTACATGTGGGTAGCGCTGGCAGCTGCCGACAAGAAAGACAGCCCGACCCGCCTCAATAAACGCCAGAACCTGCTGAGGTACTTATCAGTCAATATGAAGCCAGAACAAATTGAAGAGGCCAAGCTGCTGGCCAGCAACTGCGCGGCCAAACAGCTTAAAGGCTGCTGATCCCTGCACGATGCCTAGTCCTCTTTATGGATGGCGCCTTTTGAAAGGTAGATTTCACGCAGAAAACACAGCAGGCTGATGATCAGCGTCAGCATCGCGGCAATAAATAACACCGACACTACCCGCGACGGATCTATTTTCAGCTCTGAGCCAAAAAACAATGCCGCAATGACACTGGCTACCAGCAGCGCAGACATGGTAATCAAGCGGATAGCCCAGTGTACCCATGCCGACCTGACCAGCAAGATATCCATTTCTTCATTTTTATACGGATAAACATTGCCCTTTGATTCCTTAAGGGTGCGAAAGCGATCAATCACACGGGCAAGCCGGTGCACCATCACCGTAAGCAGGGCACCTATGCCGGTAAGCAGGAAAACCGGGGCTACCGCCAATTGGATAGCAGTGGCAACAACGGAGAGATTTGCGGCTACTTGCATCAGATATATCCTTGTTTGATGAGCTGGAATTATGCATGATAAATGCAATGCTGCGGAGCCTGCCAAGTCAATCCTGCCAGGTCAAACCCGCTAAATCAGACCCAGCACGCCGGGAAGATCATTAATGGAGTCTATGACTAGCTCAGGTTTGACCGAAGATGCATCAGCATATGCCTGCCGATATTTGCCGGTACGCACCAGAACGCCTGTTAAACCTGCCTGTTGCGCACCACCTACATCGGAGTCTATATCGTCACCTATCATGGCGACTTCGTTTGGCAATAGCTGCATATCTTCAATAGCAATGCGGAAAAAATCAGTGGCTGGTTTGCCGATAATCATTGCCTGCGTGCCACTGGCATACTCCAGCCCATGAATGAACCCGCCAATATCCATCTGCAAACCATGCTCAGTTTGCCAGAACCGATTTTTGTGGATGGCAATGAGCTTGGCGCCATTCATCAGGCAATTGAATACCTCATTGAGCACCCCATAAGACCAGGCATCGCCGATATCACCCACGACTATGTAGTCTGCTGCTGTATCGGACTGGCGAAACTCTGCAAAATCCTTTTTTACATCTTCCGCCAACAACAGCCGACACACCGGATCCCCCTGGCTTTGCAGGTAGCGCAGGGCCGCCTGCGGTGCGCTGATAATCTCTTCTGTGGGGATATGAAAGCCCAGCGTATTGATTTTTTGCTGCAAGGAATGCAAGGAAAGCGTGCTGGTATTGGTGACGAAGCGACAGGCCAAGCCGCTGGCGCGGAGTTTATCAACCGTGGTGATTGCCCCATCAATCGCTTTAGAACCGATATACAACACGCCATCCAGATCAAACAAGATACCTTTGATAGAAGATAGGGTGTTCATGGGTATGCTCCCTGAGGGATAAATCTAGGCGCTAGTTGTAAATGTCTCGCGATGAAAATGGGTATCGTGGCATTTGGCACATGGCGGGATATGCCCGGGTTTGTGAAAGTGCAATTTGTTCCCGCACTGGTCGCACACCAGCGTGCCAATACCGGTCAACTCCCCGGTATTGTATGGGGCAAGCGCCGCTTGCTGTTGTATCTGCAAGAGCTCTAACGTAGTTTTGTCTGTCGCCTGCGAGAACTTGCTTAGCAAATCATTCTCGATCAGCGTGAGATCAAACCCCAGCCAGTCCTTTAACTCCTTACCTGTCGCATCGATATAAGTAGCAGCATCCACCAAATCACGCTTCACATAAGCCTTCAGCAACGCAATTTCGTCCAGACTCAACTCACCCAGCGCCGTCACGTCTTCGCGTATCTCGTCAAGTAGATGCTGGATAACGCTACCGCCTTGCTGCGCCTTTTCCACCGCACCTCCCAGCAGGCTCTCATAGGCCTGGCTTAATTTTTCAGCAAATACACTTTGTGGGGATGGCTCTTTCACTTTGTATCCTTTTTCAAATAGCTTACCTGATTTGTCAGCCACCAGATGAAGCTGACGGATGACTTTATCTTATACCTTTAAGCATGCTTAAAACACCATTAACACTGGTTGACTCGCTAAAAACGTAAGCCTAAGCATGCGCTTTTCCTGTAAAAATTGTCTTGCAGTCGCTCGGGTATCCGAGTATTTTTGTAATGTATTAATGATCAACTATGAAGTACATCATGGATGATAAACGCTATGGATAATAAATATGGATTAGGTAGCTCGAAGGTTGCCACTGAGCATCACGAGGCGCATCACAAACCTGCAACTGCAGCCACCTTAGCATGCAGATTTTGCAAAAGCGACCAACTGGTACTCAGCCAGACCATGCATGACCACAGATGTTCAGAGTGTGGTGAATGGCAAAACGATGTGACACCCGGCTACTCCACCGGCAGAAGCAGTAATTATTAAGGCTGGATTACGCCCCCCGCACTACACCAGCCGACTAGCAATTAGCGTATGCAACGTGGTTTTGCTGGCTTTTATTGAAATACTTCACAACACTACTACCCTTGTACTTGGTGCGCAAAACCTCTGCAGCCGGTTTACCGATAAACTCCCATCGACCGTCTACAGGAAAATTGGCAAAAGGCTTGATACGATAAGGTGTTGTGCCCGCGCGATGCCAGCTATGGATTTCATACACCTCACGCACCACACCCTCCGATACCGCAAATGCGTAGCGCGCATTTTCCCGACGTGAGCCCACATGCCATGCACCGCGCGTAGCCTCGTACAACTCCAAGGCCGTGATGCCTGTGCGGTAGCGTTGCTGAATATCAAACAGCATGGCAGGTACATCCACATTAATGGACTCCTGCACTAACTGCGAAATCTCCTCCATCCGGCCCATGGTTACCTGCCTGACTTATATTGTCGGGTTGATTGGTTCCAGCGTGGTTTCCGCACCGATCACCTGGTTACGCCCGCTGTGTTTGGCCTGGTATAGCGCACCGTCTGCCCTCGGTATCAGGCTTTCGGGAGTTTCCCCGGGCTTGCGCTCGGCTATCCCCGCACTGAAGGTGATAAGCACACGCTCGTTCCTGTGCATGAAGAAGTTCTTGGTAAGTTCGCGCTGTACCCGTGTAATGACCTTGATGGCTTCATCTTGGGGAGTGGCGGGCAGGATAATAATGAACTCCTCGCCGCCGTAGCGCGCCAGCACATCGGTTGTACGCAGTACATCCTTAATCACTTTCACAAAATGGGTAAGGGCCTGATCGCCAGTGGCGTGGCCAAGACTGTCGTTAAGCTTCTTGAAATGGTCGATATCCATCATGGCAATACACAAAGTGGCATTGTGGCGGTCGGCACGATTGAATTCCCGCTCAAGGGCCTCATCCATGCCGCGCCGGTTCAAAGCACCGGTCAGGTAATCCTCATGCGCCACTTCACTGATATGGTCCAGCTCGGCGGTCAGCTCCTGTATTTTCTTTTCGGCTTCTGCAGCTTTTTTCTGGCTGATATTGAACTCATCCCGCGTCCTTTGCACATTGAGGCCAATAGAACGCGTGTCATCTAGGATATTATTCAACAGGGCATTCAGCTCGCCGATGTCTTCTGTTGAGCTGATACGTTGTTGATAGCCTTCAATTTTAGCGTGGTAATCTGTGGTACTTTCCGTCATTTCCACCAACCTGTCGACAAAGGTTGTCACCATTTTTTTCAGCGTGTCCTTTGCTTCGGTAAGCGCTGGCTTAATCTGCGACTGCTTGTAGATCAGCTCTTTAAGGCTGCTCTCGGCATCGTAAAGCGTATTGATATTAAGCGGTTTTGTGACGATATCGTTAATCACCATGGTCTGCCCGTGCAGCCATTTATCCTCAATCACCAGCTCACCCATACTGGAAACAATCAGCCGCAACAGCTGCAATAAGGATTCATGGATACGTTGCTGCAGGTCTCTCTGCATCTCGATGGTGAGTAGAATCGGCTTCAAATCGTCAGCACATCTAACCACCGCCTGCTCGGTGCTGGCCTGCTGCATGCGGGTCAATAATGCGGCAGCTTTCTGTTGATTGTCCGGCACCGCCTGCAAATTCGGGATTAGCACCAGTTCAAACGTTCTCAGCAGCATCTCGCGCCATTGCGCGGATAGTTTATCGTTATTGCCTGCAGCAACTGTTTGCGTTGTAGGGGATGACCCCGCTGGTACCATGTTGCTGTCTACCGTGAGTAATGCCGGGCCTGATGACTCCTCGGCAGCACTACCGGAGCCCCAGGAGCTCATGAGCGCCTGGATTTTCTGCCCCAGCACATCGGGGTCACTGCCAAAATTACTTAATACCTTGCTCAAGCCTTCTTTCTTACGGCTCAAGGTGACGCCTTTATGGCTGACTTCCAGTTGCTTGATCAGGGTGCGGATCAGTACCGACCAATTAACCTCAGCGGCATCCACTAGCGCCGTACCTGCCGGAAATAGCTTGCGCAATTGCTCTTCCAGCTTTGCCCAGTCGCTCTTTTCAATCAGCGGTGTAATGGCTTGCGCAGCCGCTATGTATTTCGGCTTATGCTTGCCAGCCTCATACAATACCTTCTCCAGGGTTTTGCCTAGCTCCAGAGATTTGTCGGCAGACTTGGTACCCGCGATTTCATCATATACGCTACGAAAGTTATCCGGCGTCGGCTGCGTCTTGCGCTGTGCCAGCTGCATCAGGGTTTGACGGGCAATTTCAATAGGTGACTGTTTTTGGTTCATAGCCTGGTAAATACCTAATCTTCATAGGGGAGCGTCCATGGTTTGACGGTTACCACCAGCATATAAAACCAAGGGCAATTTCAATAGCGTGATTAGTGATGTACTAGGGCGTTAATTCTTAAATTTGGATATTAATGCAGCTGCTTTAAATCCAGTCGCCGCAATTTCGGCGCAAGTTTTGCCGTGGCAATGACAACGGCGATCGTCATCATGCCACCAAAGACCACGGAGGGGACCAAGCCCATGAGGCGGGCTGCCAGACCGGATTCAAAGGCACCAAGCTCATTGGATGAACCTATAAACAAGCCATTAATAGAGGCCACGCGGCCACGCATGGCATCGGGGGTAGTCAGCTGCATAATGGTGGTGCGCAACACCACCGAAACGCCATCACACATGCCGGACAGCATGAGCAGGAATGCCGCCATCCAGAAGTGGGGCGTAAGTGCAAAGCCTATGATGCTCAAACCGAAACCTGCCACCGTCAGCAACAGCCAGCGGCCAGCATGCCGGCTGATCGGGCATCTGGCAAGGACGATGCCGGTGACAATGGCGCCTATGGCCGGTGCTGCCCGTAATATGCCGAGGCCTTCTGGCCCGTAATGGTAAATATCCTGGATGAATACCGGCAGCATCGCCACGGCTCCGCCAAACAGCACAGCAAACATATCCAGCGCCTGTGCCGCCATGATGATCTGGTTGTTATACACAAAGCGCACGCCTTCGGCGATGCTGGAAAAGATGGGGGAGCTTTCTGCTGCCGGTGTTTTGCCCGCGCGAAGGGAGAGTAATGAAATAGCAGCGACTATTGCAAACATGGTCGCTACCAGGTAAGCCGTTGCAATACCGGCCCAGACGATCAATACCCCCCCCAGCGCGGGCCCCACCACAAAACCAACCTGGAACACGGTGCTGCCGATACTTGCCGCCCTGGCATATTGTTCGCGCCGCAACACCAGTGCGAACAAGGCGCTGTAAGAGGGCGCAATAAATGCACGCGCAAACCCGACGAATGCCACGGAAAGGTAAATCCACTCAGACGAATTGCCCACCAGCACTCCGCTGGAAATGGCCGCCAGTAACAGCGCATTGATGGCCAGTACGATAGCAGCGAAAACGCCGAACATGCGCCTGGAGTAATGATCCACGGCATAACCGGCAAACAGCGCACAAGCGAAGTAGGGGACCAGCTCCGCCAGCCCTATCAACCCCAGTGCCAGCGGGTCTCGGGTGATTTCGTAGATATGCCAGCCTACCACCACGGCCATCATCTGGTAGGACAAGACTACCGCAACACGAAATGTCAGTAACTTGAAAAAACTGGGATTGGCGAGCGGATTGGCTGAGTTATCAGGTATTTCATTTTGCATAATGATCAGGCGTGCTCAGGCTAAACCGCCCTGAACGTGACCACCAGCACATCGCGATAAGCTGGCAGGCTTGCCTCTATGGGTTCGATAGGCGTCACGCCGTGCATGCAACGCCTGTCATTGACGATGGCACAATCCAGTGGCTGGGTGAGGGTAAAGCTATCCAGCCCTTTGAGTTCCAGATCATGCATGGTGGTGGTGCCGCTGGAGATATTTTCGCGTTTAACCATCATCACCAGCACAAAATCCACGCCATCGCGGTGTATCCCTTCCGGTGTCGGCTTGCCGACCTCGCCCACATGCGCCTCGATACGGAACTGGTGGCATTCGATATGCCATTTGGCTTGCGGCATGATGTGGCTGAATGTTTGCTGGCCGAAACGCAGTACATTACGCATGGTTGGACCTTGCATGATTTCATCGCGGATAGGTTCGAAATCGCGGGCGATACCGCCGTTCAAGGTGTTGTAGTCCAGGCTTTGGTAATGCGGCTGATGCGGCTCCAGCACGATCTCGCTATTACCGGAAGCCGCACTCAATGTGGCATACAGTCGGCGACGGTAACGCCCGCCATCGGCCATGTACTGATCCAGCGGCATATTGTTCCAGCTTGCCGAGAAACGCTCCCAGTCACTCAATGCATCAGCGGATTGCGCTAGCAGCCAGGCCTGCATGGATGCACTCGGGGCAAAACTAAAGCCGGATTGTGCAATGCTGGCATAAAGATCGGAGCGAGGTGTTAATGGGTGCTGAACTGGGGTCACGGGAATCACTTTCTATGAACCAAAAATGCATTTTGGCAAGGTATGCATCATAGCGAATATGACTATAAGATTAAATATAATCAGCCGATTAAAAATAATTTAAAAAAGATATTGACAGAAATAACTAAATAACTAAATATATAGTCATGAAAATTATTGTTGAAATCCCAGGCGACTTCAAAGACACCTCAGCGCTGTTTATCGCACTGGGTGACGAGCACCGCCAGCGCATCCTGCTGGCCTTTGAACCCGACGAGCGTATGAATATCCTGCAGATCGTAGCCGCTTCCACGCTTAGCCGCACCGCAGTTAACCATCACCTGAAAGTGCTACGTGACAGCGGAGCGCTAATGAGTGAAAAAGTGGGCAGGGAAGTGTATTTCTGGATTAACAAGGAGAAAATTGAGGACGCATTAACTCGTGTCTTGCACTACATAAAAACAGAAACTTAAGGTTCAAACAGCAGCGTCAAAAGATATAAGCAAAGAAATAAGCAAAGAAATAAGCAAGGAAATAAGCAAGGAAATAAGCTAAGAATAGCTTTGAAAACCAAAAAATAAAAACTAACAAAGGGAGCATCATGGTCGCAGCCATTCTACGTTTTATCAGTAAAGTGTTGTTCAAGATAGAGGTCACCGGACAGCAGAATGTGCCGGACCATGGCAAGCTACTCATTATTGCTAATCATGAGTCATTCCTCGACGGCCTGCTGTTGGGGCTTTTTCTTCCTGTCCGTGCCACGTTTGTCGTACATACCAGCGTACTCAACAGCTGGCTGTTCCGCCAGGTACTGAAGCTGGTCCCTTATCTCGCAGTAGATCCCACCAGCCCATTGGCCATGAAAAAGGTCATCAAGCTGCTGGAGTCCGGCGAAAACGTAGTGATTTTCCCTGAAGGCCGCATCACCCTTACCGGCAGCCTGATGAAAGTCTATGACGGCCCAGGTTTTGTCGCGGCAAAAACTGGCGCCACGATATTGCCAGTCCGCCTGGATGGCGCGGCACGCAGTTACTTCAGCCGCCTGTCCGGAGATTATCCGCGCAAAGTTTTCCCCAAAGTCACGCTGACTATTTTGCCCACCACCAGCATCCCCATGCCCGTAGCGCCCACCGCCAAGATTCGCCGCCGCATGTCGGGCGATGCCATGCGCCGTGTCATGCAGGATATGTTGTTTGCCTCGCAGCCGTTGCAAACCCTGTTCAGCGCCTTTCTCGATGCCCTCAGCATCCATGGCAGAAAAACCAGGCTGGTGGAAGATATGCGCCAAACCGAAGAAAGCTATGGTGAACTTCTTAAAAAGAGCCTGGCACTTGGTCGGCTGGTAGAAAAAGTCAGCACGCCGGATGAAGCCATTGGCGTACTCATGCCTAACGTTACCAATACCGTCTGCCTGGTATTCGGCATGAGCGCCATGCAGCGCATCCCGGCCATGCTCAACTACACCGCAGGCACAGCTGGCCTCCAGAATGCCTGTATTGCAGCAAAAGTGAGCACTATCATCACTTCTCGCCAGTTTCTGGAAACAGCCAAGCTGGAAGAGGTGGTAAGCGCTCTGAAAAACATGCGCGTAGTTTATTTAGAAGACTTACGCAGCCAATTCAGCCTCTGGGACAAGCTCTGGCTCATGGTGTATGCGCTGTGGTTTCCTGACTGCGCAGCCAAGGCCAAAAATCCAGAATCACCAGCAGTGATCCTGTTTACCTCAGGCAGCGAGGGCAAACCCAAAGGCGTCGTACATTCCCATCGCGGCATACTAGCCAATATCGCGCAAATCCGCGCAGTGATTGATTTTTCCCCCAGCGATAAATTCATGATCGCACTACCGTTATTCCATGCCTTCGGCTTTACCTGCGGCGGCATCATGCCGCTGGTGACCGGCAGCAAGCTGTTCCTGTATCCATCGCCGCTGCATTACCGCGTGATACCAGAAGTGATCTACGATCGCGGCTGCACGGTACTGTTCGGCACCAGCACTTTTCTCGCTAATTACGCCAAATTTGCCCATCCTTACGATTTCTACAAGTTGCGCTACGTAGTTGCCGGCGCCGAAAAGCTCAATGAAGAAGTACGCAAAACCTGGTCAGACAAATTCGGCCTGCGCATCCTCGAAGGTTATGGCGCGACCGAATGCGCACCGGTACTCGCCGTCAACACCCCCATGGCCAATCTGGCAGGCACTGTAGGCCCATTATTGCCCGGCCTGCAACCCAAGCTGGAAGCGGTTCCTGGCATAGAGCAAGGTGGCCTGCTCTATGTGCGCGGCCCTAATGTCATGCTGGGCTATTACCTGTTTGATAACCCCGGCGTGTTGCAATCGCCAGACGACGGTTGGTACAACACGGGCGACATCGTCAATATTGATGAAAATGGTTTTGTAAAAATACTCGGCCGCGTCAAACGCTTTGCCAAAGTGGCAGGTGAAATGGTATCGCTGGAAACCGCAGAGCAGATTGCCAACCTCGCCTCGCCAGAACACCAACACGCAGCCAGCACCCAAACCGACCCAGCGCGGGGTGAAAACATCATCCTGTTCACCACCGATAATGCACTCAACCGCGAAGCCCTGCAAAGCGCCGGGCGCGAACTGGGCAGCCCAGAAATCGCCATTGCCCGCAAGATTGCAATTGTTGCTGAACTACCGCTACTCGGCACCGGTAAGACCGACTATGTCACGCTTAAAACCATGGCTGAGCAGGCTTAGCAGAAGATCCCCCGGTATTCCACACACGCACAATTTGAAAGGGTAACAACATGAATAAAATCGTAGTCTTTGGTATGGCATTTTTATTGGCGTTGGCATTACCTGCCCAAGCGGCGGGCAATGCTTCCGAGGCATCTGGCAATGCCTCTGCGACCTTGTCACTGGGGGTAGGTTCAGTGATAGTCGGTTCAGCCTCGCTAGCGGCAGCCAGCGGCCAGATGGTAGTAGAAAGCATAGAAAAAACTGCCGATGGCGTCATGCTGGTGTTGCGCGGCATAGGCAACGGGGCATCCGAAGCGGGTAAGTTTTCTATACGCATCGCCAGCGATGTTTCCGGCGCCGCTTCAACCACGGTCGGGCAGTCGGTACAAGTGGTTGCAGAGTCAACCGGGCATGCTTTGGTGGCTTCGGGCAAGGTGATCGCGTTCATTCCCAATGAGATGGGAAAATCATTGATCCATCATTCGCGTATCTAGCTTGCGGGAACACTGACCATGCATAGATGGATGCTGATATTGCTGTTGTTAATGCCGGTAACCGCACTGGCAGGCACCGCCTGTACCGACAAACCGCAAACCGCGGAGACCATGCGCAAAGCCTTCCAGCTTGCCATGCAAACCCGTGAAAAACTGGAAGCTAGCGGCGCGCAGGTAGCATTGATCGGGCGCGTAGGACAGGACTTGTCAGGTTATCAGCTGAAATACTCGCATATGGCATTTGTCTGGCGCGACCATCCTCAGGGGCGCTGGCTGGTGCTGCATGAGCTCAATCAGTGTGGCACTGCCGACTCGGCGCTATACAACGAAGGCCTGGCCAACTTCTTTTACGACGACCTGTTTGCGTGGGATGCGCTCATCACGATTCCATCCCCGGCTCTACAGGCGCGCATTGTGGAGCAGTTAACGCAACCCGCCTTGCTCAAGGATCTGCACCAGCCGCACTACAATATGGTGGCTTACCCGTTTTCCACCCGCTACCAGAATTCCAACCAGTGGGTGCTGGAAGTGCTGGCCAATGCCATGCACAGCGATACGGTTGCAGATCGCGCTGCGCTGCAAGGGTGGCTCAAACAGTCAGGCTACCAACCCAGCATGCTGCGCATCCTTGCTTTGCATCGCCTGGCTGGGCGGATGTTCCGCGCCAATGTTGCTTTCGACGACCATCCGGGGGCAGATCGCCTGCTGGGTAAAATTGAAGTAGTGTCGGTTGAGTCCGTCACGGCCTTTGTGCAGCGCCAAGACCCGCTCAGCACCACGCAAACTATCATGCTGCAATAAAGACAGGCATCATGCGCGATGAAGGTCACAACAATTACAACAAAACCAGGGTCGATACGCGGCCTAATGCCGTGTTGGCAAAACACCTGGCAGTTTGATCACTGGATAAAGGGGACTTGTTAATGGAATCCATGTTTCTGTTATTGGGAATAGTCGCGCTATTGAGCATGATAGGCGGCCTCATCAGCTTTTTCTCCTGGACCGGGAAAAACTCGGTGCAAGATCAGCTTAATAAGCGCATTACCGCGCTGGAGTCGCAACTGCAGGCACTGCAAGACCGGCTTGAGGGAGGCCCGGCACCCAGCAAAGCAGCGAAATATAGCCCAGCACCTCCTGCAGACATCACTGAAGCCGCAGCGTCGACACAACCCATGCAAGCAGATGCCGAACCTGAGCTCATCATCAGTGAGCAAGCGCTTACCGCTCAAGCATTGGCTGCCAGCCCGCAAGACGATTCCAGCACCTCCCCCACCTCGGAACCCCAAGGCTGGGACAACCCGTCATACCGCGATACGCCAAGCACACCCGGCCTGATAGAAAAAGCGTTTACTGCCGGTAAAAACTGGCTGTTTGGTGGCAACACGCTGGTGCGCTCGGGCATTGTCATTTTATTTATCGGCATCAGCTTTTTGCTCAAATATGCAGCCGAACATACCCATGTCCCTATTGAGTTTCGGCTGGCTGGCATAGCATTGTCCGGTGTAGGTTTGCTGGTGCTGGGCTGGCGTTTGCGTCACTCTCGGGCTGAGTACTCGTGGGCGATACAGGGCGGCGGGGTTGGTATTCTGTACCTCACCATTTTTGCAGCGCTCAAGCTATACCAGCTGATTCCACCCAATGTCGCCTTCATGCTGCTGATCGCAGTCGCTTTCCTGTCAGCATTGATTGCCGTGCTGCAATCCGCCATGGCATTGGCCGTGCTGGGCTTTGCCGGCGGCTTTCTGGCACCGATACTGACGTCTACCGGCCACGGTAGCCATGTCGGGCTGTTCAGTTACTACCTGGTGCTCAATCTCGGCATTGCCTTTGTGGCATTCCATAAAAGCTGGCGTCCGCTCAATGTGCTGGGCTTTGCTTTTACCTTTGTCATCGGCACGCTATGGGGTAGCAGAAGCTATGTGCCCGAATACTTTGCCAGTACCGAACCTTTCCTGATTATCCATTTTCTGCTGTTTACGCTGATTGCCGTGCTGTACGCCTTCAGGCAATCTACCAAGGCCACGGACTACGTGGATGCAACCTTGGTGTTCGGTACGCCTATCGTAGGCTTCAGCCTGCAGTATGCCTTGTTGCGTGACTCGCATTTCGGCCTGGCTTACAGCGCACTGGCGCTGGCCATCTTCTATATCACGCTGGCATGGTGGATACTCACGCGCAAGCGCGAAACCCTGCAGTTTCTGGGCGAATGCTTCCTCGCGCTGGGCATAGGCTTTGCCACCTTAACTTTGCCTTTGGCGCTAGATGGTCGCTGGACTTCGGCCGCCTGGGCAGTCGAAGGTGTAGGGCTGGTATGGGTAGGCTTGCGCCAGAAGCGCACTTTCCCGTTGCTGGCAGGCCTGGCCTTACAGCTGCTCGGCGCTGCTGCATTTGCCAATGGCTGGGGCTTAACCGGTTACTCGGAATCGGGACACCAGAACATGTTTCTGGGTGTGGCCTTTATCGCCTTATCAGGGTGGGCTTGCGGAGCGTTGCTGGTTAACTATATCCCGACTAAAACCCGGCTGCTCAGCACTCTGCTCGCGATATGGGGCTGGCTATGGTGGATCAGTGCCGGTTTCGTAGCCATCGATGAATTCCTGCCCTCCAGCATGTACGCCCACGCCTGCCTGTTGTTCGTCGCAGGGACCAGCCTTTTGTTACCAGTGGTTGCGCGTGCCTTGCAGTGGACAAGGCTGGCTTGGCTAAGCGCACTGCTATTGCCTGCCATGGCAATAGCCACCTTGGCTGAGTTTTTTGAAATCCGTCCCTTCAACCATCTTGGCTGGTTAAGCTGGCCGGTGGCCTTTGCTGTACATGCCTGGCTGCTGCATAAAGGGACTTTCAAAGCCGGCAGCGTCATGCGCGCGCCAGCGCTATGGCTGCTGGCCATTATTGGCGTGCTGGAATGGAAGTTCTGGTTGCAACATTATGTCTACGAGGCGGCCGTCTGGCAGGATATCGGCTGGGCCATCGTGCCACTGGCGATTATTGCCGCCACCTTGCAGTGGCAGAAAGGGCGGCAGAAGTCAGATTTTGATGAATACGCTTTCAGCCATACCCGCGCCTGGCTGTGGCATGGCTGCGCACCCCTGGCAATCTTCATGCTGGGCTGGTTTGGGTTGATGTCCCTACTCTCCAGCGGAGATTCCAGGCCGCTGCCTTACCTACCGCTGCTTAATCCCCTGGATATAGCACTGGCTGCAGTGTTGTTGATGCTGTTGATCTGGAAACGCACCATAACGGCTTATTTCATTACCGGCAGTTTTACCGATACGCTCAATAAGATTACGCCGCCGCTGGCAGGCCTGATGGCGTTCGCACTGCTCAACGGCATGTTGCTGCGCACCCTGCATTACTGGGCCGGCACGCCATTTTTATGGACTGCTATCTTCGACTACACGCTGGTACAGATGTCATTCACCTTTCTGTGGGGGATTACCGCGCTCATCCTCATGCTGGTTGCGCATAGCCGCGCCCATAGAAAGCTTTGGATCGTAGGTGCCGTGCTGATGGGCTTGGTAGTGCTGAAACTGTTCATGCTCGACCTGGCAGAGCACGGCTCGGTAGAGCGCATCATTTCCTTCATCGGCGCCGGCATATTACTGCTGGTGATGGGGTACTTCGCACCGCTGCCCCCGGCAAGCAAGCCTCTTGATACTCTAGAAGAGGCAAGTCTAGACGAGGCAAGACTATGAAAACACATCCACTATTGACAGGTTTATTGGCAAGCAGCTTGCTATGGCTTTGCGTGCAGGCTTCTGCAACCACCTTTACCCTAGAGGCGGCAGGTGCGGCACCCTTATACCGTAGTGAGTTGCCACTGGAGGTGTATCAATCTACGCGGCAGGATGACCTGAGCGACCTCGTTATTTTCAATGCCGCTGGGGAGCGCGTGCCGCATGCTTTGCTGGACCGGTCGCTGGTGCACCCACCAGCGGCGGCGATCAACACCAGCAGCAAACTGCCGGTTTTCCCGATACAAGCCAGCTCGCTCACCACAGTGTCCGGCGCTAATGACTTGCGGCTGCAACTGGAAAAAAGTGCAGGCAAAACTACCGTCTCCATTACTCAGGGCAGTACCAACACTGACACTCCAATCGTGTATTTGCTGGATGCCGGTGAGAAGCACCAGGACATACAAAAGCTCACGTTGGATTGGGCTGAAGCAGAGGGCAGGATGATAGAAGTGGAAGTGCTGGCGAGCGACGACCTGAATAACTGGGCCAGCATAGGCCATGGCATCCTGTTGAAAACATCGAATACCGCAGGGACCATCCAGCAAAATACGCTCACACTAGACAGCTCCAGCCATGCGCGTTATTTGCAGCTGCGCAGCGTCAACCCCGCGCAGGCACTTAAGCTGACCACGGCCGAAGCGCACATGTCGACACAAGCGCCGGATACGCCCAAGCTACTGTGGCAAAACCTGCCGGCAGCTAATGCTAAACGCAGCGATAACAGCCAGATCGGGCAAAGCAATATCGAGTTTGAAGCTGCGGGGCATTATCCAGCTGAATATTTGCGCGTGAACCTGCCCGATGACAACACCATTAGCAGCGTAAAAATAAGCGTGCGCAACAAACCCGGCGAGCCATGGCGTTATATCAGCAATGCATCGGTTTATCACCTGGTTGAAAAAAGCCCGGCCGGAAAAATCACTACGCTTAGCAGCCCCGACATCAGCATCTACCCAACCGTAGCGCGTTACTGGCAGCTCCAGTTCAATACAGCCACCGGCGGCATAGGCGCATCCACGCCCAGCCTGGCGCTTGGCTGGCCCACGCAAACCATGGTGTGGAATGCGCGCGGCAACGCCCCATTTACCTTACAAACAGGGCAGGCTGAAATAGCGAGCCACGTGACGATAGCAAGCCTGATCCCAGACTTTAAGCCAGAAAAACTCCAGCAATTGCCGCTAGCCGCCATCCAGCAAATGAGCACAGCTTTGCCTGGGGAGACTGCCACCAAGGCTGCTGATAGCAGCTGGTCCAGCGCCGAAAATAATAAACGCTGGTGGCTGTGTGGAGGGCTGCTGCTAGGCGTGCTGGTACTGACAGGGATGGCGCTTTCCCTGCTGAGGTCTGACAACAAGGCTACATCCAGCAAGCCGGGGTCATCATCCGATCATGCTGAGCCCTGACAATAAGCAAGAAAACCATCAACAACAAAACACTTAACAGGAATCAGGGAAAAAGTATGGCAAACCTACCAACCACTCAAGACGGGCTTTTATCCCGCGGCATGATCGCGGTATTGGTCGCGCAATTCATTTCGGCACTGGCAGACAATGCCCTGCTGTTCGCAGCCATCGCCTTGCTAAAATCGCAAATTGCGCCAGATTGGCAGATCCCGTTATTGCAGGAATTCTTTGTGGTGGCCTTTATCCTGCTGGCACCATTTGTCGGCCCGTTTGCCGATGCCTTGCCCAAAGGCCGCGTCATGTTGATCGCCAACGGCCTGAAATTTATCGGTGCTGCCGCCATGCTTTCCGGCCTGCATCCTCTATTGGCATACGGCATGGTGGGCATAGGTGCTGCCGCCTATTCACCAGCCAAGTACGGCATTTTGAGCGAGTTAGTGGGCGCTGACAAACTGGTTAAAGCCAATAGCATGATGGAAGGGTCCACCATCGTCGCCATCCTGCTGGGTGCCGTGCTGGGAGGCATGCTGGCCGACCATTCCGTGACCGGTGCGCTGACTGCCATCGCAGGCTGCTACTTACTCGCGGCAGCGGCCAACCTGTTGATTCCTAGGCTAGCGCCCATGCATCCTTTAGCCAAGTTTGCCCCCGTGCCATTACTGAAAGATTTTCTTCATGCGTTGAAAACACTCTTCAGCAACAAGGATGCCCGCTTTTCGCTGATAGGCACCAGCGTATTCTGGGGCGCGGGCAGCACGCTGCGTTTTCTACTGGTGGCCTGGGTGCCGGTGGCGCTCAATATCCATGATCTGAGCACGCCCGCCAACTTAAGCGGGGCAGTCGCCATAGGCATTGCTTTTGGTGCTTTTGGCGCTGCCAAATATGTCACCCTGGACAAGGTTAATCGCGCCTTGCCCGCCGGCATACTCATCGGCGTTCTGATCATGGCCTTTGCCTATGTCACCAACCTGTACGTGGCAATTGGCATGCTGATCCTCACCGGCGCATGCGGCGGCTTTTATGTAGTGCCGCTTAACGCCTTGCTGCAAGAGCGCGGGCATGAAAGCGTAGGGGCCGGCCACGCGATTGCCGTACAGAATCTGTTTGAGAATTTTTTAATGCTGCTGATGATCGGTTTTTACACGCTGCTGGATAAAAACCATACGCCTGTCGTCATCTCCACCATTGCTGTCGGGACGCTGGTGCTGGTAGCCATCAGCACGCTGGCCTGGATGCGTCTTGCGCAAAAAAATAAGAACTGAGCAAGAATAAGAAAGCTAAGACCGACCATGAAAACCCTGTACGCACTGGCAATCACGCTCATCTCGTCTGCCCCCATCGCCCAAGCCGCCGCAATACCCGCAACGCAAGATGGCTTGCTGGGCTTATACCCAGCCCAGGATATGCGGCTCACTACTGGCAGCTGCAAAGACTGCCCGACCATTCCGCAGGCACTCTGGTATTTTCAGCAGGAAGTCATTGCTGTAGCAGGTGACAATCAACCAATTGCCGGTTTCTCCAAGACAGAAAATGCCCAGCAGGATGTCAAAAACTGGTCTGCACACGCTGAAAAACAGGATGTAACCGCATTGCCTCCACTGGTTTGGCTGGGTTCCAGCCAAGTCATCCCCAAGGCTGATCTGGCGACTGATGGCAAAGCCATTCGGCTGGATGACGGCACTCACATGGCATTTGGTATCACGCCAAAAATTGCGACCAATCTCTCTTACTACGATGCCAGCAGTCAGAAATTCTTTAGCCAGCGGCCTGTGCGCTTGCGTGGTGAAACCAGTAAAAACGCTGATGGCAGTGATCAATTCACCGCACGCACTATCTGGCCACTGGATTTTAAAATAGCCTCCCATACTGCAGTGCAGCCCTTAAGCCAGGAGGAAACCCTGCAAACCTTGGTACGCGCCAATAACGGTGGAGCCCAAAGCCCGTATCAAACTCGTCTGTTATGGTCCAGGGAACCAGGGGGAAATACTGCAAGGAGCAATACTGACTGGACCGGTAAAGCGGTGCTCGGTGTCATGCTCAATGGCGCACAGGGCGACGATGACGAAGCCCATGGTGGCCACTTTGGTATCGTCACCGGGCGCTTTGAGGCCGATGGCAACTGGTCGCGCTGGCTGGTGAATAATTTTTACAACCTGGATTCATACAGCGAAAAAGGCATCATCGCGGGTGTCACGCCCATGGACAAATACCTGATGGACCTCAACAACGGCCAGAGTTACTACCGGCCATCGTACATGCTGGTCGCAGTACTGAAAAATGAAGCAGTGGCGCAACAATACCAGGCTGCCATCAACCGCGTGTACAACCACTTTTACCGCCACGATTTCGTCTATCAGCACGCAAAAGCCAACTGTGCAGGGATCAGCGTAGACACCTTTCGCAGTCTGGGCTGGCAGCTACCTGAGCGCGGCAATGGCGGCATAGCCAAAGCCACCGCCGCTTATTTTTATGTCGCAGCCACCAGTGGTAGCCTGAAAGATGCGCGCAACATTTACGATTACATCACCACCGAAGACACCGATCTCAATCCAGCTGCAGCTTTCGATGCCATGGGAATAGACATGCTGGATCTGGTACAAGGCAAGACCCAAAGGCCGCTCAGTCCGCTGGAACAACAACTGAGCAACAACATAGAAGCGCTGATTTATGTGCATATCCCGCAAATACCTTCCAGCCGCGCGTTTGGCCAGGCACCTGTGTATTCATTTGATGAGTATATCGATCGTGCACCAGCCGACCACAGCCAATGGAAGATAGTGCCGGTTGAGCCGCGCCCATTCCCGAATCAACTTCGTGATGGACTGGCACTTAAACAGGATAAACCTGCGCAGGTACCATGGTCTGTGGCTTTGGTCAGCCTGGGGTTGGTTTTGCTGGTGATCTGGGGCTTACGCAAGCTGCTGAGGAAGCCTAAGCCGATTTTGCGCCCGTCACGTGAGGCTTAACTTGCTAGAGACAACAACACTCCTTGGCCAAGCCATGCATTGAAAAATCTGGAACGGATGCGCTACTTCCGCACGCGGTGCATCCGTCTCACTGGGGGGTTACTTCCTCTGGTTGATATTCCACTACATCAGATTTCCAGTTCAATATTAGCCTCTGACTTTTTTCACCGGCAATGAGAGTAATCACATGGGATTGTTTTACCTCATTGTATTTGCCGGTCACTTTGTATTTGCCCGCAGGTAAATCGACATACAACATCGGGCCGGCTTTGTGCAATGTGAAAACGGTTTGCTTGTTATTATCGGTAATCACCAGCTCAACGTCCGCCAGGGCAGTGCCTGTTTTCCCTTCAGACAATAATATCTGCAGCGGGAATTTTTTGGCTACCAACCGCATCTCCTCTACTTCCTCGCGACCAATTCCTCCATTCATGAAATTGATTCCGGAAGCTGACTTTAAGGTCGTCGGCTGCGCATACGCCACACTGAATACGGCTGTCAGCAAGCTCGTGAGCATGAGGGTAACAGCAATCCTGTATTGGTTTTTCATTTTGTACCTGTCTGGTTAACGTTAACTATTTTCAGATTACGATTAAAACAATTTAACAGCAAGTGCTGCATGAGTAGCTAATAACTTGCCGTAATGCGCACAAAATACGCTAATCGCGACTAATTTGTCATATTAGTGTAACTTAGCTGCAATTTTGTAACATGACATGCATCAATTAATGATTGATCGAACTCAATCGCTACCCCACCGATATCGGCATAGTTTACGCACGCTGCTAAGGTTCGGCATATATCTACTCGCCTTATTTCTCGCTTGCCTTGCCTACTGGGTTAATGAGAATTTCGGGGAACCCTCGTTAGAGCAAGTGCTTTATCACGTCCAGTTTGGCATAGAAGGCCTGGTGGACACTGACACTGCACTGGTCAAGAGCTTTCTCCAGTTATGCCTGCTTATTCCTTTGCTGGCTTCATTGGGCCTGGTCGCTGCAGAGGTTTCTATCGGCCTGTTCCTGACGCACGGCAGTCAATACGCCGGCGCGCGCTTTGTCAGCAAAGCCAATAAGCGCCTGATCAAAGCCATCTATTGGATGATAGGCCACAGAGCACCGCTATATACACTAATTATTTCACTAGCCTATTTTGGTACACAATTTTCGCTGATGGCTTTTTTGCACAATCAGTTCGGCAAGGATTATTTTGCTGCTAACTATATATATCCAGGCAATGTGCAGATACACGCCAAAAAACCCAAGAACCTGGTGCTGATTTACGTAGAGAGCCTGGAAAACTCCTACAAGGATAAAGCCCTATTCGGTAAGAACCTGCTGGAAAGCCTTGATGAACAAGGTGGCGTCAGCTTTGAAAACTACCGCCAGGCCCCCGGAACTGGCTGGACGATCGCCGGCATCACGGCTACCCAATGCGGTATTCCGCTTAAAAGCGTGAGTTTGTACGATGGCAATAGCCAGGGCGAAAACATTAAGACCTTCTTACCCAATGCCGTTTGCCTGGGCGATATCCTGCATCAATTCGGCTTTCATAATGTCTACATGGGCGGCGATGCCTTGCCGTTTTCCGGCAAAGGCCGGTTTTTTCTCGATCACCACTATGACGAGGCCTATGGTCGCGACGAACTTAAAGGCGAGTTGACCCAAGCTGGGATGAATTTCTGGGGCCTGTACGATGATGATTTACTGCTGCAAGCCAAGGCAAAACTCGTCATGCTGCATCAGGCAAGACAGCCATTTAATCTCACGATCACCACTATCGATACGCACGGCCCCGACGGATTTATCTCAAAGCGCTGTAAAGCCGAAGACTCAGCTGACTTTGCGGATGTTGTGCAGTGCACATCGAAGCAGGTAGCCGAGTTCGTGCAGTTCATCAAGAAAAGCGGTTATCTCAAAGACACCAATATAGTCATTCTTGGTGATCACCTGGCGATGTCCAACCCGGTTTCGGCACAACTAGATAAACTGCCGGAGCGTCATGTCTATAACAGCCTGATTTCACGCATAGTGGTGACCAAAAACCGGGACGAAGTATTACATTTTGATATGTTCCCCACCATACTGGAGTTCATCGGCTTTCAAGTCGAGGGTGGCCGACTGGGCTTAGGCTATACCGCAATCACCAAAGGCTCTGCCATGCCATCACCCGATGAATATGAAGAAATGTCGGCAGATTTGCTGAACAACTCAGATGAGTATCTGGCATTGTGGGCGCAGCGTTCGCAGAAAACGGCTGTGAAGTAAATAAAGCCTTAACCAGCAATATACCCAAAGCTACTAGATTGCAGTAAGCTTTCACCCTTGCAAATCAATCGATTCGTCCTACGCTAGAAAGCACATCCCCATGGCCCAATATGTAATGTCTATGCTCCGCGTGAGCAAAATCGTGCCGCCTAAACGGCAAATCATCAAAGATATTTCTCTGTCTTTTTTCCCTGGTGCCAAGATCGGCCTGCTCGGCCTAAATGGTTCAGGTAAATCTACCGTGTTGCGCATCATGGCCGGTGAGGACAAGGAGTTTGAGGGTGAAGTGCAGCACCAGCCTAAAATTTCCATAGGTTATCTGCCGCAGGAGCCGCAACTGGATGCTGATAAGACCGTGCGCGAAGAGGTAGAGTCCGGCATGGGCGAGGTGATGGAAGCCAAAAAGAAACTGGAAGAAGTCTATGCCGCCTATGCGGAACCGGATGCAGATTTTGAAAAACTGGCCGATGAGCAGGCCAAATATGAAAACATCATCGCTGCCAGCGGTTCGGATGTAGAGCACCAGCTTGAAATCGCGGCAGATGCATTACGCCTGCCACCGTGGGATGCCAAAATCGGCCCACTATCCGGCGGTGAAAAGCGCCGTGTGGCGCTGTGCAAGCTGCTGCTTTCAAGGCCGGACATGCTGCTACTGGATGAGCCTACCAACCACCTGGATGCGGAATCTGTAGAGTGGCTGGAGCAGTTCCTGGTGCGCTTCCCCGGCACGGTGGTGGCAGTGACCCATGATAGATACTTCCTCGACAATGCGGCCGAATGGATACTGGAGCTGGATCGCGGCCATGGCATCCCGTGGAAAGGTAATTACTCCAGCTGGCTGGACCAGAAGCAGGAGCGCCTGAGTCAAGAAGAGTCGCAAGAGTCGGCACGGCGCAAAGCCCTGAATACCGAGCTGGAATGGGTACGTCAGAACCCCAAGGCGCGCCAAGCCAAGAGCAAGGCGCGTATTGCCCGCTACGAAGAGCTGGCCAGCGCCGAATACCAGAAGCGCAACGAAACCCAGGAAATCTTCATCCCTGCCGGTGAGCGCCTGGGCGACCAGGTCATCGAGTTCAAGAATGTCAGCAAGGCCTTTAAAGACCGCCTGCTGATTGATAACCTCAGCTTCAGCATTCCACCCGGCGCCATCGTCGGTATCATTGGCCCGAACGGTGCCGGTAAATCAACCTTGTTCAAGATGATTACAGGTAAGGAACAACCCGATAGCGGCGAAGTGAATATCGGCCAAACGGTAAAAATGGCCTATGTCGACCAAAGCCGCGATGCGTTGAGTGATGGCAAGACGGTGTTTGATGAGATTTCTGGCGGTTCGGACATCCTGACCGTAGGCCGCTACGAAACGCCGTCACGTGCCTATATTGGACGCTTCAACTTCAAAGGTGGCGACCAGCAGAAAATTGTCGGCAATCTGTCCGGCGGTGAGCGCGGGCGCCTGCACTTGGCCAAGACACTGATCTCCGGTGGCAATGTGCTGCTGCTGGATGAACCGTCAAATGACCTGGATGTAGAAACGCTGCGTGCGCTGGAAGATGCCTTGCTGGAATTTGCCGGCAGTGTGCTGGTGATCTCGCATGATCGCTGGTTCCTCGACCGTATCGCCACCCATATCCTGGCTGCCGAGGGCGAGTCGCAATGGACCTTCTTTAATGGTAACTACCAGGAATATGAAGCCGACAAGAAAAAGCGTCTGGGTGAGGAAGGCGCTAAACCCCGACGTATTCGCTACAAGCCGATTACTCGATAGTTCTGTGACATAAGTAATTTCACCTACCGCCTTCCGTACCCGTACGGGCATGTCCGCCGAAACTAAGCCGCAAAATTTGCGGCAAGTTCGGCGACAAAGGCGCTAAACCCCGACGTATTCGCTACAAGCCGATTACTCGATAGTCCTAGGCGATGTGTTAATAACAAGGGCTAACTTGAATAGTCCTTGTTATTCGACATCAATCCTGGGCTTATGGGGAGCCCGTTTCATAATGCTGTCCCATAGCCAGGGTGGCAATAGTCTAATAATTTTTGCCACAATGCCCATTTGCCAGGGAATTACAACAAAGCGGCGCTTGCGTGCAATCGCCCGCACGAATTTCTCTGCAGCAACATCCACATCCATCAGGAAAGGCATGGCATAGGTGTTCACATCGGTCATGGGGGTACGGATATAGCCGGGGGCGATAGTGGTCACGCTGATATTGAACTTCAACATTTCCACGCGCAGGCTTTCCAGGTAGCTGATGGCTGCTGCCTTGGAGGCACTGTAAGCGCCTGCTCCCGGCAGACCGCGTATACCGGCCACACTCGCGATACCCACTAGCTGCCCTCCGCCCTGTTGGTGCATGGCTGCGATAAACGGCTGAAAGGTATGCACCATACCGAGTACGTTGATATCCATCACCGCCTTGAATGCGGCAATATCTTCCTTGTGTTCAGTCAAGGTGCCACGGCTGACACCAGCGTTGGCTATCACAATATTCGGGGCGCCAAAGCGGTGGATAAAATCCTCGGCGGCCTGCTGCAAGGCCTCAGCATCGCGCACATCCAGTGGGTAGATGGCGCAGGGCACGCCCAATTCATAAGCCAATACGTCTAATAGCTCTTTACGCCTTGCGACTAGGCCCAGCGTCGCGCCCTGCGCCGCATAGTATCTGGCCAGCGCCTGGCCTATGCCGGTAGAGGCACCGCTAATAAAAACCCGTTGCGGCTCGGGTAAGGCCACAACGGGTTTTTGATTAAACACTGTCAATAAACCTGACTACTGCGCTTACTTCTTTGCCCCGGCTTTTTCTTTACGGACATTAGCAATGATGAAGTCAGCAACATTCAGCACTTCTTGGTTACCGCCAGCCATGGTGCTGGAAGTGATGTATTTACCGTCAATGATGAGGCTGGGGACACCAGTAGCGCCTGAGGCACGGAAAGTTTGCATAGCACGGGTAAGCTTGGTATTGGTAGAGAATGACTTAAAGGCCTCTTCAACCTTTTTACGATCCATCCCGCTTTGTTTGGTAATCCAGTCGATTGCGCCAAGCTCATCATCAGGACGCAAGGCTCTTTGCTTATGAATAGCTTCAAACAGGGGCACATGCAGCTTTTCAACCAGGCCTAAAGACTCAAGCGCATAGTATGCCTTAGCCATAGGCGCCCAGTCAGGACGTGGGATACCGGGCACACGTTTAAAAGTAACGTCAGCAGGCAATTTCTTTACCCAGGCTGACAGTTGCGGCTCTAAAGCATAGCAATGCGGGCATCCATACCAGAACAATTCAACCACCTCTATCTTGGCGGCATTTTCAGTCGGGATGGTTTGTACGGTCGCGTTATATTCGATACCGCTTTGTGGATCTGCCATGACATTTGCCGATACCAGCAACATTAAGGCAGCCAGAAATTTCTTCATGATATTTTTCCTTAGTTTTAAATGATGAGTGAGGTACTGCACTAAATTAACGCTGTTATATTCAACGCACACAGGCCCATAGCAGCTGACATCGGCCGCTATGAATAGTTTTACTGGGCTGCCGTACTGCTATGAATCTTGATGAGATCTGCCGTAAAGCCATTGCGGGTTAAATCGCCTCTGGCTTTGTCTATCTGGTTCAAATCCATGAATGGACCTACGCGTACACGGTGCCACACGCCTTTATCGGGGATAGTGGCAGTTTGCACAATGGCCTCCATACCCAGCAATGCCAACTTGGCTTTCATATTGTCAGCCTCTTGCTCGGTTTTGAAGGCGCCCACCTGCAGGAAGTAATTTTCCTTGACGGTGGCAGCTTCGGACTGCTGTTGTTTCTGCTGAATTTCCTGCTCGGTTACTTTGCTCTCGCTACCGGGCAAGATAGTGTAAAAATCGAAGCGTGGTTTTTCTGCACTGTCTGGTTTTTCGTTTTTGGGCACAGCGCTAGCTTCATTCTCTTCGGTCACAACATTCGCCACAGCTGGCGCCTTGTTGACAAACGGGCTGTCACCGCCATTTACAAACAGGGCAACGGCAACTGAAACACCAACCCCAATGAGCAGACCAACCAGTAGGCCAACCAGAAATTGGCTGCCTTTACTACTGGATTTTTCTCTGGCGGCAGTGGGTTTATAGTCTCGACTCATGTAGGTTCCTCAATAAATTTATAGTTTGGATTATTCGTGGATACGCATTCAGGCTTCTGGTGCAAACATGGATTCTGGTGCACTGACGCCCAGCAGTTGCAAGCCATTACGTAATACCTGCTGCGTAGCCCTGATCAGTGCCAGCCGTGCCAGTTTGGTGTTGTTATCTTCTACCAGTATTTTATGCTCATTGTAGAAACTGTGCAGGTCGCTCGCCAAATCCCTGAGGTAGTTAGCTATAGTGTGCGGTGCTAGGTCTATCGCGGCATTTTCTATCACCTCGGGGAACTCGCTCAAACGCTGCATGAGCGCGGCATCATGCGGAAAATTCAGTGGACTCAGGTCAACATTATCCAGCACGGCGATATCGCCCCCCCATTGCCGGATGACACTGCAGATGCGGGCATGCGCATATTGGATGTAATACACCGGATTGTCGTTGGTCTGCGCCCGCGCCAGGTCAATATCGAACACCAGTTGCGAATCAGCACGCCGCGCCGCAAGGAAGTAGCGCGTGGCATCGCAGCCCACTTCTTCAATCAGGTCGCGCAGTGTTACATAACTACCGGCGCGTTTTGAGAGTTTGACCTCTTCGCCACCGCGCATCACAGTCACCATCTGGTGCAGCACGTAGTCGGGCCAGCCCTTGGGGATGCCCATATCCAAGGCCTGCAGGCCAGCACGTACACGGGTAATAGTGCTGTGGTGGTCAGCACCCTGTTCATTAATCACACGTTCAAAACCACGTTGCCATTTATCCAGGTGGTATGCCACGTCCGGGACAAAGTAGGTGTAGCCGCCATCGGTCTTGCGCATCACGCGGTCTTTGTCATCGCCAAAATCGGTGGTGCGCAGCCACAGCGCGTCATCCTGCTCATAGGTATGGCCGCTGGCAATCAGGTTTTTAACCGTCTGTTCAACCTTGCCAGTGGTGTATAGCGCAGACTCCAGCGAGAATGTATCGAACTTGATCTGGAATGCCCGCAGGTCCAGATCCTGCTCCTGACGCAAATAGGCGACGGCAAAACGGCGTATGGAATCGCTGTCATTGGCGTTGCCGCTGGCTGTGACTTCCATGTCATCCGCCACCACGGTCTTTTTAGCCAGATAGGCATCTGCCACATCTGCGATATAGTCGCCACGATAACCATCTTCGGGCCAACCTGCATCATCAGGGGTTAGGCCGCAACAGCGGGCCTCTACAGACTTGGTCAAATTATCGATTTGTACGCCGGCATCGTTGTAATAGAATTCACGGGTCACCGCCCAGCCGTTAGCATCCAGCAAGCGCGCCAGGCAATCGCCCACCGCAGCGCCACGACCATGGCCGACATGCAGCGGGCCTGTCGGGTTGGCAGAAACGAACTCCACCTGTACTTTGCGGCCTAGCCCGGAATTGTTGTGGCCGAATTGATCTCCCTGTTGCCGGATTAAACCGATGACTGCCTGCTTGGCTTTGGCACTGAGGTAAAAGTTGATAAAGCCAGCACCAGCAATTTCCACTTTTTCGATAAAAGCGGAGGCGGTTAGCGAT
>JBAZTJ010000021.1:0-29174 GCA_041662005.1 Candidatus Methylopumilus sp.
GCAGGAGTTCCTGGATCTGACCATGCGCATGGTGGGCTGGATCATGCATCTGGCCCCTTTGGGGATTATGGCTTTACTGATCAAGCTTACAGCTACGCAGGATGTAGCTTTGCTGGAGAGCCTGGGAAAGTTTGTCGCGGTAGTGGTAGGGACTACGCTGCTGCATGGGGTGGTTATACTGCCGCTGGTTTTATACCTGGTCACCGGCAGGACGCCGCTATGGTTCTGGCGAGGTGCGAATGAAGCGCTAGCAACGGCGTTTGCTACCAGCTCCAGCTCTGCAACACTGCCGGTTACGCTGCGTTGCGTAGAGAAAAACTTGCAGGTAAGGCCGGAGATTGCAGGCTTTGTCATCCCGCTGGGGGCGACTATCAACATGGATGGCACCGCGCTTTACGAGGCCGCCGCCGCGCTGTTTATTGCCAATCTGGCTGGTGTTGAACTTAATATGGTGCAACAGCTGGTGGTATTTTTCACGGCCATGATCGCGGCCATGGGCGCACCCGGCATCCCCAGTGCCGGCATGGTCACCATGGTCATGGTGCTGCAGTCTGTGGGCCTGCCAGCCGAAGCCATTGCCATCTTGCTACCCATAGACCGTTTGCTGGATACCCTGCGTACCACCGTGAATGTGGAGGGGGACATGGTAGGCAGCCAGGTCGTGCAGAAATTTGTTGGCATTAATCGTTAGGGTTAAGTGTGTTGAATGCTTTGACTTTTCGCTCTGCTGTGCCGGATGCAGGCCCTGCAAATTGCGGCCATGATCAATGCCTCCTACCGGGGTGAAACCAGCCGACAGGGCTGGACCACGGAAGCAGACCTGCTGGATGGCCTAAGAACCAGCGAGAGCGAAGTCAGGCAGCTGATTCAGTCGCCATACGCCATGGTTATGCTGTGCTTAAAAGATGCCGGGCAAGGTAGCGAGCTGATGGGCTCGATACTGATGGAAAGGCAGGATGACAGCGTGCATGTCGGCATGTTTGTGGTGCAGCCGGGATTGCAGAAGCAAGGCATCGGCAAGCAGTTGCTGGCTGCTGCAGAAGACGCGGCAAAGCAGCGTTGGGCTGCGAGCAAGTTCAGCATGATGGTGATCACGCTGCGCCACGAGCTGATCGCGTTTTACCAGCGGCGTGGATACCGGCGCACCGGCATATTCAAAGAGTTTCCCGTGAATCCCGAAGTGTGGCGCCCTAAAGTTGAAGGTTTGCTTTTGGAAAAGCTGGAAAAACCCTAAGTTATTTTAGCCTTGCGCCTATTTGCTAAATGCAGCAAACCATTCATCGTCAGCGAATATACCGCCGGCACAACCACTAGGGTTAACAGGGTAGATGAAATCATGCCGCCTATCACCGCGATAGAAAGCGGGCCGTTGGTTTCTGACCCCGCACCAAAGCCCAAGGCAGCAGGCAGCAAAGCCAGGATGATAGTCAATGATGTCATCAGCACCGGCCTTAACCGAATCGGGCACGCCTCTCGCAGCGCTTCATTAATGGGTTTACCTTGCTCGCGTAACTGGTTGGTAAGATCGACCAGCAGAATCGAATTCTTGGCGACCAGGCCTATCAGCAACACCAGGCCAATCATCGAGAAAATATTCAGCGAATTTCCCGTCAGCCATAGCGCCATCACGCCGCCAATAATGGCGAGTGGCTGCGCCAGCATGATAATCAACGGCTGCAGGAAGGAGTTGAACTGGCTGGCCAGCACCATATACAGCAGGATAAGCGCAAGCCCAAACACGAAGGCCATGTTCTTGACGGTCTTGGCGAGCTCTTCCGCCTGCCCGGTCAGGCGTACATTGTAGCCGGGCGGCAATAGCTCTGCGGCGTTAGCTTTGACGATATCAACAGCTTCACCCAGCGGCATGATGGGGTTGGCGTAGATGTTGGCGGCATATTGCAGATCAAAGCGTCCGATAACTGCAGCCCCTAGTTCCTGCTTGAAACTGGCGACTGAATCCAGCCGGACCAGATCGCCGCTGGTGCTGCGCAGGTAAATCTTGGTGAGGTCGTTGGGCTGGATAAAGCTACCCTCCTTGGCCTTCAGGCGAATATCGTAACGCTGGCCGTCACCGGGCTCATCGTTGAATTTGGCGATATCAATGCCGCCGGTGTAAAGACTGAGGGCGGTGGCGATATCGGTGGCAGAAATACCGAGGCTGGCAGCACGCACCCTATCCACTTTCATCACCAGCTGCGGCAGGTCAAGCTGCATGTCCAGGTCGACTTTGCCCATGCCGGGCGTGTTGCCCAGTTTTTGCTGCAAGGCCTTGCCCAGCAAACCAACCTGCTGCAGGTTGGGGCCGGTCAGGTTGAACTGCAGCTTCTCCGGGCGCTGCCCGCCGACAATAGCCACTGCGGCGGGGAATGCACGTACTCCGGGAATATCGTCAAACTCATCACGCAATTTCTTGACCAGGACTTTCTGGCTGAGTTTACGTTCATTACGATCTTTGAGGCGTATGCTGATGTTGCCCTGATTGACCTGGCCTTGTGAGCCCAGGCCGATGGTACCGAAGTAGCTGGCGATTTCCGAGGGATGTCCTGCCAGTACTTTTTCCAGTAACTCGAGGCGACTGTTGGTGTATTCCAGGCTGGAGCCCAGGGGTGTTTTGAAGTTCACCACAAAGCGTCCTTCATCTGCCTCAGGTACAAACTCTTTTTGTACCTTGCTGAAGAAGAAACCGCTGGAGGTAACTACCAGCAGGGTGGCAATCACTACTTTCCAGCGGTGTAACAAAGCCCAGCCCAGTAGCTTGATATAGATGCGATCCATGCGGTTAAACATGCCGTCCAGCCAGTAGTATAACTTGCCGTGCTGATGTTCAATTTTAAGGTAGCGTGAGCATAGCATAGGCGTCAGCGTGAGCGACACCATGAGGGATACCAGCACACCGAAAGTGACCACCACCGCGAAGGACTTGAAGAACTTGCCCATGATTCCTTCCATGAAGATGACAGGGGCAAAAATACAGACCAGTGCCAGCGTGGCCGCAGTGACGGCAAATGCTACTTCGCTGCTACCGGTGCTGGCGGCCTGCCTGGAGGCCTCGCCGTCATTGAAGGATGGGTTGTCGGCGGCGCCTTCTTCCAGTCGTTCTCGGTGGCGGTAGATATTCTCCAGCACCACAATGGCATCATCTACCACCACCCCGATCAGCAGCAGTAAAGCCAGCAATGTCATGGTGTTGAAGGTAAAGCCTGAGAAGTACATGACGGCAACCGCACCCAATAATGATACCGGTATGGCTGTGGCGATAATCAGGGTGGAACGTATAGAGCGTAAAAACAACCAGACGATGAGCGCGGCCAACAAAGTACCTTCGACCAGGTGTTCCTTGAGCGAGCTGACCATTTCCTTGATGAAGAGCGCATCGTTGGTGGAGACATCAATGCGCATGCCGGGTGGCAGGGTGGGACGAATTTCAGCATCCAGTCGGCGTTCGACTTCATCAATAATGGCAACAGTGTTGGCGTTGGCAACCTTGATGATACCCAGGCCCACAGTGGGCTCGCCATTGTAGTGCGCCAGCTGACGGTAATCGGTGAGGCCATCTTCCAGTTCCGCCACGTCTTTGAGCCTGACCGGTGCACCATCACGATAGGACACTACCAGCTCGGCCAGATCGCGCAGGTTGTGAAATTCCAGATCCAACTTCATCAGCTTTTCGGCTTTTTCCCCGACCAGAAAGCCCCCCGGTAGCTGGATATGTTCTTTCTGGAATGCCGTAATCAGGTCATTAGCCACCAGGTGGTAGGCGGTCATGCGCTCCGGCAGCAAGTTCACGCGTATAGTGCGATCGCGTCGCCCACCAAGGCGTACTTCCCCCACGCCATTGATGGTTTCCAGCTTTTTTTTCAATACGTTAAAGCCATACAGATTGAGTTGTTGCACGGTACGGTCGCCACGCAGTGCCAGCCACATGATGGGTTGTGCATTGGTTTGTACTTTCTGCACTACAGGTGGGTCAGCATCGTCAGGCAGCCGGCGTAATACCTGATTTACTTTGGATTGCACCTCGTTATAGGCAACATCAATGTCTTTTTCCAGGCTGTAAGTCATGGTGATGACGGATACGCCGGGCGAGGAACTGGATTGGATATGCTCAATGCCTGGTGTCGTATTGACCGAGGTTTCGATAATGCTGGTGATGCTGGCATCGACAATGTCAGGGTTAGCGCCTTTCAGCGTGGTGCTGATCGAGATGATAGGGAATTCGATATAGGGAAAGCGATCAAGGCCAATGCGCTGATAGCTGATGATGCCGAACAGCACC
Source organism: Candidatus Methylopumilus sp. (assembly GCA_041662005.1). Taxonomy (GTDB): domain Bacteria; phylum Pseudomonadota; class Gammaproteobacteria; order Burkholderiales; family Methylophilaceae; genus DATHXC01. The sequence goes on from JBAZTJ010000021.1 coordinate 4,277, forward strand.
AGCACACCGGACACCATCCACGCTAGGACATGGCGGCGTATCGATAACTCGGGCAAGGTCATGGCTTGGCCTGCTGTGCTGGTTGTTGCAGATTAACCTTGGCCTTGTCGGTGAGAAAAGCCGCGCCATCCACTGCCACGATCTCACCGGCTGACAAGCCTTCGGTGATTTCTACCTTGCCGGCCTGCCGTAGGCCGGTCTTGACGATACGTTGTTGCGCGAGATTATCCTTGATGACGTACACCACCTCACCGGCTGGGCGCAGCACCAGGCTTTGCTCTGGGACTACCACAGCATTTTCATGCTCGCCCATGATGACACTGCCATTGACGCTGGCCCCGGCTTGCCAGCCCGGCTCATCAACCACATCGGCAATCACGTCTACTGCCCGGTTATTGCTACCTATTAACGGCTTAAGCTCGCGTATGGTCGAGATGACTTCAGTGGGGGAGGTTGGTGTGTTGAGCCTTACTTTCAAGCCCGGTTGCAGTGTCGCGGCAATGCTCTCGGGGTAAGGCAAATGCGCGCGCAGGCGTTTGCTGCTGATAATCTGCAGTAAAGGGTCGCCGACTTTGACGTAGTCGCCGACGGAAACAATCTGTTTTTCTACCACGCCGTCAATAGGCGCGATTACATGCGTTTTGCTGCCGGTATGCGAAACGCTATCGAGCCGAGAGCGCGCACCGGCCAGTTGTTCCTTCAATGCGGCTTGCTGGGTGGTGAGGTCGTCCAGCGCGTTTTTTGAGATGAAGTTTTTTTGTACCAAGGCCTGGTTGCGCTCTACCAGACGCCCCTGGTTGCTCAGCAAGGCCTGCAGCCTTGCTACTTCAGCCTGCGCTTCTGCGCGCTGTAGCCTATAGTCGGTGGCATCCAGCAACACGATCAGTTCGCCTTTCCTGACCTTCTGGCCAGGGTTGGCCAGCACTTTGGTGACGCGTGCCGCTACTTCGGCGGCTACTGTCGGGTCCATCAGGCCTTCAATGGTACCCACTGCTTCTTCACGAATTTCCAGATTGGTCGTTTGCGCGGTGACAGTGCTAACGAGTGTGGGCGCCGGTGTTTTTTTGGCGTCATCATCTTTTTTGCTGCAGGCTGCTAAAGTCAGGCCCAGGCAAATCCCTAGTGTGAGCAATTTATTCAGTGGTATATGATTGAACATGGTGCAAAGTGCTTTCTCATTATTTTTTATGCAGGCGTCAGAGTATAGCTTTAGTCACTTAAGCAGCGGATGAATTCACTAGTGACCAGTCGAAATAGGGCCCAGGGTCGGTTTTTCTGCCTGGAGCGATATCTGAGTGGCCCACCACATCCTGTATGTTGTACTGTTGCTGTAGTGCATTCAGTAAATGATTGAGTGTGACATACTGGATTGCTTCAAAAGGCTCAAAATCACTCCCTTCAAGCTCAATTCCGACAGAGAAATCGTTGCAGCGTTCACGCCCTTGCCAGCTAGATATGCCGGCATGCCATGCGCGCTGGCTGCATGGTACAAATTGCAGCAGGCTGCCATCGCGCCGGATAAAGAAGTGAGATGAAACCCTGAGCTGGTAGATCTCCTCATAGTAAGGGTGTGCATCAGGATCCAGCCGGTTGGTGAATAGCTCGATCACGCCATTGCCTCCATATTGTTGCGGGGGCAGGCTGATGTTATGGATCACTATCATGGAAATTTCGCTGCCCGTCGGACGTGCGTCCTGATTGGGAGACTCGACATAGTGCGCACCAGAGACAATGCCCTGGGAGTTAATTTTGAGAGGATTCATGTTTCATTCAGTGTTTTCCGATAAAATTCGCCTTAACTACATTCATTGGTAAGCCCACCATGGTATTTTTCCAGCTATTCCTGATGCTCATCGTGATTCTAATCGCGGCCGAAGTCTTTACCAATGCCCTTGAACATTTAGGCGAAAAATTAAAGATTTCAGAGGGGGTGACAGGTTCGCTGTTTGCTGCAGTTGGCACTGCACTGCCGGAAACCTCAGTGCCTTTGCTGGCATTGCTGGCAGGGACGCAAAACGCACAAACTAATGAAGAAATCGGTGTAGGGGCGATCCTTGGTGCGCCGTTAATGCTGGCTACGCTGTCTATTTCTTTGATGGCATTGTCGGTACTCAGTAAGCGCGGTAAACATGGCGCACTTCGGCCCGAGCGTACAGGGCTCACGCGCGATCTGGATTTTTTCCTGATCGCTTTCGGTTTTGCAACGGTTGCCCTGTTTATACCGCATACGCTGACAGCGGTTCGCTATGGCCTGGGTTTTTGCATGGTCATGATTTATTTCATCTATATCATGTTGACGATACGGGCCTCAAAGGGCCTGGTCAGTGATGGGCACGCTACAGAAGCAGATAATCCCATGTTCCTCTGCCGCCTTGGTTTCCCCAATAAAATGCCAGTCATCTCTTTGCAGTTGGTGTTGGGCTTGATATTGCTAGTGGCTGGAGCCAAAGGCTTTATCAATGGTGTGGAAGAAGCTGCGGACATGATAGGTATTTCGGCGCTGTTGTTATCGTTACTGATCATTCCGATTGCCACTGAGCTGCCGGAAAAAGTAAACAGCATTCTGTGGATACGCAAAGGCAAGGATACGCTGGCATTTGGCAACATCACCGGCGCCATGGTGTTTCAAGGCACGCTATTACCTGCCATCGGGATTATGCTCACGCCTTGGCAGCCACGGATAGAGGTGCTATCCGGGGTGGTGATTACTTTGCTGGCAGCGGCATGGTTGAGGTTGGTGGTGGCGCGTGGCGGCATCAAGGTGTGGCATTTGTGGATCAATGGCGCCCTATACGTTACCTATCTGGCGATCGTATTACTGTAAGGTTGCTGGACTAATTCTGTTCCGGCAACTGTTCTTTTTCGTCATCGTCCTTGCTTAGTCCCAACTTGGACAGTCGATAGCGCAGAGTCCGAAAGCTGACGCCCAGCAGTTTAGCCGCCGCGGTTTTGTTCTGCCTGGTTTTTTCCAGAGCAACGAGAATGGCCTGTTTTTCAATGTTTTCGAGAAATTCCGGCAAGGCCACATTGTCATCCAGAGCAAGCGCAGCATTATTTGCAGCTGTCGGCAGTGCTTCTGCGGGTAATGACAAATCCTGAATGCAGATGCTATTGCCATCGCACATGCTAAGTGCGCGCTCAATAATGCTTTCCAGCTCCCTTACGTTTCCCTTAAAACGATGTTGCAGCAGAAGGCTGGCAGCCTCAGCATCGATTTTTGGCGCTGGAGTACGCAAATGGTCGGACTGTTTTTTTACCAAGTACTCGGTAATGACAGGAATATCCTCGGGAATATCACGCAGGGCCGGCATTTTTAATGCAATGACATTGAGCCGGTAGTATAGGTCCTGGCGAAATGCGCCTTTTTCCATCATTGCGCCCAAGTCACGGTGCGTTGCACTGATGATGCGCACATCAATAGCTTCATCCTCGCTTGCGCCCAGTACGCGCACTTTCTTTTCCTGGATGATGCGCAGCAGCTTGACCTGCATGGCTAATGACAGGTCAGATACATCATTCAGGAACAATATGCCGCTGTTGGCTGCTTGAAATAAGCCTTGCTTGTCCTGAGTAGTACCGGGAAAAGCGCCTTTTTTGTGGCCAAAGAATTCACTTTCTACCAAATGCTCGGGAATAGTGCTGCAATTTGCGGTTACAAAAGGGCCATCCCGCCGTGCGCTATTCTGGTGTATCAATCTTGCCGCCAGTTCTTTACCAGTTCCGGCTTCGCCATTGATGTACACTGGTGCCTGGTTGCGTGCACATTTTTCTATACTGGTGCGTACCTGTGAGATGGCCGGCGATTCTCCTACCAGGTTTAAGGCGCTGTCTGTGCCACTGGCTGATTGCGGCTGGGACAACTTAAGCGCCGATTGCACCAACGGACGCAGTTGCTGCAGTGAAATTGGTTTTGTCAGGTAGTCAAACGCGCCAGCCTTGAGGGCTGAGACTGCATTCTCGGCGCTGCCAAACGCAGTGATGACCGCTACAGGTAAGCCTATGTGGTGTTGGCCGATATGGCGAACCAAGTCTAGACCATTGCCATCCGGCAGGCGCATATCGGTCAGGCAGAGGTCATATTGGCGTTGCCTGAGCATGAACTTTGCGTCATCCAGATTCTCAGCGCTGTCAGCTTTGATGCCCATGCGTTCTAAGGTGATGACCAGTAATTCACTCAGGTCGGTTTCATCATCTACGATCAGGCAGCTAGGCCTCTTAATGGTATCAGGCATTAGATTTTCTGACTTGTATGGTAAACAGGCTACTTGGGTTGCGGTTGGTGTATTTAATTGTAGCGCTATTTGCTTCGCATAGCTCACGGGCGATATAAAGACCTAAACCCGTTCCTGTCGCTTCAGTGGTAAAGAATGGTTCAAACAGATGGGCTTGCACTTGTTCAGATATGCCGGGGCCATCGTCCACAATCTCCATGCTGGCGTGGCGACTTCGGGCTGTCGTGCGTAATGTCAGAGTCAGGCTGGCTTCTGTTTTCCGGCTATGCCGCCAGCCATTCCGGCATAAATTCCATAGAACTTGGTGTAAGTGCCTTCTGTCGAACAGGATATGTACTAGCTTGCTTTCCAGGTGGAGTTGAAACCTGTCGGCCGTGATGTTCTCTATCTGGCAGAACTGCTCATGAAAATCGCTGAGAAAGTCATTGAGAGTGATGCTTTCTTGCTTGGTGCGGTCACGCCTGTTCAGCTCCAGCACATCCTTGACCATCTGGTCCATACGCTGCACATTGTCGGAAATGATCTGCAGCATGCGCTCGGAGGCGGGGTCCCGTACCTCATCTTCCTGTAGCAATTGGGTGGCATGGCTGATTGCGCTCAATGGGTTGCGTATTTCGTGGGCAATATTGGCCGTTAGCTGGCCCAGAGCGGCGAGCTTTAGTTGCTGTGCCTGTGCCTGCATCTGGCTCCAATCCTCAATGAAAATGACCGCGCCTTGCTTGCGATCGGTACCCACAGGCATAAAGCGTAATTTAAGTTCTTTTTCGGCGGATGTCAGTTTGGCGGTACTTGATTTTAAGGTGTTTTCTTCACTCATCCAGTGATGCATGAACCCTGCCAGCTCGGGTGAGTAATCTTCGAGGAGCTGAGAGTGTGAATCTTTATTGTTGATGTTAAGCAAGTCAGCGGCTTGGCTATTATGGTGACGTACTTTGAACTCATTATCGACAACCAGTACGCCATCCTGCATTTCCTGTGTAATCAGTGCGTTAATCTGCCCCAGATTTTCCAGGTCAACTTTGTGCTGCGATGCTAGCGACTCGCTGTGAAAAGTCCGTTTTGCAAAACTATGCGCCAGCCAGGCCGTAGCGAAGCAGCTCAGGCACAGCATCACGGCGTGGGTGTAGTCATCGTAGTGCTCATCCCATGAAATCAGCTGGTATGACTGCTCCAGCAGCAGTGAGATACTGGCGACGGCTGCATAAAATAAAGCCAGCCTGCCCTGGCTAATCAGGCTGGCGGCAGCAATTGCAATGACCAGTAATAAGCCTAAGCCGCTTTTGATGCCTCCGGCGGCGTACATCAGTATCACGATGAAGCAGATATCGGTGATGACTAGCAAGGTGACCTGACGGTCAAATTTTGGCCATCTTAGCCAGGTAAAGACAGTGGCTAACAGGCCAAATATAAAATAACCGGCGGCGAACTCAAGATACAGCGTGCCATTGTAGTTATCGCGTAAGCCTTTTTCCGATATGAGAAAGTGCGAGCCTATGAAAATGCCGGCGATGATGATGCGATATAGATTGAATACGCTTATAGAGCGCCAGTAAGTATTGGTCTCGTTATTATTAACGGCTAGCCCGGCGATGGCATTCATGAGGGTTGTTTGCTATGCGCTTCGCAACAGAAGTATTGACCTTCAATAAGCAGGCTATCGCTTTTTGGCAGGTGCACGCCGCAATGGGCGCATTGCACCATAGTTTCAGACATGCTTTCAGCGGCCTCTGCAGCAGTTTTCGCTTTTTGTGTTGGATCTACGCTACGCCCATAACGCTTTAGCACGTTAATGATGAGCCATATTGCAAGGGCGAGAAGGAGGATTTTTCCCATAATGACGCAGTCGTAGAAATAGTGTGTTGAACGGATTGTAGCGAAAAGCGCGCAGTAGAACAAAAATCAAACCTGATATACTCTGCGGGCAGGTAATAATTCAGTAAGTTTGATGCAGTAAAGCATGAAATCAGGATAGCGTAGATATTTAATAGATGGCAACAGCACAGGAATTATCAGACTTTCTCGCACAAGTAGAGCGCCGCGCTTTTAAACAGACGGCCTATGCCGTACGGGATGATCATGCTGCTCTCGATATAGTGCAGGATGCCATGTTAAAGCTCGCTGAGAACTATGGTGCGCGTCCGGTAAGCGAGTATCCCATGTTGTTTCAGCGCATATTGCAAAACACCATGCGGGATTACTGGCGTAGGCAAAAAGTCCGTAACCTGTGGACCACCCTGCTGTCATCGTTTGGCGGGACTGGTGAGGATGGGGATGAGCGCGATCCGCTGGAAACCCTGGAGTCGGATGACAATGACGATAGTGATGAGCCGCCGGCGCAGCTTGAGCGCAGCCAGACTATTGCTATAATTGAAGCGGCCTTACAAAAGTTACCTGCACGTCAACGCGAAGCATTTGTGATGCGTTACTGGGAGGAAATGGACGTGGCTGAAACTGCCGCTGCAATGGGCTGTTCGCAAGGTAGCGTTAAAACGCACTGTTCCCGCGCGGTGCATGCTCTTGCCATCGCGCTGGAAAAAAGTGGACTTAAAAAGTCATAGGCTTTAAAGAGATACTTAAAAGGGTCACTTAAGCTGGATAACTTGTATAAAGGCTATTAGCGCTCGAAAAATCAGAAATCGGGCTCTGGATCAACAACCAATGAAACAAGGTCGAATGAATCAGGAACAAGAAACTGCAAAAGAAATCATCCGGTTGCTGGATGAGAAAGCAGCCGTGCTGGACGACAAGATCGCTAGCGGGCTGGCTAGTGCTCGTCAGCAGGCTGTATCGGTGCATGCCCAGCGTGCGCGAGTGTCGGCGGATGCTCAGTATGGAGGTTTGTTGCGCCTGTTTGGCGATTATATTCACCATCATCGCGCATTAATGTCTACCGTAGCACTCTGCGGTGCAGTTTTAATCGCATTTGTCGTGACACAGCAGATGTCAGGGCAGGATGTATCGGAGCAGGGAGACGCTTTCCTGTTGAGTTCTGAATTACCGCCGGAAGCTTATGCGGATAAAGGTTTTGATACATGGTTAGCGCAAAACTCGCAGCATTAATATTATTGATTAGTCTCGTTTCGGGTTTTGCCTATGCCGACAGTGGCGTTGAGCAAAGCTGGTCGCAACTCAGTGATAGCCAGCGCAAGGTACTGGCTCCACTGGCTTCAGACTGGGACGCCTTGCGCCCATGGCAACGTGAGAAAATGCTGGATATCGCACGCGATTACCCAAAGATGAATGCGCAACGCCAAGAGCGGATACAACAGCACTTGTCTAACTGGAGTCGTATGACGCCATTTGAGCGTGAGAACGCACGGAAAAAATATCAGCAGTTCCAGGCCTTGCCGCCAGAAAAGAAGCTGGAATTACGTAACAAGTGGCGTGATTACCAGAGTCTGCCGGAAGAGCAGCGTGATGCGCTCCGCAAAGAGCACCCGGAAATTTATGGCAAGGAAGACCTGGAAAACTAGCCTTCTAGTCACATTCATTACTCCACAGCACCCGTATTGAGCACTCCCAGTCTATTCAAGCGCATTGCCAGCATGCTTTACGAAGCGCTGCTGCTGATAGCCCTGCTTGCCGCTGCCACACTGCTATTCCTGCAACTATTCGGCGATGCTACATTGCCGCCTAAACATTATTTTCTGCAAGCCTACCTATGGCTGATAGCAGGCGCTTACTTTGTCTGGTGCTGGATGAAGAGCGGGCAGACGCTAGCCATGCAGACCTGGCGCATCCGTGTGGTGGGGCCCAGCGGGCACTCTCTGACATTGAGCCAGGCCTGCAAACGCTATGTGCTGGCGACCGTGTTTTTCGGGGCGGGTTTTATCTGGGCTCTATTCGACCGGGAGGGCCAGTTTCTGCATGACAGGTTGACTGGCAGTCGGCTGGTGATGGTCGAAAAATGAATGTGCGTGAATAATCCGGTTTATCGGCGCTCTACCCAGAACAGCATGAGCAGGCCGGTGATCAAGAACAACAAAGTAGGCGTGATGGCGCTAAATAGTACCGACCAGTCATTCAATAAACCCAGATGCACAAATACACGATTCAGCACCTGATAAAAAATACCCAGCATAATCCCGGCAAAAATCTTGGCACTTGCTCCACCTGCACGCTGCTGCAGAAAACCGAAAGGCAGGGCCAGTATGACCATGACAAAACAGGCCAACGGGTAAACCATTTTTGCCCATAGTGCAACTTCATGGCGTGAAGTTTTTTGCTTGTTAAGGCTCAAGTGACGAATATAGAAATACAGATTCCAGGCGGACATCTTTTCCGGCACCACCAGTAGTACATTTAGCAGTTCCGGTCGTATCAGTGACTGCCACTGGGCTTCAGGAAAGAAGTTGGACTGGATATTGTTCTGGTTAAAATGGGTTTGAGTCACATCACGCAATTGCCAGCCTTTACCGTCAAAACGTCCAGTTTTGGCATTGCTGATGTTGCGTAAGCGAAACTCCGGATCAAATTCGTAGATGTGGATATTGAGTAAAGCCGCATCCGGCATCACATCCTCCACATTGACAAAACTATTGCCGTCTTTCACCCCCAATCCAGAACGAAAATCCTGCGCAATGACTGAGTCAGTGGCTTTGATGCGGATACGCTGTGCAGTTTTTTCGCTTAAGGGGGTAACCAATTCGCCGACAATAAAGGTCAGCAAGGCGAATATTAAGCCAACACGTAACAACGCAAACGCGATGCTGCTGACCGGCACACCACTGACGCGCAATATGATCAATTCTGAATGGCGTGCAAACTGGCCTAGTGCATACATGGTGCCCACCAGTACCGCTACCGGCACGACCTCGTAGACATGACCCGGTGCACTTAATAATACGAACAGCAACACCTTGCCCAGGCCGTAACTGCCCTTGCCTATGCTTTCCAGTTCCTGAATCAGGTCGAAGAACGCGAACATCGCCAGCAGCGCAAACATGATAAACAGGATGCTGACCACGATCTCCTGCGTCAAATACCGATTGATAATCTTCATTTGATACGCAACTTGAAAGCGCTCAGTTTTGGGATGATGGAGCTGGAAAATACGGCGGTAAAACAGATATATCGTCAACAGTAAAAAGAACAAGTGTACCGGCCATAAGCCGATGATAGGGCTGACTTTGCCTTGGGCAAGCCAAGCCTGCATGATGCTCAATAAATTGTTATAGATGATATAAATCAGTATGGCAATCATCATATTGGCTGAGCGTCCGGCCCGTGGGTCAACAAAGCTGAGCGGAATGGCCAGCAGCACCAGAATGAAGGCGGAAATAGGAATTGCCAGGCGCCATTGTAATTCTGCATTGTTGTTGGGGTTATGGGTTTTTAACAGCTCCATGCTGTCGGTAGACTGGGTGGTTGGCGGCTGCTGCTTCACCTCGGCAGGTTCAATGCGGATGGCGTAACTCTCGAACTGGGTGGTGGAAAACTCTGGTGTGTTCGGTTTGCCTTCGTAGCGGCGGCCCTGCTCCATCACCAGAAAGTTGTCGCCATTGGCTGCAGTGTCGCGATGACCACTGGCGGCGACTATGATGCCCAGGCGCTGGTGCTGTATGCTCTGCACGAATATATTCTTGACAACATTACCAAGCTCATCGAAGCTCTCAATGAAGAATACGCGGTCAGCTTGCCGTGACTCCTTGAAAACACCCGGGCTGATGGATGCCAGGTCATCCCGGCTTTTGAGCTGGTCTGCAAAGTCTGCGCCCTTGTGTGTGGCCCAAGGTGTAACGAACAGGCTTAAAAAGGCAATGACCAGTATGACTGGTACTGCAAAAGTAAGCACGGGGCGTATCCAAGCTGCAATTCCCAGCCCCGAGCTAAACCAGACCACCATCTCGCTATCGCGATGCCAGCGGGAAAGTGTTAGTAAAACCGCCAAGAATAAGGTCAATGAGAGTAGCATGGGCTGGAACTTAATCATGCTAAAGCCCAACAAAGTGTTGATGGCATCACTGGCAAGACTGCCTTTGGCCGCGATGCCTATGTAAAATGCAGCGCGTTGCGCGACCACTATCCCGACCAGCACCACAAATGCGCCGATGGCCGTGCTAGCAAGCTCCTGGATTAGTGATCGTTTAAAGAGCATAAGCTGGATGAAGGGTCTTGTTTAGTAATTTTGTTTAGCAATGAGGTTGATTTAGGGCAAAAACGCAGGATAATTAAACTGGTTAATTAAAAACGAAACATGCCGTAATTAAGAAGATTCATTAAAAGGAAATCCGTAATGGAATTTAGCATAAAAAGTGGTAAACCGGAAAAACTCCGTAGTGATTGCCTGATAGTCGGGGTGTTTGAGTCCCGTAAATTGTCTGTAGCGGCAGCTTCAATTGATACAGCAGCACAAGGTTTTATTTCTGAAGTTCTAAAACGTGGAGACATGGATGGCAAGCTGGGCGCCAGCTTGTTGCTACACAGCGTGCCTGGCATATTGAGTGCGCGGGTATTGCTGGTAGGTCTTGGCAAAGAGCGTGAATTTAAAGAAAGTGATTACCGCAAGGCCGTGAGCACTTCCATCAAAGCTTTGGCAAAAACCGGCGTCACGACCGCCGCCAGTTTTCTTGCTGAAATCGCTGTTAAAAAACAGGATGTATCGTGGAAAGTGGCGCAATTAGTAGAGGTTGCCAGTGACAGCGTTTATCGTTTTGATCAAATGAAAGGCAAGGCTGCCAAAGAGGATAGTACTAAATCCAAGGGCATGACCCATCTGGTAATCAGTGTGCTGGAACGCAGTGAAATCAAGTCTGCAGAAGCCGGAATGAAGCAAGGCCAGGCCATCTCATCAGGTGTGCAGTTTGCCAAGGACCTGGGCAACATGCCACCCAATATATGTACTCCCACCTATCTGGCAGATCAGGCCAAGGCGCTTGCCAAAACCCATGGGTTGCATGTGCAGGTGCTGGATCGAGCTGAAATGGAAAAACTGGGCATGGGTTCCTTTCTCGGCGTGGCGCAAGGTAGCGTACAGCCGCCCAAGCTGATCGTATTGCAGCACAAAAAAGGTAAAAAGACGCAAAAGCCGGTAGTGCTAGTTGGTAAAGGCATCACCTTTGATACCGGTGGCATTTCGCTCAAGCCAGGTGCCGAGATGGATGAGATGAAGTACGACATGTGCGGTGCCGCCAGTGTGCTGGGCACTTTCAAGGCCATTGCCGAGATGGGCTTGCCGCTTAATGTGGTCGGTATTATCCCTACCTGTGAAAACATGCCAGACGCGAATGCCATTCGCCCTGGAGATGTATTGACCAGCATGTCCGGACAGACTATCGAGGTGTTGAATACCGATGCCGAAGGTCGCTTGATCCTGTGTGATGCACTTACTTATGCCGAACGTTTTGAGCCGGATGCGGTAGTAGATATTGCAACCCTGACCGGAGCCTGCGTTATAGCGCTGGGCCACCATGCCAGCGGCCTGTTCAGCAACAAGGACAGTCTGGCCAGGGAATTACTGCAAGCTGGTGACGATGCCGCAGATCGCGCATGGCACATGCCGTTGTGGGAAGATTACCAGCCACAGCTGGATAGCAACTTTGCCGACATGGCCAATATCGGCGGTCGTGCGGGTGGCAGTATTACTGCTGCATGCTTCTTGTCGCGCTACACCAAAAAATATGACTGGGCACACCTGGATGTAGCAGGGACAGCGTGGAAATCTGGCAAGGAAAAAGGCTCTACTGGCCGCCCCGTGCCTTTGTTGACACAGTTCCTGATACACCGGTCAGCTAAGTAAATGTTGCGAAACAGATTCAGCCTGGATGGGGCACTATGACCAGAGTCGAGTTTTTCTTTAATGTAGAGAATAAGCTGGAAAAAGCCGCCGACCTTGCCGAAAGCGCTGTAAAAAAAGGCCGGCGACTGATGCTGTTTAGTGCCGATGCACAGTCAGCTACCAGGCTGGAACATTATCTTTGGTCGCAACCACCTACAGGTTTTTTGCCAAGTTGCAGGCCTGAGAGTGATCTCGCGGCTGAAACCCCTGTCATTATCGATTGGCAGGGGGGGCAGCTGATTCATGATGATGTACTGGTTAATCTGCAAAGCCAGCATCCTCCTTTTTTCAGCCGATTTCGCCGCTTGATTGAAATTGTGGGGGTGGATGAAGAGGACAAAGCCGCAGCGCGTATCCGTTACCGGTTTTATCGTGATCGCGGTTATGAAATTAAATCTTTTGATGTGATGGGGAATGCCTTGTGACTGACCAAACACCCATGGATAAAAGTGACCTTGCGCAGGTGCTCAATCGTATCAATACCCTGATAGCGGGTAATGAGCGTGTCGCAGAAGTCGCTGATGAAGATGACAATATCCCGGTTCTGACTGAGGTGTATGACGGTGAAGCCGCCTTGGCCTCGGTCAACTTGCAAGACTTCCCCACACTGAACCAGATGGTCAATGAGACAATCGCTGCGAATCAAGCTGTGACGACGGAAGTGGCGGACCGTTTTCTGGCGGAAATTCAGCCGTTGATTTTAAAGGCCGTGAAGGTCGCGGTGCTGGAAGAATCTGTCAAGGCGGAAAAATTGTTGACCAGCAAGCTGGAGCAAGAAGTGCTGGAGTTACTGCGCCAGCGCCTGACGGCTAACTTGAGTTAACTAACTATTTGCACTTAGGAGTGCTTTATACGCAGCAGCATCCAGTAAGCTGGCAGCATCAGCAACGTTGTGAGGCTTGAACTTGAATATCCATGACTGATATGGGGCATCATTGATCTGTTCAGGTACATTCTGCAATGACTCGTTAATGGCGAGCACCGAGCCATTCAGCGGAGCATGCAGGTCAGAGCCGGTCTTGACTGACTCCACCAGGCCACACGGTTCACCTGATTTAATTTCGGCACCAATTGCTGGTGGCTCGACATACACAATGTCACCCAGCAAGTCCTGAGCATAGTCGGTAATGCCAGCCAGCCAAGTGCCGTCGTCTGATGTTTGTACCCATAAATGTTCGGGGGTATAAAGTAAATTATCTTGAATTTTCATGAGTTAGCGCCGTTATTAATAGGTACAATCAATTTTCTCACAAACTGGCAGCTTGCATAAAAAATCTGAAGCAATATTAAGCTTAAGAGTAAATATAAAGAATATTCTGTATGTTGATGACAAATTAGAATAATTTATATAATATTGGTTATGATTGTTACGCATGCCATGTTAAAAGAAGGCCCAAAATGATACGAAAACTGATATTGCTGACAGTTGTCCTTGCCCTCACCATCCCTGCGGCCTCTGCTGAGAGTGCGCACAAGAAATCTTCTCGCGTTGCCGAGAGTAGCAAATACAAGCTAAACAAAAGCAAACTTGCTAGTAGCAAATTAAACAAGCCTCGGGCTTCCAGCAAAAGAGTCAAAGTTAGTCTGAGATCAGACCGACGACTAGGCGGGCAATATGCTTTGCAAAATGCCAGCTTTGATCGTGGTGCCGGCGTTGCAGAAAGCTACGATAGTTTTGGCTTGCCGAATCTTGCTTCATCCAAGGCCCTGATCATTAATCAGGATACTGGTGAAGTTCTGTACGCAAAAAGCACGAGTATCGCTACGCCTATCGCCTCAGTGACCAAACTGATGACAGCGATGGTAATGCTGGATGCCTATCTTCCGCTTGATGAATATCTGACGATTACAGATGCTGATGTGGACCTGCTCAAAGGTACCAGCTCGCGTCTGCGTCTGGGCACCGAGCTGACCCGTGGCGAGATGCTGCATTTGGCCTTGATGTCTTCCGAAAACCGTGCGGCCTCCGCACTTGGCCGCAATTATCCAGGCGGCATTTCTGCCTTTGTGGCGGCCATGAATGCCAAAGCGCGTTCATTGGGAATGTTAAGTACGCATTTTGTAGATTCTTCCGGTCTTAATAGTGCCAACGTATCTACCGCAGAAGATTTGGCGAAAATGGTGCGTGCGGCCTATCAGTATCCGCAGATTCGTCAGGTTACAACAACCGCCTCGCAAGAGTTTCCGGTTCATGGATATCGCAATCCGGTGAATTTCGTCAATACCAATAGTCTGGTGCGTAACAGCAATAGTGACTGGATTATAGGCCTGTCAAAAACCGGTTATATCAGTGAAGCTGGCCGTTGCTTGGTGATGCAGGCTGAGATTGCCGGACAATCACTAATTATCGTCTTGCTGGATTCTGCGGGTAAGCTTTCCCGCATTGGCGATGCACAGCGTATCCGTAAGTGGGTGGAAAGTTCTAACGGCCCGCGTCATCTGGGGTAACTGAATAAAGCAGTCAATAAAAAAGCGGCCTTGGCCGCTTTTTTATTGACTACGATTTGTAATTAACTGGCGACGGCTACCTTCTTGGCTACCGCTGGTTTTTTGGTAACAGCTTTCTTTACGCTAGGTTTTTTCACGGCTGCAACCTTGGTTGCAGCTTTTGTCGCAGCAGCTTTCTTGACAGCTGTTTTCTTGGCGGGTGCTTTTTTAGCCGTCGTCTTTTTGGCTGGGGCGTCCTTGGCCGCTTTTGCTGCCAGCAGTTCCAGAGCCTCTTCCATAGTAACCGATTCAGGTTCCTGGCTCTTGGGTAGTGTTGCACGAATTTTGCCATGCTGCACATAAGGGCCATAGCGACCTGCATAAATCTCGATCTTGCCATCCTCTGTCGGATGCGAACCCAGCTCCCGGATTGGTGCTGGACCAGTATTGGCTTGCGCCAGCAACTCGACGGCACGGTTCAGGTCAATATCGAATACATTATCAGTACGCGGAATGGATTTGAACTTGCCATCATGGTTCACATAAGGGCCAAAGCGCCCGATATTGGCAACAATTTTCTTGTTTGTTTCTGGATGCTGGCCCAGATCACGCGGCAGGGCAATCAGCTTATTGGCAATTTCCAGGTTCACATCAGCCAGCGCGATATCCTTGGGGATGCTTACGCGTTTGGGTTTTTTCTTGGCATCTTCTTCGGGCAGGCCGAGTTGCAGGTAAGGGCCATAAGGACCTACCAATAGCAGGATATCCTTGCCAGTTGCAGTGTCCACACCGATGGTCACCGGCTCGCTGCCAGCCGCTGCTTCGCCATTCATGCTGCGCTTGTAATCACACTTCGGTTCGCTGTTATAGCCTGTACAGCCGATAAAGCTGCCATAACGGCTTAACTGCTTGGATAAGGGCTTGCCGCATTTTGGGCAGAGTTCGTCTATCAGCTCGGTACCAGGGCGATCTACATCTTTCTTGCTTTCCAGCTGTTGGTTAAAACCTTGCCAGAATCCATCCAGTACCGGTATCCACTCCCGTTCGCCATCGGCGATCTGGTCCAGTTCGTTTTCCAGGTTGGCGGTGAAATCGTAATCCACATAGCGGGTGAAATGTTCGGTAAGGAATTTGTTCACTACACGACCTACATCGGTTGGTGTGAAGCGTTTCTTGTCCAGCAGTACGTATTCGCGGTCCTGCAAGGTGGAGATGATACTGGCATACGTCGATGGACGGCCTATGCCGTACTCTTCCAGCACCTTGACCAGGCTGGCTTCAGAGTAGCGCGGAGGTGGTTCGGTAAAGTGCTGATCGCCGAATATTTTCTGCACGTCGAGCACTTCGCCGGTTTCCAGCACCGGAAGCTTGCTTTCGCCTTCCTCTTCCGCGTCGTCCACGCTTTCCATGTACACCGCGATAAAGCCGGGGAATATCATGGTCTGGCCGGTCGCGCGAAACAGGTTGGCATCGGTGCCGATAGCCAGGTCTACGCTCACTGCATCAAAGCGTGCTGGTGCCATCTGGCAGGCCAGTGAACGCTTCCAGATCATTTCATAGAGTCGGAACTGCTCCGGCGTCAGATAGGCCTGCAAGCTGGCAGGCGTGCGGCTGATGTCGGTTGGGCGGATCGCTTCATGCGCCTCTTGCGCGTTCTTGGCCTTGGTCTTGTACATGATGGGCGATTTCGGCAGGTATTCTGCGCTGAAATTGCCCTTGATATAGCCGCGGATCTGCATCACCGCTTCGGTTGCCAAACTGAAGGAGTCAGTACGCATATAGGTAATCAAACCCACAGTGCCGCTGCCGATATCCACGCCTTCATACAGTTGCTGGGCGATGCGCATGGCGCGGCTGGTAGTAAAGCCCAGCTTGCGTACGGCTTCCTGTTGCAAGGTGGACGTCGTGAAAGGGGCTGCCGGGCTGCGGTTCTTTTGCTTCTTTTCCACGCGGGAAACCGTGGTTTTACCGGCACTGGCCAGTAGTAGCTTGCCGACGATTTCGGCCTGTTGATCTTGCGTGGTGACGGTGAACTGTTCGACTTTTTTGCCATCCAGCTGGAACAGCTTGGCGTCGAACGCGTGCTGATGCTTGCGTGATTCCAGATGAATAGTCCAGTATTCCTGGCTCTTGAAGGCTTCGATTTCCAGTTCGCGCTCAACGATCAATCGCAGCGCCGGGCTTTGTACACGGCCTGCAGACAAGCCGCGGCGGATTTTCTTCCATAACAGCGGTGACAGGTTGAAGCCTACCAGATAGTCCAGTGCACGCCGGGCCTGCTGGGCATTGACCAGTGGCATGGCGATATCGCGCGGATTGTCGATGGCGTGTTGTACCGCAGACTTGGTGATCTCGTGGAACACCACGCGCTTGAGGATCTTGTCCTTGACCAGCTTCTTGGATTTAAGGATTTCCGCAATATGCCAGGAAATCGCTTCCCCTTCGCGGTCCGGGTCGGTTGCCAGATAGATGGCATCCGCGACTTTGACTGCTTTGGCAATCGCGTCGACATGCTTGGAGTTGCGCTCAATCACTTCGTACTTCATCGCAAAGTCATGCTCGGTATCGACCGCGCCGGTTTTGGGGATCAGGTCGCGCACGTGGCCGTAAGACGCCAGTACTTCGAAATCCTTACCCAGGTATTTCTTAAGAGTTTTTGCCTTGGAGGGCGATTCAACGATCAGCAGTTTGGACATGGGGGCTTTGCATATAATGTTGCGAGTTTGGCAGATAATAAGAGTAAACGCCTAGGTAGACAAGGAAAGTTGCCTAAAAGTTGTGGCTAGAAGTCTTTTATCACTGCGGTTATGATGGCAGTCATGAAATTATCTAACGCTCAGCGCTATGTTCTTTTAGCCCTTATTTTATTCATCTGCCTGCTGGCAGAGGTATTGTGGTTAAAGGCACTGGCACCGTTGGAGCATCGCCTCTCCGACCGCATGCTGCTCACCCACGCACTCAATAGCAAGCCGGACACAGATATTGTCATTGTTGACATCGATGAGCGTAGTCTGGCGCTAATGGCCGATAGTGTTGGGCGCTGGCCGTGGCCGCGTTCGTTACACGCTGAACTGGTGGAAGGCATCAGTGCCCAGAAACCGCGCGCCATCATTTTCGATATTCTGTTCAGTGACGCGGATATGGCCAGACCTGAGGATGACAAATACTTCGCCGATGTCATAGCCAGCCACGATGGCCTGTATTTTCCCATGATGAAGTTGAGTGGTTCCGGCGACATGGACGGCATTCCCCTAAGCCAGTTCGGCGCGCAGCTTGGTATCACTGCCAGCCCGCAGGCGAACCCGGATGCCAGGGTTGCCATGGTGCTGCCACTGGCGGCTATGCTGGAAACCCGGCGGGTAGGCACCCATAATGCCGTGCCGGACGAGGACGGCGTAGTGCGCAGCTATCCACGATATACCGATGTCGAAGGCTGGCATATCCCCTCATTGCCAGCCAAAGTGGCCGAGGGCCTGGGATTTAATTCGGCTGGCGGCACACAAAAAATACACCTCAACTGGCACGGCCATGCGCTTTCTTATCCGCGGGTATCTTATGCGGATGTCTATCAGGATTTCCAGCGCAAGCAGTCAGAGCGTTCAGCTGGTGAATTTACCAACAAGATCGTGATTGTCGGTGCTACAGCCAATGGCCTCAATGATATCCGCGCTACGCCCATAGACGGGCTTTATCCGGGTGTGGAAATCCTGGCGACGGCCATCGACAACCTGAAGAATGCAAATCCCCTGCAACTGGCCTCGCCTATTGTGGCTGTCGCCCTGGGTGCTTTGCTACTGATGGGGCTGGCGCGCGCTTTTGTCACCTATTGCTACCTGATGCGGATAGGCGCAGTGCTGGCATTACTGACCATCGCTATCTTGCTAGGTGCTTACTACGCGCTAAGTCTCAAATTGATCATCTGGATACTGACGCCATTGCTGTTTGCGTGGCTATATTTCCTGGCGGCCAGCCTGCTGGAATATTGGAGCGAGCGCAAAAAGCGCATGCTGGCGATGGCTACATTCGGCCGCTTTCTCGATCCGCGTGTGGTGCAGGCGCTGGTGGATAGGGGTGAAACCACACAGTCACTCTCCGGCAAAAGCCGTGAAATCAGCGTGCTGTTTTCCGATATCCGCGGCTTTACTTCGTTGTCTGAACGCAGTACGCCTGAGCAGGTTGTGGAGCTGCTCAATGCCTACTTTACCCAGCAGGCCGCTGTCATCTTTGCGCAGGACGGCACGTTGGATAAATATATTGGCGATGCCATCATGGCCTTCTGGGGGGCGCCGGTAAACCAGCCTGACCATGCGCTCAAGGCCGTCACTGCTGCCTTGCAGATGAGTGCGCAACTGGAGCAGTTCCGCAGTCAGGCGGGAGAGCTGGGGCGTGACCTAGAAATCGGCATAGGTGTGCATAGCGGCCCGGCGGTGGTGGGTTTTATTGGCTCCGAAACCAAGCAGGATTACACTGCCATTGGCGATACCGTGAATCTGGCAAGCCGCATAGAAGGCCAAACCAAGGGCATCGCGCGCGTGCTGGTTTCAGAAGATACCAAACGTATGTGTGAAGAGCAGGCTGGAGATGCCTGCCCATTCGAGTTTTTAGATTGCGGAAGTTACGAGGTAAAAGGGCGGGCGCAGTCTGTCAGGTTGTTTGAACCACGGCTATTAATAGCCTAATGATTAAATCGGGGAACATGATGAAAAAACTAGCAATGTTAATGCTGCTACTTCTAATGCCGCTAGCCGGGCAGGCAGCCGAAACAGCAAAAACGCTGTTGAGCGTTGATCTCAAGCAGGAGCCATATGCAGATGCCGCGACCATCAGCAGCGTACCTGCCGCTACCACTGTAGACGTCATCAAGCGTCGCGGCGGCTGGGTGCAAGTGAAGCCCGCCGGTGGAAGTGAAGGTTGGCTCAAGATGACCAGCATCAAATATGGCGATGCGCCAGCCGCCAAAGGTGAAAGCGGTTGGGGTTCATTGCTCAATGTTGCGCGTAGCGGCCGCTCCGGCAATACCGGCGTGACGGTGACCACCGGCGTACGCGGTCTCAGCCCGGAAGACCTGAAGAACGCGCGGCCAGACACGGATGCCGTCAAGAAGCTGGATAGTTTCCCCAAAGGCAGAAGTGAAGCACAAACCTTTGCCAGTGCTGGCAAGCTGCAAGGCCAGCAGGTGGAATACATTGCTTCTACAGGTATCACCGAGAAATCAGGCATAGGCTCATTCTTTAACCGGGGGAAAAAATAATGAAACCTACCCGTACATTATTGTTACTTTTAGCCATCAGCCTGCCCACCATGCCAGCCTATGCCTGGGATCTGAGCAACCTCAATGTAGATAAGCTGACCAGCACCTTAAGCAAGGTTAAAGACCTGCAAACAGTGGATGAGCCATCCGAAATCCAGATCGGCAATGGCGTAGCCGCTAACTTGCTGGGCGCGGCACCCTTGGTCAAGGATGACAAGCTGCAGGCCTACGTCAACCGTCTCGGCTGGTGGCTGGCACAGCAGACCGAGCGCCCGGACCTACCCTGGCATTTCGGCGTGCTGGATAGCGACAGCGTCAACGCCTTTGCCGCACCCGGTGGCTATGTGTTTATCACCAAAGGCCTGCTGCTGCGCATGCGCAACGAAGCCGAGCTGGCTGGCGTAATGGCGCACGAGATCTCGCATGTGCTCAGAAAACACCACCTCAATGCCATCCAGAAAAGTGCACAACTGGGTTTAGCCGCCGATGCTGCCAGCATGGCGGTGAGCAGCAGTGACAATGCCTACCTGAAAGACAAAGCCATCAGTGCGGGCTCCGAGGTGCTAGCGCGCGGGCTGGATAAAGATGACGAGTTCGAGGCTGACCGTATGGGTGTGGTGATTGCAGCACGCGCGGGCTATGACCCGTATGGGCTGCCTTCGGTATTGCAGACGCTGGATGCGATGAACCCGCAGGATGATAGTTTAGCGCTGATGTTCAAGACACATCCGACCCCGCAAAAGCGGTTGGAGTTGTTGGATGGGGCGATGACTGGGACGATGGATAAGTATGTGGGGCAGGTGGATGGGAAGGAGAGGTTTATGAAGGTGGTGGGGGAATATGCGAAGAAATAAATTTAATTTCGATTAATTATTTTTTGGTGTTACTGAAATTGGCTTCTCAGCTTTGTGTGATTTGTGGGCAAGTTGAGGCCACAACATTTGATCATGTACCGCCTAAAGGTATATTTCCCAAGCCACGGCCAAATGATCTTGTAACAGTTCCGTGTTGCTTTTCCTGCAATAACTTTGGTTCAAAGCATGACGAAGAGTTTCGAGTTTTTCTCAGTCTTCAACTGGGCATGGAGTTGCCTGCAACCAGAAAGCTTTGGAAAGAAGGTGCTCTTCGATCGATTCAACATAACCAGCGTCTCAGAAACCATATCATTAATTCCTCACGACTCATTGATGTTAAAAGTCCTGCGGGAATTTATTTAGGTAAACAGCGAGCTGTTCCTATGCCTATTAAAGCGCATAACGCTGTGCTTGATCGAACTGTAAGAGGTCTTTATTTCCATCATTTTGGCAGAATTCTCGGTTCTAGGGTGTCATGCCGTGTTAGGCCACTTAACGGCTTGCCTGCCGGTTTTGAATCAATTATTAAGCTGATGGAGTTTGGATCGGTCGGTGGAGATTCATTAGTTTATCGGTATGGTCGAGCATTTGACTCTCCCTTAGACTCGCTATGGGTAATTCTTTTCTATAAGAGATATTTGGTGTTTGTGGAAACAATATCAAAGTCAGGGCGGAATGCCAAAAAAGCACGTAGTGCTTAATAAAAGAAAGATGTTGGGAGTAACAACTACTTTCTTTCGCCCCTAGGCGAGTACCTTTATTTTGCTTGTCCAAAATAAAGGTACCAAACAAAAAGACACCCCGACCCCACGGCCTACGGCTACCTTGCGTTGCTCGACAAAATAAGCGGCTGCGCAACTCGCCCTGACAAACCACACAAAGCGTGGTTTGCTGCGGAGCTCAGACAGTGCTCACCGAAACCCCTTATTTTGTCTGCGCTACTCAGCGTGAGCTAGGGGATTGAAAGTCAAAATCTTGCCCTATTCCGGCATAAGCCGGAATAGGGCTTCACGGAGGTTTGCTTTGCCTTCCCCTTATGACGCGCCGAGGATGTGAATTTAAGTCAGGGGATGTCGGCAATCGCCTGTTTGAGTTCCGCGGTGGCTTGCGAAGTTTGCAAGCCGCTAGGGCGAGTTCGAGTGTCGCCTGACTTAAGTTTGCAGCCTCGGAAACAAGCGGAATCGGGGCTGCCTTTTCTTTCCCCTATTTCTTTTGGCTGAGCAAAAGAAATAGGGTCGCATGCCGGGCGACACCGGCCAGGAACAAACCTAACCAACGCATCAACAGAAAACCCGCGGAAGCACTGCCCTGCAAGCCAGTATCCATGCGCCTCCCAGGTCACCTATTGCAAAGCCTAATCTAAGCAATATTCCGCTTAAACTCTATCTTCACACCATCACTGCTGGCCAAACTCAACGCCGGCGTTTCCTTCTCCGCAATATCCCCAAACAACGGATCCTCATCTTCCGGCCTGGCTTGCGTCAAACCTTTGAAGTCGTACAAATTGGTATCCGCCAGATGCGAAGGCTCTACATTGGTAATGGCGCGGAAGATGTTGTTGATACGTCCCGGTTGTTCGCGCTCCCAGCCTTGCAGCATGTCTTTCACTTTCTGCCGTTGCAGGTTCTCCTGCGAGCCGCACAGGTCGCATGGAATAATCGGGAACTCCATGCCGCGGGCGTAGCTGGCGATATCTTTTTCGGCACAGTAGGCCAGCGGGCGGATGACGATGTTCTGTTTGTCATTGGTGGCGAGCTTGGGTGGCATGGATTTCAGTTTGGCACCGAAGAACATGTTGAGGAACAGCGTTTCCACGATGTCGTCACGGTGGTGGCCGAGCGCGATCTTGTTAGCGCCGAGTTCTTTGGCAGTGGTGTAGATTACGCCGCGGCGCAGCCTGCTGCATAGTGAGCAGGTGGTTTTGCCTTCGGGGATTTTTTCCTTGACGATGGAATAGGTGTCGGCCTCGACGATGCGGTATTCCACACCGAGTTTTTCCAGGTAGGCCGGCAACACATCGGCGGGGAATCCAGGCTGTTTCTGGTCCAGGTTCATGGCGATCAGCTTGAAGTCGATGGGCGCACGTTCCTGCAATGCCAGCAGTATCATCAGCATGGCGTGCGAATCCTTGCCGCCGCTCATGCACACCAGCACGGTGTCGCCGTCTTCTATCATGTTGTAGTCGCCGATGGCTTTGCCGGTGGCGCTGATGAGGCTGTTACGCAACTTGAGGAAGTTGGCGGATACGCTATCTGGGTAATGTTTCATGGCGCTATTATACCGCCGAGTTTTAACTCAGTCGCTTTCTTCGCTAGCGTCTTCAGTCAAGAGCTCTGCATCTGAATCGCAGGCCTGGTCGGCGGCGATCCAGCGCTTGAAAATGCGTGAGGCGATTGGGTTGAGGCTGGCAGGTAACCAGCGCAGATGCTGCGCCGGGGCGATGACCATGCCGCAGAAATAACGTTGTTGGTCAGAGTTCCACTGCAAGGCCAGGCAAGCCTGTTGTGTTTGTTTGAGCAGTGCCAGGCTCACCGGGCATGGGGCTGCAGCACAACATACGCCGCAACCATTACAGGCTTGCCCCAGCACAGGTTTTGCGGGTGCCAGCGCGTGAATGGTGATGGTTTGCTGCATAGAAAGCTGCATTGAAAGTAAGTGTGGCTACAGGTTGAGGGAACGGCCGCCGTCCACGGCGATTACTTGTCCGGTGATAAATGGCGCATCCTGAATCAGGAACTTGACGGCTTTGGCAACATCCGTGGGTTCGCCGATGCGCTTGAGCAGGGTTTGCGAGATGACGCGCTGGCGATATACCTCATCAAACTGCGGATTATCTTCTGGCCACATCACGGGGCCAGGCGCGACTGCGTTAACACGTACCTCCGGCGACAACTCATGTGCCAGCGACTTGGTGAGGGTGACCAGTCCGGCCTTGGCCACGCTATATACGATGTAGCCTTTTTTCGGGCGCTCTACATGCATGTCGGTGATGTTGACGATACAGCCGCGCTGCTTGCGCAACTCAGGTGCGGCTGCCTGCGACAGAAACAACGGGGCTTTAAGGTTGGAGCCCACCAGGTCTTCCCACTGGTCGTCATCGATTTCGCCAAGTTCGGTCGCATAGTAGCTGGAGGCGTTGTTGATCAGCACATCCAGGCGGCCGAAATGATGGACCGTCTCCTGCACCAGGCTCGGCAACACGGCCAGGTTGAGCAGGTCACCCTGGATAATCGCGACCGAGTTGGCGCGCTTGAGGTTGAGCTCTGCCTGTAATGCCCGTGCTTCGCTGGTGGAGCTGCGATAGTGGATCATCAGGCTGGCGCCTTCTTCATGCAGCAGACGGCATATCGCCGCGCCGACACGCTTGGCTCCACCTGTAATCAGGACAACTTTATCTTGCAGGCTAGAATTCACAGGGGTTTCCATTTGTTAAGTCATTATCGCTTGATGGGCCATCGAATAAACCAATGGTCGATAGCGTCAAATCCAACGCAGCCTATTATAATCACAACCAATATGACATTGTTACCTTCAACGGGCATGCCCGAACCCACGCCCGATGCACTTGCTCACAGCCAACAACTTGTTGACCTGATCCGCCAAAAAATCCATGACTCATCCGGCTGGATCAGTTTCGCCGAATTCATGCAGCTGGCGTTATATGCGCCTGGCCTGGGTTATTACAGCGCTGGTGCCAAAAAGTTCGGCAAAGACGGTGATTTTGTGACCGCGCCGGAAATCTCCCCCTTGTTTGCACAATCGCTGGCAAGGCAGGCCGCGCAGGTGTTACAACAGACGCAAGGCAGCATACTGGAGCTGGGTGCCGGTTCTGGCCGTTTGGCGCTGGAGTTGCTGCTGGAATTGCAGTCGCTGGAGCAACTGCCACAACAGTACCTGATTCTGGAGGTGAGTGCACAGCTGCGACATCAGCAACGTGAAACTTTAGAGCAGCACTTGCCGGCAGCGCTAATGGCGCGCGTGCTATGGCTGGATGCACTACCGGCCAAGTTTAATGGCCTGGTGCTGGGGAATGAGGTGCTGGATGCGGTGCCTGTGCATATCGTTAAACGCCAGTCTGCCGGGCTTTATGAGCTTGGTGTTAGTGCAGATGCGCAAGGGTTTGTGTGGGGTGAGCAAGCGCTTACCGCTGGCCAGCTTTATGCCGCTGCCAACCGCTTGGAGTTAGTGCCCGATTACACTACCGAGCTATGCCCGGCTGCTGGAGCCCTGCTGGCAAGCCTTGCGGCCATGCTGGAAAGCGGGGTGATACTGATGATCGATTATGGCTTCTCGCAGCGTGAGTATTATCACCCGCAACGCAGCGAGGGTACCTTGATGTGCCATTACCGCCACTTTG
>JBAZTJ010000022.1:0-28819 GCA_041662005.1 Candidatus Methylopumilus sp.
CCTTAAGCATGACGCCATCCAGAAATACCGACCCAACTCTCCCAAGTCCGACGATGGCTATATTTTGTTTTCCCATACTGTTCTCCTCGATATTATTTTAATGTTGGCAGTTCAAATGTAGATGTCAGCTGCACCGGCATGTTCACACCTGCAATCCAGTATATAGGCAATCTACCGGGCTATGCTTAATTTGCCGGGCTGGTGTCATGCACCTGCGGCAAGTAGGCAAATATCCAGTCGCCATACATTTTTTTATTTTCCAACTCCTTGTTTATCGGCCGAAATTGGCTGCGCTTGAATGGCCGCTGACCGGACAGGCTATATACCCCCATCACACCGCCGCTTGGCGCCTCAAGCGTTCCCCAATCCGCCCTTCCCGTGACAGGATCAATGTAGATAGCCCTGAGGTATCGTCGGGGAATAGGGTTGCGATCATCGCGCAGCAAGGCATCCAAGGTCGGCGGATACCGCTTGATGGGGCCGGGTGTATTGTTGTAATACTGCCCGATGGCGATACGAAATTTATCGCCTATCTTCAGCAATTCCTGCTCCCGGTCACGCCTGCGGGCATCGCTCCATAAGGCCCCCGCCTCCGCCAGCGTAAAACCGATGATAATGATCAGCACCAGCATGGCAAGCAAGGCATAGCCAGACTGCTTTAACTCACCAATCCGCATAATTGGTGCCATCCGAGGCAATACCTTCCGCCCCGCTGTGAATATCGTAGATTGCCCCCCTGATATTGATATCGACAGGCGGACTGAAAACCCAGGTATCAGTCCGCCCGGTAACCGGGTCTTCCGGCACGGCCCGCAGGTATTTGCGCTGCACCATGTCCTCCATAGAGTCCGGATAGGTACCGGTGTCGCTGTAATACTTGTCGATAGCATCGCGCATGATAATCAGGTCGTGCTTAAGTGTGGACTCCTTAGAGCGCTCAACCGTTTCAAAGTAGCGTGGCGCCACCAGGCTCAGCAGTGTGGCAATAATCACCATCACCACCAGCACCTCAATCAGCGTAAAACCCTTGCCTGGTCTCATTACCACTCGCTATATGGACGGCCGTCCATCCCCTTACTACTCGACATGGAATGCACGTCATACACATCGTTGCCTTCCGCTGGCTCCTCAAATGAACTGCTATAGCTGCGCTTTGCCCAGGTTTCTTCCGCGCGCAGTGTCGGGTCGCTGGCAAAGGGGTCGCGGGGTATTTGCCGCAGGAAGTAAATCTTGCGCTTTTTTGCGTCGCGGCTGTTTTCCACACCCTTTACCAACACCTGCAACGATGGCGGATAACCCGTCGCATCAATAGTGCGCTTGATCAGGCCATCATCGCTGGCCTGCTTGTAGGCATCAATGGCATCCCTAATCTGCCACAACGCACGCCGCAACTCCTGCTCTTTGCTGCGTTGTGCCGTGAGTTGCATCACCGGTGCAGCCGAGGTCAGCACCAACGCAAGCAGCACCAGCGTAACCAGCAGCTCGATCAGGGTAAAACCCTTATGCAAAGTACCCGACATGCTATTGCGGCCTGGCAGGTACATTAGCTGGATTAGCCACATCTTCAACCGGCTGCATGGTCACGGAATCGGCAAAACTCTTGTCGTTTTGCGCACGCTCTTTCTGTACCTCTTCCGGTGTCTGCACTGGTGCCGAAGTGGCGGCCGGAGAATGATCCTGCTGGCGCCCACCTTTGGTGGACGACCCACGCGTGTCGTCTATGCCTGCCGGAAATGAGGTATATACCGAATTTGGTGGCCGGATATTGCTGAGGATGCGTGGCGTGATGAGCAGCACAATTTCCTTCTTGCGTCTGTCATTATTCCTGTCGTTAAACAGCTTGCCTATGAACGGCAGGCTGGCCAGCCCAGGCACCCGGTTGTTGATGTTCTGAGTATCGTCGCGAAACAGGCCTGCCAGCACCTGGGTCTCGCCATCCTTCAGGCGCAGAACGGTATTGGCATTACGGGTGCCTATGGTATAGGTCAAGGTGCCGGAGGTGGTTCTCACCTGGTCAGTCTGGTTGCTTACTTCCAGGCCAACCTTGATAGAGACCTGGTCCTGCAGCAATATCGTCGGTTCCACATCCAGCTTGATGCCGACCTCAATATAGCTGACCGACTGTGAAACAAAGCCGGTGGCATTGGCGATACTGGTCAGCACGGGGATGCGGTCACCGATATGCACTTTGGCTTTTTCACGGTTCTTGACGCGGATATGCGGGTTGGCCAGCAAGTTGGTATCGGTATCCTGGTGCAGCAGGTTGAGCGCCAGCACCGGATCGGTGATGGAAAACACGCCCAGGCCCGAGTTAAAGTTTTTCAGTTCGGTAAGGCTGAGCTGGCCGGGCGTGTTGGTAAAGCCGCCACTGCCATTATCCAGCTTGCCCTGCACGCCTACACTCACCTGGGTGGGGTAACGAATACCGATGGCCTCCAAGCTCCTGCGGTTGATCTCCATGACTTCGACTTCCAGCATCACTTCCGGCTCGGCGATATCCTGCGAGGCAATCAGCTTTTCTGCCGTATGGATGGCCTCGGGCGTATCGCGCATCACCAGCGTATTCAGCTTTTCGTCTATGTAGATGTCCTTGCTTTTGAGCACGGTTTTAAGCATGTTCATCATTTTTTTGGCATCGGTGTTACCCAGGTAAAAGCTGCGTACAAACTGCTCCTGGTATTCCTTGCTGCGGTTATTGTGGTAGATCAGCAGCGTATTGTTGTTGAGTACTTTTTTATCCAGCTGGTTAGTGGTGAGGATGAGCTTGATCGCCTCCTCTATGCTGGTGTTGCGGACGAAAATACTTACGCGCTTGTCTTGCTGGAAATCCTGGTCGAACACGAAATTGATATTGGATACCCGCGTAATCAGCTCGAACAGGCTTTTGATCGGTACGTCCTTGAACTCCAGCGTGATCGGCTTCCTGAAGGCGGTTTTAATCTGCGGCGTGGCTGTTGCCTTATCGATGCGCCGTCGCTCAATATCCTCGTACAAAGTTCGTGCCGCAAGGTTATTACCCTCCTCGGCCAGCAAGCCGCGCACGACATCCTGCGCACCATCGAGATCATTTCCGACAAGCAGCTTGTTGGCGGTAGCCAATATCGCACCGTTTTTCTGTGCCTGGCTAAGCTGGCCCAAACCATCCTGCGCACGCTGGTTTTGCGGATGAGTGGCCAGTACCTCTCGATATATCGCCTCGGCCTCGGCCCAATGTTGTTGCTGCCGCAACTGGTCAGCCTGTTGCAGTTTGCCTGCCATTTGCAAGTCCTGCTGATATTGGTAGTACGTGCGGTACTGCAGCCTATCCGGATATTCAGCCATGAGTTGCTCCACCCTGGCCATACCCTGTTTCACTTCACCCGCGCTTATCCTGGCCTTGGCCTCATTAAAAGCCTGGTCAGCATATTTATATAGCTCGGGCTGTGTTGAGCATGCGGATAACCCGATTAGCAGCACTAGCAGCCTGCCCCTGAAACACCTGCGCAAACTGTTCACTTACTTTCTCCAATATCCATAACCACTTCCAGTTTCAAAGGCAAATATTTAAAGGTTATTTTCGGCGGATGTATTTCTTTCACGCGCCACACTCCCTCCAGCAAATCTCCTCGGCGCACCGCCAGGCTACGTTCACCAAACAGCAGAAATATCGTGTACTTGCCGTCATCCAGCAGCTTGCCGGCATAAGTAAATGGCAGGGCTGGCATCTCCGCTGCTGCCGCACTTTGCTTTGCCTGGGTGTCGGCAGCCGTCTTAGTGCTCACCTCAAATAATGGTTGTGGCTCGCGCGTTATCCGGGGTCTCTGCCATGCAGATAAGTCCACACCATCTTTCGTCACAGCATGTGAAGTAGCCAAGGCATTAGCGGAGCCAGGCGGCGCAGAGCGAGCTGTAGTCACTGCAGCATGTCGCGTTTTACTTACCAGCAACTCCGGCTCGGGCTCCTCATTCATGGATATCCAAGCCGTAGCCCCTAACGTAGCGGCAAGCGCAATCCATAAAGCGCTGTTTTTCTTCATCGCTGTGCAAGCCCCATATAAAGCGTGATACGCAGACGCGCCTCTACCAGGCCCTCGCCTGACTCATCGCGCCGAAAGCTCATTTCGCTAAGCGCTGCGTTAGGTAGGGTGTTCAGTACCTGGATGGAGAATTTGCGCACGGCGACATAATCGGCATGCATGGGCAAGGTAAGCTGGTAGCGACTGAAAGCTGCATTACTGTTGCGGGATAGCTGATACTCCACCTTGTCAGGCGTTATGCCCTGATCGGCCGCAGCCTTGAGCACAATACCGACCAGGCGTGGTGCATCAGCTTCCGGCGGCAAAAAGTGATAAAAGGTGTTGAGTGCAGCCTGCGGAGTCTGTTCTACGCTCAGGTCTTGATGAGGGGGCAACTGCTGGCGCATTTGCACCACGCTTTGCTGCAGCTGCTCCAGCGCGAGCTTTTGCGGCACCACCATCGCCAGCAATGCCAGCAGGCTGATCACCAGCAATGCCGCTCCCAGCGAGAGCGGCCATGGCTGCAGGCGCAAGCGGTAGCGTATGACCGCAAACTGCCTGTTGAGCCATTCGTTTTTTAATCGGGCTGACAGCCGTGGTAACTGCCAGCGCTTAAGCTGATTCAAAGCTGCCATATCGCCTCAACCACAAAACTGATGGGCATGGCACGCCCGTCATTACTCTGTTCATGCGTTTGCAATACCGCTTCTTTCAGCATGGGCAGCTGGCCCAGTATGCGCACATACTCCAGCATGGCTTCCTTGTTCTCAGACTCTAGCGTCAACCTGAGCTTGTGCTGGCTGGGGTTGGGCTCCACCGCGACCAAGCTGATTTGCGGCAGCCTGATATTTTCCAGCGCCGTGAACAAGGGCTCCCACGGCATGGCCAGTTCCTGCATCACCGTGCTGGCAGCCGCAAACTCCTCGCGCTTGCCAGCCTGCTCGCTGGCTGGCAAGGCTTTGGGCCGGGGTATTACCTGTGGATGTTGCAAGCTGGCCATCTCGGATTCCAGTGCTCGCTTTTCCATGCCCAACTGCCGCAGTTGATGCAGCACCAGGCATAAGGCAATAACGCCCATCGCCAGCAAAACCCGCCCTGCGAGAGTTTGCCTGTCGCGTGATGCAGCATGGTTGAGCACTACCTTGCGTACCGACATACCGCGCACCCGGCTCATGCCCACATTGCCAGCTCAAGGCTGCTGCTTGCACCTGCGAGTTGGCTGGTGGCATCAAGCCTGTCGCCATCTCCCACATCGGCTTCCAGGCGGCCCAAATTTAGCGGCCGTATCCACTCAACCTTACGATTGAGTAGTGGGCGATTGGGGAGTGGAGGATGGGGTAATGGCCGATTGGATATTTGCATTTCGCTGTCGGCAGTATGTCCCGGCCAATACATCAGCAGCGGCCAGCCAGTGGTGTTGATACCGCAGAGAACGGACTCGCGCTCAATCAAGGCAGTAATCTGGCCGGCTATATCTTCTGCAGCAGCGCAGGCCTTCACCGAACGCCAATGGCCATCCTGTATCAGTGAAATGCATAGCCTGCCGCTTTCCACCAGCGCGAACCAGTAGGCAGCATGATCGGTTTGCTGCCGCACCTGATTCATCGCCACCATCAGGTGCGGATAGATTTCGCTCGTACTGAGCCCGGCAGCTTCAAAGGCTTGCTGCACATGCTGCAACAGGCTTTGCTCGATGCCGCTAGCCACTGAGGCACGCTGCACGCCGTTATCGCTCATGCGCAAATCCCAGCCCTTGGCACTGTCGCCATACGCTAACTGGAAGCTGTGCCGCAGGTAAGCCTGCCGTTCCGCGTGATTGCCGAGACTGTCATGCCAGGGAATCAGTGCATAACGTACAAAGTGGTTGGAAAGCACCAACTGCGGCTTAGCGCCATGCCAGCTTTTATCGCGCAGCACCGTAGCCAGCGTGCTGACCGCAGGCATCCAGCTAGCCTCTGCCTTGCTCGTTCCTGGCTCGCCCGCATGACAGGCAATCACCTGTTTGCTAATAATATGCTGGGCATTACCACGCTTGATGCGCAGCAATACCAGCTGGTGCGGGTGCATGAATATGCGCAGCCTGTCTTGGATAGGGAACCCTGGCATAGGTAAATCAGGTAAGCGAAGTAACACGATTAGCCTCCAGCAATGTAGTTTCACCGCGTTTCACCATATCCAGCACAGCCTCGCGCATACTGCGGGTGCCGTTGGCGCGGGCCACCTCTTTCACTTTGCGTACCGGCTCGCGAGTCACGATCAGCTCGCGTATCTCGTCGGTAAAGCACAGCAGCTCGGCAATGGCCTTGCGCCCGCGATAGCCGGTACCGTGGCATTGGCCGCAACCTTGCCCGATACGAAAGCGGAAATCACCCAGGGCATCGGCTTGCAGCCCGGATTTGGTAATCAGCGCCTCATCCGGTTGGTCATCCACCGCGCAGTGCGGGCAGATAATGCGTACCAGGCGCTGTGCCATGATGCCGTTGATGGCAGAAACAAAGCTGTAGGGATCGACATCCATATTGGTAAAGCGGCCGATCACGTCAAACACGTTGTTGGCATGCACTGTCGTCAGCACAAGATGGCCTGTCAGCGCCGACTGTACGGCGATCTGTGCGGTTTCCGAATCACGAATTTCGCCCACCATGATCTTGTCCGGGTCATGCCGCAGGATAGAGCGCAGCCCTCGCGCAAAGGTCAGGCCCTTTTTCTCGTTGACCGGAATCTGCAGCACGCCGGGCAATTGGTACTCCACCGGGTCTTCAATGGTGACGATCTTGTCCTGGCCGTTGTTGATCTCGGAGATAATGCCGTACAGCGTAGTGGTCTTGCCCGAACCTGTAGGCCCGGTCACCAGCAGCATGCCGTAGGGCTCTTCCGCCAGCAGGCGAAAACGCGCCATGATGGATTCTTCGAAACCGAGCACCTCCATGCTCAGGCCCCTGGCCTGGTCGGTCACCGCCTTGCGGTCCAGAATACGCAATACCGCATCCTCGCCAAACACACTAGGCATAATGGAGACGCGCAGATCCACTTCGCGCCCCTGCACCAGCACCTTGAAGCGACCATCCTGCGGAATACGGCGTTCTGCGATATCCAGCTCCGACATCACCTTGATGCGTGAAATCGCCTGCTCTGCCTGTAAGGCAGACTGCACGCTGGCCACGGTATTGAGCACGCCATCAATGCGATATTTGATGGTAAGCCCATTGGGGTCGGTCTCCATGTGGATATCGCTGGCACCGGCCTTGAGCGCGTCATACAAGGTAGAACGCACCAGCTTCACCACCGGGCTGGTGTCCTCTGAAATGGTTTTTAATGAAATATCCTCGATGCCATGCGTCTCAGCGCCAGTGGCGGACTGGTCTGGCAACAGGCCATCCATGGCGCGCATGCTTTCTTCATACTTGCCAAGGAATGCCGCAAGATCGTTGCGATGCGCAATCATCCAGATGGCGGGTTCACCATCAAGCAGGAGTTCGATTTTTCCGGGTAAAAATGGATCGAACGGGTTTGCACATACCAGACACAGTTGAGATTGCAGATTGCGTACCAGCAGGCACTCCAGTCGGCTGGCTTGCTGGAAAGGCAGTTTCTCGAAATCCGGTGTCATTTGATGCAGCTGCACAATGTCCACTGTTGGGTAATGCAGTAACTCGCCTAAGGCAGAAACAAACGCATCAGTCGATAAGCCGGACACATCCTCCAGCACATCCAGCAAGTGCTTGCCGCTAGTGGCCGCCAGAACCCGCGCGGACTCTACATGGTGGAGCAATAGTGTAGATCTCGTTTCCAGTTCGGAATACTGAATATCGTCCATCGCCAACATCATTGAATACTCCCGGCCAACTCAAAAATAGGCATATACATCAGCACCACAACCACTCCGATCACCAGCCCGATCACCACCATCAGCAAGGGTTCCAGCAGGCGCGTGAACCAATCCACCGCACGTGCGATTTCTTCGTCGTAAAACATGCCGATACGCTCCATCATTTCCCCCATCTGGCCGGTGCGTTCACCAACACGCAGCATGCGCATGGCGATAGAGGTTGTCATACCGTGCTCTTCCATGGCGTTGGATAAGGTCTTACCCTCGCGCACATCCTGCTCTACCAGCAACAGACTGTTTTTCAGCGCAGG
The DNA here is from genome assembly GCA_041662005.1 of Candidatus Methylopumilus sp. Lineage (GTDB taxonomy): Bacteria > Pseudomonadota > Gammaproteobacteria > Burkholderiales > Methylophilaceae > DATHXC01. The sequence goes on from JBAZTJ010000022.1 coordinate 8,136, forward strand.
TTGTAATAGCGAAGCCACCATCTGCATGGCCGTCACCAGCGGAATACCGCCGCGCAGCAACATACCCAGCGTGCGGTAAAACCGTGCCAGTTGGTAAATACGCAAGGTTTCACCTAGCGCCGGGATTTTCCATAGCTGATCCATAAAAGCTCGCCTCACACGCGGCAGGCTGATGATGTAGCCGAGCACGGCGACAAAAGCGATAAAGCCCATCAGCACTTCGCTGCCATGCTCCAGCGCAAGCCGCCCCCACGCCAGCAGCACCTGCGACATCCAGGGCAGGCTAGTACCGGCACTCTCGTAGATAGTGCTGAAGCGGGGCACCACATAACCCAGCAGAAACAGCATCACCAGCCCGCCGACGATAATCAACAGCACGGGGTAAATAGAAGCGGTCACGATTTTTTTGCGTACCGCATCAATCTGCGACTGATAGGTGACATGCCGCCCCAGCGCCTGCACCATGTCACCGGTGCGCTCGGAGGCTCTAATCAAGGCGACATATAAGGCAGGAAACACCTGCGGAAAACGCTCCAGCGAATTCGACAGAGGCAGGCCTTCATACAAGCCAGCCATCACCTGGTCCAGTACGCTACGGGTTTCGGGGTTGGCCTCTTTTTCCGCCAATGCCTCTATCGCCTCCACCAGGCTCAGGCCGGAATCCAGCAGGGATAAAAGCTCCTGGCTGAACAGCATGAGGTTAAAGCTGGAGCGGCCAAACAAGCCCTTGCCGGGCAAGCTCTCCAAAGCGCGTGCCGCCAGCACGCTATAGCCTTGCGCCTCAGCCAATAGCTGTGCCTGCACCGCATCGTTTGCCTGCAACGTGAGTGACTGGATATCATGCCCACGGGCAACTTTCATCTCAAACTTCACAGCGTCATAGCTCCCAGATGATGAGCTGGCATAAAGGACCGCGTCATCATCACCAGTTCACAATATCCGTAGACTCTTCCGTACCACCCTGCTGCTCATCCTTGCCGAACGACCAAAGATCGTACTCACCATGCTCTCCCGGCATTTTGTATTGGTAAGGTTTACCCCACGGATCGGCTGGCACTGTTTTCTGCAAATAAGGCCCGGCCCATTTTCCTTCATTGGCAGGCGCACTATTCAATGCGGCCAGACCTTGTTCGGTTAGCGGGTAATGACCTGTATCCAGCCGATACTGGTCCAGCGCCTTACCCAGTGCATCAATCTGCGCACGAGCTGTTTTCACTTCGGATTTACCGATCTGGGCGAAATACTTGGGGCCGACATAGCCGGCGAGCAGGCCGATGATGACCATCACGACTAGCAGCTCCAGTAACGTAAAACCATGCTGAAATTTATAAACAAACTTACCCATGCCTAAGCTCTCCTGATTTTTATGATTGCGCCAAACTTGATCCAACACCATGTCAGTTCACCGAAAAATAACGATTTAAAGACTGCAGTTGTGCTTCATTGAGCAACCCGGCAGTCTGCTTGATGTTGACGATATCGTTGACCAGCATGTATTGCGCTTTGCTCAGGTTAAGCTTGCTGGAGTAAAGCTTTTGTTGAGCATTAAGCGCTTCAATATTGGTGCGCAGGCCAGCGGCAAAACCTTTTTGGGTGCCTTCAAGCGCCATCTCGCCCGATTTAACGGCTTGGCGATAAGCTTGAATTGATAGCAAGCCGCTATGGATGCTATTGAAGTATCGTTTTATGGCAGCGCTGGTATTCCTGGTTCTCAGGTTGAGCTGTTCTTCCGCCGCTTCCACACGATCCAGCGCCTGCCTGACGCTGGCATTGGTTAAACCGCCGGCGTACAAAGGCATCTGGAACTGCAAGGCTACCGTGGTGGTATCGAAGCGCAGGCCTATGGTGTTGTTATTGTCGTTTTCGCTATAAGAGCGCACACCAACCAGGTCCAGCGTTGGGTAATGGCCAGCCTGCTTGCGTATTACCTCCTGGCGCGCAGCTTCCAGTGCGTATTTGGCAAAAGCAATATCAGGATTACTACTCTCCGCATCCTTCAGCCAATCTTCCAGTCGATCAAAATCCGGCATGCGGGTAGGCAAACTATCCGGATTCAGGGCCGCTACCTCTTCCACTGGCTGGCCGGCAATATCCCCTAGCACCTGTTTATAGAGCTCCAGAGAATTCCCTGCATCGATCAGCTCCGCCTGCGCCAGGTCAAGATTGGCTTGCCCCTCGCTAATCTCGGTGATGGTGCCCTGTCCCTGCTCATAGCGACGCTGCGCCTGGTTAAGCTGCTGCTGTACAGCGTCTATCTTGTTTTTAGTGACCAGTATCCTTTCCTGTGCGTACAACACTTCAAAATAAGCAGTGGCAATACGTGTAATCAGGGTGGAGTTTTCCTTCTCCAGCAATGCCTCCTTACTCTTGATATTGGCCTCAGTACAACGGTATGAAGCGACTGATTCTTTATTGAATAGCGGCTGTTTTATACTCAAGGCGTAGTTTTTCAGCGTGTAGTCATAGTTGGTTTCAACTGCCCCAAACTGGCTCTGTGAGGTACGGTCCGTCACGCCTTTCCCAACATTGGCAGATAGCTGAACCTTGGGCAGAAAAAGCGATCTGGCTTTGTTAATCTCTTCCCTTTCCGCTTCGGTATTAGCCGCTGCACCGCGGTACTGGGCGTCGTACTGCAATGCCTTCTGGTATAGGCTCAGCAGGTTTTCTGCCGCCTGGGTGGCAGAACAGAAAACAGATACAGCCATCAGCAGGAAAACTCTGTATGTTTTAGGATGACAACTCACTGCGCTTACTCTTCCTTCATGGATGCGGCGATGCGCTTGACTAACGGATGCATCAGGTAAGTCAGCAAGGTGCGCTCACCCGTCTTGATCACGATCTGCACCGGCATGCCAGGCTGAAGTATGCGATGACCTAACGCCTTCAGCCCCTTGTCGGTAATCACCACCCTGGCCAGGTAATAGCTGGAAGGCAGCTGGCCACCAGCGCCTTGCTCAGTCAGCAGATCGCTGGAAACAGTCTTTACCTTGCCTTCCAACAACAATTGTGGCGAATTGGAAAAGGTAGAGAAGCGCACGTCGGCATCCTGCCCCGCGTGGATCTTGTCGATGAGGTGCGGCGGGATCCTGGCATCCAGAATCAGTGGTTCGCCGACCGGCACGATATCCATGATCTTCTGCCCAGGCTGGATGACGGCGCCTAGCGTGTGCACCTGCAAACCCACCACCTGCCCGGAAGCAGGCGAAGTAATGGCGATGCGGCGTAACTCTTCCCTGATCGGCTTGTAGCGCTCTGCGTCAGACTGCACGGCCAGCGTCACCTGCGCCATCTCGGTGTCTATATCCTTCTTTTCCATCTGCTGCCGCGAGCTGATACGTTGCCTCAGTTCGAGGATAGATTTGCGGCTACGTAGCAAGTTGGATTCGGTATTAGCAATCTCGCCGTAGACCTGGGCCACCTTCTGCTCCAGTTCGTTCTGCTGGTTCCGGGGCGCAAAGCCCTCTATTACCAATTGGCGGATACCGCTGAGCTGATCATTAAGCAGTGCCAGTTGAGCGCGATGACTCACAAGTACGCCTTGGTATCCCTCTATGAGCGCCCTCTGCCCCTGGATGGATTCATCAAGACCAGCGATGTCTGCAGTCAATGCCTGTTGCCTGGCCTGTAGCAACTGCGTCTGGTTGAGCATGTGCTGCCGCACATAGGGGTCATCCTGGTTGTGCAGTACGTCAGGGTGAAACGCGATAGTCCGGGCACCACGCTTCTCCGCCAGCAATCGGCTTTCCTGCGCACGCAAGCCCATGTAGTGCTGTTTAATCTCATCTGCCCGTGCCTGTATGGAGGTGTCATCCAGGTTGATCAGCACATCGCCCGCCTGCACCTGCTGGCCTTCGTGCACCAGCATCTTGCTGACGATGCCGCCGGTGAAATGCTGGATCACCTTATGGCTACCGTCGCCATTCACCACACCCTCAGTGGGCACACCTTCATCCAGCGGCGCCAAGGCTGCCCACACCAGAAAGCCCCCCAAGCCGACCAGCAGTACCAGCATGCCCATGCGCCCAGCACGCTTATTGTTGGCATATCCATGCAGGGCAACCACCTGGGGTGAGTCGGCTATTTCTTCCGGTGCGGGGGCGATCGTTTGCGTTGTCAGTTTCATCATGTGTTCTCAGGCTGCCTGTGCTGCCAGTAATTGCCGGGCGTGATTCAGTTCTGCTACCACGGCATCTCGTGTGCCGTAATGCGCGACCTCTCCGTTCTGCAAGATAAGCAATTGGTCGGTAATTTTGAGGATGCTGGAGCGATGCGACACCAGCACAATGGCCTTACCCTCTTGCTTCAGGCGGAGCAGCGCTGTTAGCAGATTGGCCTCGCCATGCTCGTCCAGGTGCGAGTTAGGCTCGTCCAGCAGCAGCAAGGCGGGCTGACGGTAGATGGCACGTGCCAACCCCAGCAACTGGCGCTGGCCGCCAGACAAAATGGCAGCAGACTCGTTTATCCTGCTGTCATAACCCTGCGGCAAGCGCAATATGCTGTCGTGTATGCCGGCAGACCGAGCGGCGGCAATGACATCGGCGGGAGACGGATCGGAAAAACGGGCAATGTTATCGGCAATACTGCCCTCTATCAGCTCTACGTCTTGTGGCAGGTACCCCAGCGCCGCCGCCCACTGCGCATGCGGAATGCTGGAGGCCGAAACACCATCGATCAGCAACTCACCACCCTGCCAGGGACATATGCCCGCCAGGCAACGTGCCAAAGTGGTTTTGCCAGAGCCGGAAGGCCCCATCACTGTCAGTATCTGGCCTGGATGAATCTCCAGGTTGATACGTTTGAGAATTGGCCTGTCAGTATTGCCAAGGCTGACATTCAGGTCTTTTAAGGTAATGTGGCCCTGGATCTGACTGACCTTTTTGGTTTCCACCTCTGGCTGTTCCGAGGCAAGCAGTTGGTCGAGGCGAGTCATTGATTGCTGCGCCATTACAAACTGTTTCCAGGTACCAACAATCACATCAAACGGTTGCAATGCCCGGGCGATTAATACATTAGAGGCGATCATGGCCCCTATGGATATCTTGCCTTGAATCGCCAGCAAGGCAGCGGCGGCCAGCATCAGCGACTGCATGGTGTAGCGGATGAACTTGTTGATCAACTGGTTACGGGTCTGGATGCGAATCGCGTCGCCATCCAGCTGGTTCCAGCGCTGCTGCATCAGCTGCCAGCGCTTGTACAGGTTGGGAATCATGCCCATGACATGCAGGGTTTCGATATTCCTGGCTTTGCTATCAATAAACCGCTGGTTTGCCCTACCGGCAAGGTTGACTTGCTCCAGAGGGGATTCACTACTGCGCTGGTTCCATACCCCCAAACCGAACTGGACCATGCAGAACACAATGGCAAGCATGCCCAGCATGTGGTGGAGGATGAACAGTACCGCTATATAAAGCAGTGTCCAGGGCATATCAAAAAATGCGAACAGGCCGTTTCCAGTGATGAACTGACGGATATATGTCAGGTCCTGCATGGCTTCATTCGCCATGGTTTTCTGTGTAAGCCCAGCTTTCTGTGAAGCTCTGGCATTCTCCAAACCCAGAATATGGGCAAAACCCAGCGTGAATACCTTGCTGCTCAATAACTGGTCAAACCTGACTCCAGCCTTGATAACAATAACTGAACGCATCCACTCACAAAATGCCATCACAAGGAACAGGAAACAAGTAATCAAGGTAATGGCATAGAGGGTCAGCTCGTTCTTGCTGATCAGCACCCGATCATAAAGCTGCAGCATATACAGCGTCGGTGCCAACATCAGCACATTGGTCGCCAGGCTGAACATCGCGACCACCATCAAATCTCCCTTGAACAGGGCAAGATATTTGCGCAGTGGTTTGTGCATCGCCAGGCTATTCATAACTGACACCGGCTCTGGATTCTGCAACTGGTCTGGGCTGCTGCAACGAGGCCATGACTTCATCCGGCTTGCCGTAGCGGAGAACCTGCCCGTTCATCAGCACTAGCAGATGGTCTGCAATAGCCTTGATACCTTGCAGATGGCTGATAATAATAAAGGTAGTACCCTGCTGCTTGAGTGTCTTCACCATACGCTGCAAGGTCTGGTCGCCAGCCTCATCCAGATTGGCATTAGGTTCATCCAGGATCACGATCCTGGGGTTACCGTAAATGGCCCTTGCCAAGCCGATCAACTGCCTGCCGCCGCCGGAAAGAAACTCGCCATCATTCCCGATGGGCGTATCCAGACCAGCTGGCAGAGCATCAATAAAGCGCTGCATATCCAGCAGTTCAATAACAGTTTTTAGGCTCTGTTCGTCTACCGTGCCAAAACGGGTGATATTTTCCGCAACCGTGCCATCGAGTAGCTCAATAGTCTGCGACAGGTAGCCTATGTGTTGGCCAAGCTCCTCCTTGCTCCACTGGTAGGCATCGACCCCATTGAACCTGACCTTGCCGCTACTTGGCTGTAGCAACCCTGCCAACAGGCGGGATAGGGTTGACTTGCCAGATGCCGAGGGGCCAGCCACCAGCAACACCTCGCCCGGGCTCAGCTTGAAATGGATATTTTTCAGGAACAGTTCCCTGGCATTGGGTTTGTCCTGCTCCGTCATGGAAAAACTCAGGTTCTCCACAGCGATTTCACCGGTGGGCGGTGGCAATGCCATGCCCTTTTCCGGCTGGGGTATATTGCTGAACAGCCGGTCTAGCCGAATGTAGGCATTCTGGGCATTGTCCAACGTACGCCATTGCCCAACCAACTGGATAAACGGCGAAAGTACGCGTGCCGCGAGTATAGAGGCGATAATCATCCCCGCTGCGCCATACGGCAGTGAGTCATGGATAACCAGGTAACAACCCAGCCCCAGCACCAGCGAGGCCTGCATCACCTGCAACAGCCGAGAGTTGGCAGAGTTCATGCCTGCTATTTCAGAGGCCTGAGCCTGATGCAACAGAAAGGACTGCTGCTTTGTCAGCCAGCGCCCCTGCAAGCTAGGCAGCATGCCCATAGCCTGTATCACCTCGGCCTTCTTGCCTACAGCACTAAAGTAGGCGTGGGCTTCGAGTGCGTATCGGTTCGCCTCTTGCATACGCGGATGGATACGGTATTGGTTGAATAAAGCAATGCCCACCTGCAACGTCAACCCAACCAGCGTCAGGCAACCTAAGGCCGGGTGAATAAGAAAGATTGCGACTACAAAGATGAACACATAGGGGATATCAATCAGGCTCACCAAGGCCTGCGACGACAGGCTGTCCTTGATCATCTTGAAATCGGAAAATACCTGATGGATAGGAAAGTCCATCGTCTTCAGCTTTGCCTGGAAAGCGGTATTAAAAACTTTTTGCTGTAACGCCGCTTCAATCTTCTGCGAGGCCTGATACATCATCTTGCGGCGCACCCACTCCAGAGATTCCATCACCAGGTAAATAAACACCACCATGGCGGTGAGCATGCCCAGTGTGGTGGCATTACGGCTGTAGATCACCCGGTCATACACTTCCAGCATGTACCAGGAAGGCGCCAGCACCATGAAGTTGGTAAAAAACCCGAAGAGGACGACTTGGCGATAATAAGGCGCAAGCTCCCACAGGGCTTTTTTTAAGCTGTTTTTATTCGTGGATATTGTCATGAAATGAAAGTGGGCAGGCATTGCGCCTGCCCATTCAACACTAGTTACACAACAACGATATCAGCAGTTGTCAGGGTCGAAACACCTGTCAACACTGCGATATTGACTGCAGCACCTGCACCACTACCATCCGCATCGTATTTCAGCGTATGAGAGGTGGTATCAAAAATCAGGTAGTCATCAATATCACCAGCAGTTGCACCGGCACCCACTACAAAATTGGCAGCAGTGAAACCAGCCAAAGCAGAGTATTGGTCGGTATTCAGTTCAAGCTTATCAGTGCCATGCAGGAAGTCGGTGATGGTATCGAACCCTGTCAGGTTGAAGGCAGTATCCACATAAGTTTGCACTGTCGTGGCAGAACCAGTCACCACCTGCTCATGTACCTTGCCGAAGACGAAGGTGTCAGAACCTGATCCGCCGGTTAAGGTGTCATTACCGCTATTGCCCACAAACCTGTCGTCCTGAGTTGTGCCGATAAAGGTCTGGGTGTTGGCATTGCCTTCGAACAACAGACCATTAGCAGTTACGCCAGAAGCATCGATTACCACGTTGTTGATAGTGCCGCCGTTATTGCCCAGGGTATTGGACAAATCAGCAACGCTGCCATTAGCGCGGAAATAGTAATGGTCGTTGAGCAGTTGCAGGGCAGAGTCCTCAACATTGAGGCGACCGACGGTACCACCCACCTGCACCACTTCCATTCCCTGGAAGTTAGCATCATTCAATACAACAGTGCCGTTGGTAGTGTTATTTGCACCAATGCCGGTAGTAACGCGCAGGGTATCCACACCATCGCCGCCGACAATCACGTCATGCTTGACACCGGTAGCTATCCACTCTTTGTTACCATCATCAGCCTTGGAGGTAGTGCCTTGCACACCACTGCCGAAGCCGCCTATGAGGAAAATATCGTCGCCTTCGCCACCATCCAAATGATCCGCACCGCCATGGCCGACTAGTAAATCGTTACCGCCATTGCCGTAGTAGGTATCGTCACCCAAGCGCATGGTGGCATTATCAACCCCCTCGCTACCATGCACAGTCTCGCTGGCACCGGCACTCTCATTGGCACCATCAATACGGGTATAACTACCTGCTACACCTTCGCTGGCGTCATAGATCATGTCGACGTTGTGGAACAGGTTGGCAACGGAGTAATCGTCGAACTCCAGAGCAGCCGCATCGTAAGTAACGGGAGTAGCACCAACAATCGTGTCACTTGGCTCAAACGTCGCTTCTTCGTACTCCAGTTCAACAGTAACTGTTTCGGCAGGGCCGCCAGCAACACCGTAGATATGCAAGCCTGGATTTATCTCGCCAAGACTTAGAGATTCGCCATTTACTTCCAACTGCTCTGCCGAGAGAGTAATGTTGACACCACTTGCAAGTTCAATGCGTTCAATACCAGAAAAGCTTAACTCTTCAAACTCACCGGATTGAGTAAATAGCAGTGTGTCTACGGCGTTATAACCCTCAATAGTAGAAGCAAATGTACTAATTGCTGTACTACCGGGACGAGTCACTAAATTTAGGCGAACATCGGTTTGGGTTTCTTCTGCAATATCGTCGTCCAACTCTACATATTGGCCGGTAAGATTGTCGTACACCAGAAAACCTGCGTCTTCGTTCCCTTCTTCAGCTTCAACTTTATCGGTATATCGCGCCACTTCGCCTTCATTATCCAAACCCGATACACCGGCTTGAATAATCACGCCAACGGCACTCTCTTCATCACCGATCACAAACGTATCGTTACCAGCATCCCCAAGCAAAATATCGTCTGAGGTGGCCAAGAATACATTGCCGTCGATTGTTTCATTACCAGCAGTACTTGCACCGCCAGAGATAAAGTCAGAACCTGCTCCCCCAGTCAGTATGTCATCGCCGCCGCTAGCAATGATGACGTCATTACCATCACCGCCACTGATAATGTCGTTACCATTGCCTGCAGAAATATAGTCATCACCGCTACCGCCATCGGCAATATTATTACCACTGCTTAAATCAATACTATCGTTGCCACCGCCACCACTAATCAAATCATTACCCTCACCACCCAACAATAAATCATCGCCGCTACCACCAAAAATAATATCGTTGCCAGCGCCTCCATCAATGTAATTGCCAAGGTTATTACCCACAATAAAATCAGAACTTGATGTCCCTGTGTATTCTGTTTCTGTTGCATTAAAAATCTTAGTAGCCATGATAAAACTCCTGAAAATTTAAGGTGCACGGCAAATAAATTTGCCGTGCATTCATCCCATCAAAACCTTAATTAGGAATTAAGGTGTGCCGATTGCATATCCATCCATATCAATGACTTTTTGCGTGGCATTTTCTTGTCCTGTTTGACGCAATCTGATACCACCAGTTTGTGTTGTAGGAACAGCTGTGCATGGAGCCTCAATGTAAGTAAATGCAGAATAAGCATTAGTAGAGCCATCATCATCGGTAAATACTGCATCGGCGGTGAAGTCCACGTAATTAGCATTCACTACGGCATCTTGTGTAGCTAATGTTGTAGTAGCAACTGTCGTCGAATTGATACCAGTTGCCTCTCCAGTGGTTGCAGTATTTACAGAATTGGCAGTTGGCAGGTCCAAATAATTGGTGCCGTTTTCTGCTTTATTTGCGAGAGTGTCGTATTTATATGCGCGGTGTTGAACTGACGTAAACGTTCTGCCTACGCGGAATACTGGCGAAACAACAGTGACTGGTGAAATGGAAATGGTATAGGCTACATTTACAGTGCCCGAGCCGCTGAATCCGCCACGAACTACATCGTTGACCTCAAAATATTGAGTTCCAGCAGCGGCATCCGAATCAACATTAAACATCCTGACCCGTGTGCCAATAATGCACATATTTGTCGTCGCATTGCGCCAGTAACGGTCATACACTTCGCCAATTGCCGCACCACCAATAGGGTTTGGAATGGACCTGGTCACACTTGCTGTTGAAGAAAATCCTGTTTTACCTGCAGGCAGGGTTGCTTCATTACCTGAGAATGCAACCCAGCAAGTATTATTTGAGCTGCTAGAAGGGTAATTAGCAGACGCAATTGGGTAAGAACCGAAATTGCCCTTTGTGTTATTTGCCACACCGCCATAAGGCACTACCCGGCCAGTGTTATAACAACTTGTATAAGCACTACCAGTAAATCCTGTATCTGGTACCGCAACAAATGCTGCTGATGCCTGGAATGAAGTTCCCAGTGCTGCCAAAACTGCTAATTGAACTAACGAGTTTTTCATTATCTTCTCCTAAGCGTTACAATAAGCAGGCATTTGTGGCTGCCCGCATCACCAATTCACCACAATCCATTAGTCCCTCGTGAGTTCTAAGCCGGTTGCGGTTGAATGCAATAAGGGCAGTTGCAAATGCCCCAAGTTTCGATACATATCCCACTATTTCGTAACATCAAATTCATACCGCAAACTCATCCAGATGCCGCGCGGTGCTCCTGGAGCAATGAAGTTTGTGCTTCGCCAATCGCCTGAGTTGTGGTTATAACCATCTGGCCCGATTGCACCGAAAATGCTAGGAGAAAAAGGATTATTGCCAAGTCGCCCTGCTGAAAAATATTCACGATCGAAAACGTTGTTGACCAGTAGCGTGGCTGTCCACTCTTTGTTCAATTGATATGAGGTCTGAAGATTGAATACAGCATATCCCGGGACTGTTCCAGGGTTTGTTGTGGGAGGTAACAGCCGCGTTCCGTTAGCTCCTTGTACCTCTTTCACCACACCCTGCTCATGCTCGTTATTTTCATTTCCACGCACAAAACTGTCTGAGTGCATCACCGCGCTTATCCCCACTGTCCATTTACTAGTCAATTCATATCGCACACTTGCATTGAGGTTCTGCAGCGCATTTCCAGGCATTCTGCTGCCTTTTTTTACCGTGATAAGTCCTCTTCCATAGGCTTCCGAATAAACAGCACTACTGTTATCCTCACTGATCATTAAAAAGTCGTTCTGGAAAGTAGCCTCTGTCAGGGAGTAATTCACACCGAACTGCCACTTATCCTGTTTGCCCGAAAATCCTGCTTCGATCCCGCGGCGACGGGTATCGCCGATACTGTCAAAAAACCCCTGGCCATTGCCTACGGCAACAAAATAGATGTCATCCTTCAAATCTGTCTGGTAGGCCCCTAAATTCCATTGCATGCCAGTGCCAATCGTTCCACGCATACCCACGTCATATGTCGTTGCTTTAATTTGCGGCAAATACGGGTCGCCAGAAAGGGTGGTCGGTAATGTACATTGCCGGTTTTCGGCCAAACTTTTGGGGACATAAATACCGCCAGCAGCAAGAGTAGGCGTTTTATCAAATGCACAACCGAGCTCAATAACACTTGGAGTACGTGCGCCTTGTGCAAAATTGGCGTATAGATTCAAATTCTCTTTAGCCTGCCAGGAAGCACCAAGTGAAGGATTGAAGGAGTAGTAACTGAATTTTTCAGTTTCTTCTGGATCAAGTGCGTTATTCAACCGCAAAGGCCGATAATTAGCTGGTATGCCGACACAATCGGAATTGGTGACCGTTCCATTGCCATCGGTATCGGTGCAAATGTTATAAAGGTCTGGCGAGGCTATTAATTCGCCGATGCTGTAAGCAAAAAGCCCGCTACGTGCAGCAATCGTGTTTTTAGCATGGGTCATGTTATAGCGGCCCGAAGCACTGAGATGCAAGGTTTCAACCGGGCTCCAAGTCTCGCTGAAGTAAACGCTTTTGGTTATATTGCTGCCATCGAAATTATTATTGACCAGTGGCACCAGTGCCCCGCCAAATTGCGGGTGGGCCTGTTCTGGGTCCAGATAGGCTTTACGATTGGCATCGAGAAATCCCAGACGCTGCTCATTGGTATACTTCGCTGTGGCGGAATCTATGGATGCCCCCACCATGAACTTGTGCTTTCCAAGGTTCCAGTTGAACTGCATGGATGCACCATCGATCACCTGGTCGATCTGGTTGTCGGTGATGATGGCAGTCGGTGTGCCGGGAATGTATCCGGGCTGGTCAAGCCCAACCCCATCTACCAAAATTGGATTACCAGTATTCGGATCGGAGAGTTCAAGAGTGGCTTGTTGACCTGCTGAACACGCGGCCTGATTGACAGGAGCTAGAGTCATTATGTAGTTTTTTATCACTGCATTAGTAACAGGGTCGCGAGTAAAAAAGGTATCTGCTTCGGAATACTGGATTCCACCACTTGAGAAGTTATAGCCTGTTTGAACAGAACTGAAACTAGTACTGTACGTGGGCTCATTAAAAAAACTGGGATCGTTTGGACCAATGTAAGCAGGTGGCGGATTATTTCTGTTATAGGAGTTTCTCTCAGTAAAGTTTCTGTTTTCTTCAAATGCATACTTATAAGCAGCAAGCACTTGAGGGGTAAGGCCGGTATTAACCAAGTTAGTGTAATTGCTGATATCAAGCGTGCCATTAGCAAAATCCTGGTAGAACTGTGTGTTTTGAAATTCAGCACTTGGATTATTCGGATCAGCTTGCGTATATTCAACTGGCACTACTATGTAGTCTGGCACTCCCTGTCCATTAGTACTGGGGTAGAAGCAGGTATATGGCTCAGTCTTGCTTGGACGCCTTTTCGCTATTAACTCATCGCTATAACCACGCATAACATCCGAACCTTTTTGCCGCCGATCGCTGTTTCTGCGGTATGCCTGACCGGTAATGGAAAATTCGTCATTGACGAAATAACTGCCGGAGAGCTGGAATTGTTGCAAGTCATTTTTGGTGGTATCAGGAGAGGTAAATACGCCATTACGGTCTTGCTTGTACATTTCACTGGGTACTAGGCCATTGCCAGTAAGATCAGTTTGCACAAGCAGCGTGCTTAAACTTAAATCGAGTTTATCGCCGCGATAGCTAGCCTTGCCGAATAGCTGATTCACCCGGCTCGGCGAATTTTCGCGCCAACCATCTTCCATATAAATATTGGCTCCACCATACAGTGCTACGGTCCCGTTATTCCATCCTCCATCTGCCTGCAGATATTTGCGTCCATATGAACCTGTCAGTACTTCTGCGGAAGTGCCGGTATAGTTGAACCCATCTTTAGTTTTGATGGTGATAGCACCGCCCAGAGTGTTCAAGCCAAAAATCGGGTTTGAACCAGGAAAGACATCGAGACTGGAAATAGCGATGGTGGGAATCATGTCCCAGTTCACCACGTCCCCGAATGGTTCGTTGACACGGATGCCATCAAAAAATACCGATAAACCCTGTGGCGTACCAATTTGTGGGCCTGCGGTGAAACCGCGGTACTGCACATCCATCTGAAATGGGTTGCCTTGGTAGTCATTAACTGTGACTGACTGCAACTTGCGATTCATAAGCTCAGTGATACTCAGAGAATGAGCTTCCTTTATGTCTTGGGCCGTAATGCTTTGGACGTTTCCAGGGATTTCTTCTTTTGTCAGGCCTAAACCAGGCAATGGTCCAACTTCGTAAAAGCGCTTAGCGCGGACAGCAATTTCCTTAAGGCTGATCTCTTCGGGGAGGTTTTTGCTGTCGTCTACGACAGTTTTTGCCCTTTTAAGCGAATATTCGCCATTGCCGTCACCGGCAACCTCCAAACCACTGCCTTTTAGCAGGGTGGAAAAACCTTCATTTAACCCGTACTCACCTTTTAATCCGGAAGACTGTTTGCCCTCCGTCAAGAGCGGGTCAAATACCAGCACTACCCCAGCTTGTGCGGAATACGTTGCGAGTGCCTTACCGAGATTACCTGAGGGAATGTTGTAAGCTTTTCTGGGAATGCTGGTATTGAGCGAAAAGCCTGCTGCAAAACTATCACTAATAAAAAATAACCCGGCGATAAGCACCATCAAAGCCAATATCAGAAGGATATTGATCTTGTATAAATAACTGAATAACACTCTATGGTTAAAGTGGATTTTGAATCGCTGCAACAACATGCCTTCTCCCTGATGTACTTTTTTATTTTTTTAGCTGTTTCTCCTTACGCCAATCGAGAATGAAAAAGTGCTAACTTTTTTTGAATTATTTTTTTGGGGGGCTATTACTGCAGGACTATGCTGGAGTTACTTTGGTCCAGTAACGGGTGAAGGTTTTAATTTGTATGGGGAATTTACGAGACAGGATATCGAGCGCTAAATCGGTATCGGTGGGGAATGAGCCTGATACCAATATATTTGCAATGTGCGGGTCACACTGAAGCAGGCCGTGCCGATAGCGGGAAAGCTCTGCCACAAACTCGGACAGGGTGAGTTGATCTACGACGATAAAGCCTTGCGTCCAGGAAACGGCGGCATAATCGGCGACACCTTTTTCAGCAACTGCAGCAATGCTGAAATTAACCGCCTCGCCAGCTTGCAGCGTCATTGCAGCACCTTCACTATTTTTTGGCATCACCTTCACCGCGCCATCAAATACGCTGACCTTACTGAAATCACCATAATCCCGCACGCTAAAGCGGGTACCTAGCGCTGTTACCTCGCCGTGCTGAGTTTTTACCTTGAATGGCCGGTATGCCATCCCTTGCTCATGTCCGGTTTCGATCAGCACTTCTCCCTCTAGCAAGGTCAATGTGCGCTGGGCTGCGTCGTAGGCAATATCAACGGCTGTGGATGTGTTCATGAACAGGCGCGTGCCATCGGATAAGGCAAGCTCGCGGCGCTCACCGGTACCGGTAGAGTAATCGGCTACCAGCTCTTGCCAGGGTTGTTTATAGGTGAGGTAACTGGCGGAGCCAACAGCCATCAGTACTGCCAGCTGCTTGAGTACTCGCCGCCGACCTTCGACATGGGGTTGGTCATAGAGGCGACGCAAAGTACCAGCCACGCCTAGCCCTGTTGAAAAACCTTTGAGCTGATTAGTCACCTGCTCTATTTTTTGCCAGGCCTTTTCGTTTTCCGGGTGAGACTCTCGCCACTCTTGCCATGCCTGGTAGTCTTTCTGGCTAGCATTGCCCGAGCTTAGCTGCACAAACCACTTGGTGGCCAGCTTGGAGGAATTATTGATATCGTTCTGATTCACGCGAAGGCAACCAGGCTATTGCAGCTCAAGACAGTGGGTAATGCCTTTGGCTATATATAGCCGCACCGAGGCAATAGAGACAGCCAGCTCAGCTGCAATCTCGGCATGCGTAAGGCCTTCCAGCTGCGATAACAAAAATGCGGAGCGTACTTTTAAGGGCAAGCCATCCAGCATGGCGTCGATCTTGACAAGGACTTCCAGAGCCATGGCGCGTGCCTCGGCCGACTGCGCCTGATACTCAGGCAGATGGGAGATTTCCTCAAGATAAGACCGCTCAATTTCGCGACGGCGAATATGATTGACCATCAAGCCATGGGCGATTCTGGTGAGGTAAGCACGTGGCTCAATAATGGAAACCAAGTCGGTTTTGAGCAAAACCCGCAGGAAAGTATCCTGAGCAAGATCGGCGGCATCAAAAGTTGAGCCTACCTTTTTGCACAGCCACGAATAAAGCCAGGAGTTATGGCTAACGTAAAAATCCTGAACTAATGAGTTCTGCAGTACTTGGCTTGATTGCATAGTTGAGACCCAGAAACGTAGTTAGGAATCTTTCGCAACAACTATGCCAAACGTCACTTACAATTTAATTACTTGATTTGTTTTGATAAAAAAATAGTGGCGGCACGCCGGAAATTATTTTTGGCTGTTTACAACCACCGTTGGTTTATTAAGTGGTGTATATAAACCTTATATTAGCTCAGCATCTGGACGGCTTAAAAAATGTCGTTGTGCCATTGCAGCAGCTAAACGGCGGAAGAAATGGGGATCGTTATCTGAGTGGTTAATAACGCCTTGCCCAGCGAAAGTACCATTTGGCAAATTCGCAGACTGCGCAGCTTTAATAATCACCCTCTCCCCGCCATCGGATGAAGCGAGGACCTTGCCGGTTTTATAGGCTTTACGCACAAAATACAGCGCGTTTTCATCATGGCATAAGCGATCAATCGCATTGCCTCCAGGGATAAACACTGCATCGCAACGCAATGATTCATCTAGTTGTAAGCTACAGTCAGTCACAATAGGTATACCTTGAGCGCTTTTAATTGCTCCGGGATGCGATGCCACAATCCGCGTAGATACGCCTGACTCCTTGAGTGCCATGCGTACTGCGACAATCGCATCAATATCTACTCCGTCAGCTACCAGTATAGAAATGATGCAGCCCGATATAGGGCTTTGCTGTGCATTTTCCATCGTAATCACCACCTATCGACTAATTATTGTTGGGGGTTTCCCTAGCAAATAATTGCATAGTAGATAGTTAGCTTCTGTCCGCTATCGTACACAAACATGAGCTATGTACTCAAACGTATAGCTGGGGGAGAGAGATAATCTATACAGCCCGCTGAGAAGAGCCTGGAGTATTTTACGAAGCTAATTACGAAGCTAATAAAGTGTCGATCTCGGTTTTGATAACCTGATAGCACTCACAGGCTTGCGATTGCAGCCCGTCTCTATCGAGCACCGTGACGCAGCCGCGGTGGTATTTGATGTACCCTGTCTCCGCCAATTTGGCTGAAACTTCTGACACGCCTGCCCTGCGTACGCCCAGTAAATCCGCTACGCGCTGATGGGTAAGGCTGATGCGATTGGAACTCCACCTATCCAGGCTGGTAAGCAGAAAGCGACTGACCTGCTGCTCTATGTTGTGATAGCGATTGCATGCTGCAATCTGCGCCGACTGGGTAAAAAGCACATGGATGTAGCGCATGATGAGTGCCCTGAACTCGGGTTCAGTATCGAATATTTTTTTGACGATACCAGCTTGTATTTTGTAACCAAAACCGGCGCTCTGCACCACCACCCGGCTGGTAAGGGAATTTGCACCCATAAAAAGGTCTATGCCGATCAGCCCATCATTGCCTATTGCGGCTACCTCTGGCGAGGCCCCATCTTGCAATACATTGACGACTGCGATGATGCTGCTAATAGGAAAGTAGACGTAATCTATCTTGCCAGTATGGTGGTAAATATCACAATCTCTGGGCAGAGACGTTAATTCCAAGTCAGGCAAAAGCCTGTTAAAGACTTCGGGCTTCAATCTGGCAAGCAGGCGATTGTTTAGTGGATTACGGCGATTTAACAAGCGGTACTCCCTGGTTAACTTGGTGGCTGGCAATTTTTTCTCAGATTACCCTCGTAAACCTATATCAAGGGAGGCTCCATCAGCACCCATGGACCGACTATCTGAATTAAATTAATGATTGCTTGGTCAGCAATTTAATTAAAATCGATCATTTCAACTATCGGCCCGAACAGAAAGCAAATGTAAGAATTGTCTGACAAAAAATATGACATGCATTATTACTCTGCGGCATCGGGGATCAATGCCTGCAGGTCAGTGATTCCGACGTCGAGCCCGCATTGCGTCAATAAGGTAGTCACCTGTCCGCGGTGATGGGTTTGGTGGTTGAAGAAGTGCAATAGCAAACTGCCTAACTTTTTATCCGCGGGTACGCCTTTCATATTTCGGTAATGCACCACATAGTCCAGATCTTCG
The DNA here is from genome assembly GCA_041662005.1 of Candidatus Methylopumilus sp. GTDB lineage: Bacteria > Pseudomonadota > Gammaproteobacteria > Burkholderiales > Methylophilaceae > DATHXC01. The sequence continues at coordinate 26,274 of JBAZTJ010000022.1, forward strand.
TTTGTGAGCTGGTTTGCCCAGCTAAGGATGATGCTATCAAGCATATGGCGTTGCTTGGTGAGTTCGGCAAAATCTATAAGCCGCAACTCATCCAGTGAGCGTGGATCCTGCATGGCCTGGATTACCTGCAAAGCCGGGTGATTAGACGGATGATGGCTGAAACGCTTTAACCAGATAATGTCGGCAATGAAGATATGGTTGAGTGTGCCCTGAATAGAGCCAAAAAATGCTTTGCGGTCGGCAAGCAGTTCTTCCTTTGAGAGCTTGGATGCAGTGTCATACAGCTTGATATTCATCCACTCGTTATATCTGGCAAAAAGCGCAATATCGCTGGGTGTAGTCATATACAAGTTCTCGCTTCAGGTTAACCCGAGACATTCTAACGCTGAATATTTCGCTTATACACAGTTTTGGCACGTTTTATTGTGGTTTGCAGCGTAAAATACTCGCCATGAAGATACCCAAAAGACTTACTCCGCTGGTTGAAGACGGCTTGGTTGATGAAGTTATCCGCCAACTGATGAGCGGCAAAGAAGCCGTTGTTTTTGTCGTGCGCTGCGGCGACGATGTTCGCTGTGCCAAAGTTTACAAAGAGGCCAATCAACGCAGTTTTCGCCAGAATGTGCTTTACCAGGAAGGCCGCAAGGTAAAAAATAGCCGTCAGGCACGCGCTATGGAAAAAGGCAGCAAGTACGGCCGCAAGGTACAAGAGGAAGCCTGGCAGAGCCACGAGGTAGATACGTTGCATCGTCTGGCCGCTGTCGGCATACGGGTGCCCAAGCCGTACAATTTCTACGAAGGTGTTCTGCTGATGGAGCTTGTCACTGGTGATGATGGCAATGCCGCGCCGCGCCTCAATGATGTTGAGCTGTCCGAGGCACAGGCGCTGGAATACCATGCAATCCTGATTAACCAGGTGGTGCGTATGCTGTGTGCAGGCGTGATTCATGGTGACTTATCTGAGTTCAACATTCTGGTAGGCAGTGATGGCCCGGTGATTATCGACTTGCCGCAAGCAGTTGATGCCGCAGGTAATAACAATGCCAAGAGCATGCTGGAGCGTGATGTTGATAACCTGGCTGCCTATTTTGGGCGCTTTGCCCCGCAGTTGCTGACGACGCAATATGGCAAAGAAATATGGGAGCTATATGAGCATGGCGTACTCACGCCGGAAGCCGTGCTTACGGGGAATTTCAGGAGTGATCATAAGAAGGCTGACCTGGCTGGCGTCATGCGTGAGATCAACGCCGCGCAGATGGCTGAGGATAAAAAGCGCCAGATGATTTTAGAATCGCAGGGTGATGTTCATAAAACCCGCAAATAACAAAACGGGAGCCTGGGCTCCCGTTTTTTCTTGATTTACTTTTTTTGACATGCCTGACTGATATTACTTACTTTTTAAGTTTGAGCACGTTTTCAACTACGTGAATCACACCGTTATCAGCATCAATTTCGCTACCGATCACTTTTACGTTATTCACTTTAACGCCATCAGTTACTGAGAGTGCAAGATCACTGCCCTCAACTGTTTTCACCTTGCCTGCATCAACATCTGCCTTGCCAATCTTACCTGCGACCAGATGATGATTGATGAGTTTTGCCAACTCATCTTTATTAGCTAACAATGCTTTAAGCTTGGCCTTGGGAAGCTTGGCAAATGCTGCGTCATTAGGGGCAAATACCGTGACTGGGCCTGCAGCCTTGAATGACTCCGTCAGCTCCGCCGTTGTGATGGCACTCAAAAATGTTTTGAATGATCCATCTGCAGCTAATGCACCTAGCAGATCATCAGCCATTGCTGATGTGGAGATGCCCATGGCCAAGAATGAAACAGCTAATAATTTCTTCATAATATTCCTTAAATAAATAATGGGATCGCAAATTAATCAATTGCGAAAATGCTTACAGCGCCTTACGCAGCAAGGTCATCTAGCAGATTGCATGCCAAAAAATAGACATTTCGGCTAAGCATATGTTCAAACTAAACTTATCAACGTGGAGGTAGCAGATTCAATAGTCAATGCATCTGCAGGAGGCGGCTGTAATCACCACAATGGTGGCTGTCAACACCCAATCCAGTGCACTGGAACCAGTAAGCATGGTGCCGTAGCGAACAAGCATGCGTACACTTCAAAACATCCTACAAAATTTTCAGACATTTACTGACAAGCACTCCGGGCACCGTAAGATAATTTGTCGTTGCCAATAACTCATCAAGAAAGATCACTATGAACCTTCACCTCAGCCTGACCCCACTGGTATCACTCGTTGCCGGCATCCTTATTCTGCTGATGCCACGCCTACTGAATTTCATTGTCGCCATTTACTTAATCATCATTGGCTTGATCGGGCTATTTGGTGCTGGCAACCTGTAACAGCCAGGACAGTCCGTAGGCATAAACTTAAGGAGCAAGGTAGAATGTCAGCCTTATCCATATTGATGGTGTATGCAAAAATGAAAAGTTTATCGCTTGCCCTTATTTCCCTCCTTATTTTAGCCGGCTGCAGCATGCCGAACACCAAGAAGGGGGATGGTCGTGAATGGC
>JBAZTJ010000023.1:0-28601 GCA_041662005.1 Candidatus Methylopumilus sp.
CCTACGTACGGCGATATACTCCAACAGTGAGATACGTTTCTGGGCGGGCGGCGGCATCGTGGCTGACGCGGAAATGCAAAAAGAGTATCGTGAAACGTGGGATAAGGCATCATCCATGTTGCAATTAATGCAGTATTTTGGAGGCAATGTCGTGGATAACAATAAAGATGTGAGCGGCAATGTGGGTAGTTAAACTGGGCGGTAGCCTGCTTGGCTCGCCAGAGCTGGAGAAGTGGCTTGAAGTATTCACGCGGCATGGCGATGGCAAGGTAGTCATCGTGCCGGGCGGTGGCATTTTTGCCGATGCAGTGCGCGAGGCGCAGAAGCTTTCGGACTTCAGCGACCTGGTTGCCCATAAAATGGCAGTGATGGCGATGGATCAATACGGCGTCATGATGACCGGACTTAATCCCAAATTGGCGACAGCCGCCAGTGAGCTGGAAATTGCCGAGCGTGGCTGGCAGCACCGTGCCATCGTCTGGTTGCCTTCTAAAATGGTGTGTGCGGATGATGCTATCCCCGCCAGCTGGCAAGTCACCTCCGATAGCCTTGCCGCATGGCTGGCCGCCAAGCTTAATGCAGACCACCTGATTCTGGTCAAACAACAACGCCCAACGGTTGCACAAATATCGGTGGATCGTTTAATCAAAGACGGCATGCTGGATGAGCAATTTGGTGATTTTACCGCCGGACAAAGTTTCAAAACCTGGGTCTTGGGCAAAGCAGACCATGCTGCTTTCACTGATGGTATATCGCATGACAAGCCACCCCAGGTGGGCGCAGAAGTACGATGTGCATGGAACTGAATTCTTAAAGGAGTACAAAATGACCGATCTAGTCGATGAACCAAACACCAAAGACCGCGTATACAGCCTGGATGAAATCAACGCCAAGATAGCGGCCGAGCTGCCGCACTGGTTTTATGAGGATGGCTGGATACGCCGTAAATACAAAACCAGCGGCTGGAAAGGCACGCTGATGGTCGTCAATACCGTTGGCCATCTGGCTGAGGCCGCATGGCACCATCCAGATTTAACAGTCTCTTACGCCTTTGTCATCGTCAAGCTCTGCACGCATAGTGCCAAGGGCATTACCGACAAAGACTGGACGCTGGCGAAGAAGATAGAAGATGTGATTCAGTGGCAACCGGGTAAAGAGGGCGGAGCGCTGGAAGGCACGCCGAACGAGGATGCTCGGTTTAAGTATATTAAGTATGATCACATCTGACTAGGGGCTTTAGCCCCGTAGCGAAGATGGGGAAGCCCTTCACGGGCTTTCTATTTTATTTCATGCAGAGTAACTAAATTACACATACCCTGAGAGGCAGTATCTATATTAAGCCTCTCAGAACATCTTTTATCAGTATCAGAAATAATCGTGTCTGATCTTATTGTTTTCAGCGGCAGATGATGATTAATCTAAGAATGATGGCGCGATGAGATTTTTTCAATCAAAGAAATTAATACTGCTTATTTTTATATCCTTGCTAGCGTCAAATTGGATAATCAATTATCTATTTGATGTCAAAGAAAGTCAGCCACCATTGGGGTTTTGCGAAGAGAAAAATCGTGTATTGACGCAGGAAGAAATTATTCTGGCTGCTTTGCAGCAGAAATATCAAAACAACTCGATAAAATCGGATGATTCCACGAAAACAGCACAAGCGTTTTATAACAAATATCCTTTTTGTTGCGGTACTCGTCCTCCTGCAGCCTCATATCCTAGAAGGAGTTTTTTAACTGGTAAGCTTTATATTAAAGACCCAGGTTATGTCGTAGTGAACTTGTATTTTCCTACCAGTGAGGAAGTTATGAGCACACCAATAACAAAGTGTGATGGAAAATGTACCAAGAAATTAGTTGATAAAAACTTAAACTATACAAATTCCGATACACCTGTGAGCAATTGCGGTGGAATTGGAAGCGCAATAAACGAAGATTTGAATATCAAAGATACGCCATTCGGCGATGAAAGTAAGCGGGCATCACGCATGCAATTTTATGAGTGGTTACGCAACGGGCGTGACTGGCGAATTATATACAGAGCTCAAGTCTGGGAAAGAGAAGAGCATTACAAATCTGGTGACAAAGAGTGGGAGTATTCTGAACATGCTAGATTTTAATTTGAAAAGAAGCCCGCGTAGGGCCCACCTGCTTGCGGTGCACAGTATGTTGCCGTATTCATTCGGCGGACTGCTTGGTTAATTAGGCGATGCCCTGAGATCCAATATCCATAAGCACTCCCAGTGCATGACCTAACTAGAAATATTGCTGATATTTACTGCTGCTCTCTTCTCTCAAACCGCCCAAAATGCAGCATGATGGTGGGTAATATCAGCAAGTTGAGTATGGTCGAAGTCACCAGCCCCCCCACAATTATCGTTGCCATCGGGCCTTCAATTTCACGGCCTGGCTGACCGCTACCGGCGGCGAGCGGCAACAGCCCTAGCGCGGTGACCAAGGCTGTCATGAGGATAGATGGCAGGCGCTCGGAAGCGCCGCGGATGGCGGTTTCCAGGCCCCATATCATATTCTCCTCATCTACCAGGTGCTGGTAGTGGGATACCATCATGATGGAGTTGCGCAGGGTGATGCCGAACAGTGTGACGAAGCCGACCAGCGAACCCAGCGATATCCAGCCCCCGGTGAACATCACCGCCAGCACGCCGCCTATGAGTGCAAAGGGCAAGTTGGCGAATGTGAGTAGCAGGTTGCGCAAGCGACCGAATGCGACATACAGCATGAGGAATATGCCGACGACGGCTAGTAGTGAGTGCACGATTAAATCTTCCCGGGACTTTGCCTGCGCTTCAGCTTCCCCGGTAAAAGCCAGGTAGTTGCCTGGGGCCAGCTGTACTTCCTTGCGTATCCTGTCCTTCATTTCATTGCTAAAGCTGGCAATGTCGCGGTTGACCACGTTGGCGGTGATGGTCTGTATACGTTTGGCTCCCGAGTGGAGTATTTTTGAGCGGCCATTTTCCTGGCTGATATCGGCCACATCGCTCAGGCGCACCAGCTTGCCTTCGCTATTGATGAGCGGGAGTTTACCCACTTGTTGCAGGTTGTTACGTGAGGCGGTGTCCAACACCACGCTGACGCCCACCACACGGTTGCCTTGATACACCTGAGCTACCGGCAGGCTTTCGTAGGCGGCACGGATATTGTCGAGTACGTCAGTCGGTTGCAGGCCCCATTGCAGTAGTTTGTCAGACCGCAGACGTATCACCAGTTGCGGCGTGCCGGGCGGAGACTGTACCAGCACATCGGAAGCCCCTTGTATGCTCGCCAACACCCCTGCAATAGCCTGCGCATCGCGGTCCAGGGCATCCAGATCACGGCCGTAGACGTTGATGACTTGCGAAGCGGCATAACCTGAAATGGTTTCTTCTATGCGTTCTGTGAGGAAGGTGTTGATGGCAAAATTGACGCCAACAAAGCCAGCAGGCCTGGGCCCATCTGCGTCATTGTCGATGTCTTCGTCATCTTCGCCGGATAGCCTTTCGCGGATTTCCTGCAGGATACGTCTTTGTTCTTCGCCTGATACGGTACCGATCTCTATTTCAAACTCACTATAGTGCGTACCGAAAGTATCAGCGCCATTGGGGGCGCGGCCTACCCACTGGGCGATGGAGCGTACACCCTTGATCTGGCTTAATGCTTCGGCCACTTTCTTGCCTATGCGCAGTGACTCCTGCTCTGAGCTGCCGGGTACCAGTGTCATATGCATGATGTAATGGCCTTCGTGCAAGGCCGGGATAAACTGGCTTTTAAACAGCGGCAAGGTACCCAAGCCGAGCGCCATGATGATAATGGCGACGGTAATGATGATCTTGTATTGCTTTTCAATGCGGTAGAGCATCCTGACATAGGTCTGTTTGATGATGCGTATCATCGGTGGATCTTCACTGTCCAGCTTGGCCGTGCCTAGCATCAGGTAGCACAGCGCAGGTGTAAGTGTGAGCGCCACGATGAGTGAAGCCAGGATGGCGGCAATATAGGCAAACCCCAGTGGTGCAAAAAGCTTGCCGGCTACGCCGCTCAGTGTAAGTAGCGGCATGAACACCAGCGCCACGATGATGGTGGCATACACCACGGAACTGCGTACCTCCATGGAGGCATCGAATACCACTTTGTATATGGCCCTAGGCATCGCCAGCATTCTATTTTCGCGCAGGCGACGGAAGATATTTTCGGTGTCGATAATGGCATCATCCACCACCTCGCCCAAGGCAATTGCCAGCCCGCCCAATACCATGATATTGAGGCCTATATTGAAATAACCTAGCACGACAATGGCGGTTAGCAGGGATAGCGGGATAGCGGTGGCCGAGATAAATGCGGTACGCGCGTTGAATAAAAACAGGAACAGTACGGTAATGACCAGGATAGACCCGATCAGAATATCCTTCTGCACCCCATTGATAGCTGTTTCGATAAAGTTAGCCGGGCGGAACAGGCCTTCGTGCAAGGTCACGTTTTCGGCAGCCAGGGTGGGCTTGATTTCCTGCAAGGCCTTTTCCAGGGCTTCCGTCACGCCATCAGTATTCGCGCCCAGCTGGCCTTGTATCGAGAGGTAGACGCCCGATTTGCCATCAATGGCAGAGGCGCTGATGGAGGGCGCAGCACCTTCAACCACGGTGCCGATGTCGCCCAACCTGACAGTCTGTCCGTTACGATGTAGCAGGGTGGTTTGTGCCAGTTGTTGGGGCGTGAATGACTGGCCTTCGGTGTTAATGATGATGCGCTGGTTGGTATTCTCGATAAAACCAGCCCCGCGCACACCGGTGGCTTTGCTGGCGGCCTGCATCACTTGCTGCAGCGATACGTTATAGCGGATCAGCTTGTCCGGGTTTACTTGAATCTGGAATTGACGCACTTCACCGCCAAATACGTTAACGTCGGCGACACCAGGCACTGCCAGCAGGTGCGGACGCAAAGTCCAATCCACGATGGTGCGCAGCTCCATTAATGAGCGCTTGTCTGAAGCCAGGCCTATGCCCATCACCGTGCTGGCGGAGGAGGTGAGCGGCGTGATGTTGGGGGTAATGCCGGCAGGCAATTGATTCGCTAATGTAGTCAGCCGCTCGGCCACCACCTGGCGATTGCGGTAGACATCTGTACCCTCTTTGAATATGACGGTGACTACTGACAGGCCGGGGATGGATTGCGAGCGCATGGTATCGATACCAACGGTGCCGGCAATGCTGTTCTCAATGCGCTGGCTTACCAGTGATTCAACTAGCTCCGCGGAGAGGCCCGGAGACTCAGTCTGTATGATGAGCTGGGTAGGTGAAAACTCGGGAAATACATCCAGGTTGCTGCGTGTCAGGCTGTACAGGCCATACAGCACCACCAGGCTGGCCAGGCCAATGATGACGCCGCTAAAGCGGATGGAGAAACGGACAATGGCCGACATCATGGCTGGCTAGTCCTCGTTTTAGCTCCGGCATAACATGGCGTCGCTATATTAGCCTGCACTGAAATGAAGGTTAAATGGATAGGTTTCATTAGCATTTTAGCTCCGGCATAACATGGCTTCGCCATATTGGCCTGCACTGAAACGAGGATTGAATTTTCAATTCAATCCTCGTTTTCATTCTTGATCTGATATTTGAATTCTTCGGAAAGCAACAGCTGCGCGCCACTGGTGACAAGCTCATCACCGGGTTTCAGGGTGCCGGCATTAAACCAGCCGCCACTGGCTTCGGTCTCGGTGCTGATGGGTTGCCTGCTGAATTTGTCCGCGGCCTGCTTTTTGTAGACCCAGGCTTTGCCGCTATACCAGACGACCGCGCTTGCAGGCACGACCACGCCTTCGGCTTGCTTGGCGGAACTGCTGCCCCTGCCATCATTCATGCGAACGCTGACGCGCATGCCAGCGCGCAAGCTTTCGGCAGGAGCCCGGTAATAATAGGTTTTACCTTGTATGGTGCTGTCGGTTGTCGGGGATGCGGAAACGAAACGCGCCTGTATAGGTTTGCTCTGACTACCGGTAGGGATAATGTTGATGGTATCGCCGCTAGCAGGCGTTTTGGCGTCAAACGGAAGCGTCACCTGCAGCAGCACTTCTTTATATTGCAGCAGTTGTTGCAGTGCGCTGCTGGCTGGCTGTTGCGTTGCTTGCAAGGAAAGTGTTTCCCCCCATGTCTGGCGCATATTGTCACGCAGGTTACTGGCCTGGATCTCAGCGGCCTGCACCTTGGCCTGGTCAGATTTATATGCGGCCTCTGCGGCAATCACTACGCGGTCGGAGACATTGTGGTCATCCTGGTTGAGTTTCAACACGCGTTGATACTCCTGCTGGCTGTTGGCTAACGAGGCGCGTGCTACATTGGCATCGGCCTTGGCAGTCAGGTAGCGACTGCGCAGCTCAATAAGCGGGTCTATACTCATGATGTTGCCAAAAGCGCTTAGCGTATCCTGATGCTTGCTGGATGTCAGGGTTGTCGTCGTGATGGCGCTTTGTGCCTGTGCTTCCGGGCTGAGTGTGACGATGGTGGCACCTTGCTCGGTGCTGACACGGTTAGGCGTCTCAATCTCATCAGGTTGCTCGTTGGTAAAAGCCTCATATTCATCTTTTCCATAAAATACCATTACCCAGAACAATACGATGATGAGGAGAGCCTGCAGGGCAATAATGACGGCGACTTTACGGTTCATAGGTTGGTTTCTCGGTAATTTTTCTGGAAAATTTCCAGCATTATCGTCTGACTGCCTGATCGAGATCAGCGGGCATGGACTGCACGTCATCTATCGGCTTCTGCATGATATCTTCGAGGTTGGCAGCAGCGCGCCTGACTTTATAGGCAGCGGTTAATATCGTTTGCTGTGCCAGCAGGTTTTCCAGTCGGGTAGTCGTCAATTCCAGCCGGTCGGCAAAGCCTGCATCAAACTGTCTTTGTGTCTGCTGGATACGTGCTTGTTGCGCTTGCTGAAACTGCTTTGCCTTATCCAGCTCATTGAGCACGGCAAAATAGCGCTCTTTTGCTTGCGATAAATTGCCGATTACTGAAGCTTGCAGTGCTTCGAACTGCGCGGCTTCGACGTCACGTAATGCATTGGCCTCTGCAATCAGGCCGCGGTTTTTGTTGATCAATGTCATCAACGCGGATATGCCCAGAGACCATACCTTATCGCCTTGATCGTAACTGTAACCGGGCGACAGAACGAGGTCAGGATACTGTTTGGCGATTTCCAGGCGCAGCTTTGCCTCTGCCGCAGCGTAGCGTGCCAGGGCTGCCCTGATATCAAGACGGTTAAGCAGGGCGGCCTGCTGCAACTCGTCACTTAATGCGGCTGCAGGCAAAGGGGTGCGTTCCATGGGCAGGTTAGAGAGTGACAGTTTGTTGAAGCTTTGTATGGATAAGCCGGCATTGCTGGCTAATGCGGCACGTAGTTCAGGGATGCGGCCTTTTTCGGCCTCCAGAGCCTGCTGGGTTTTTTGCAAAAGCAGGCGTGCGTTGCTAGTCTCAATGCTGGAAACCATACCGGCTTCCAGACGCTTTTCCAGCATGCTGACTATGGCACTGCGCAAATCAAATTCTGCTTGTAGTATCTGCGCCTGCTGGGTGGCGTAAGCATAATCTATCAAACTGCCGGCCAGGCGGCTGCGTACTTGCCATGCCGTTTGCGCTATATCTATGCGGGCAGCTTCAGACAAGCTGGTAGCACGGTCTATCCGTGCCTGGCGCTTGCCCGCGGTTTCTAGTGGCACATCAATACTCAGGCCATAGGTCCACGGAGAAACGCCGCCATCGTTCTGGCTGTGGTTTTCTACGTTGGTTGAAATGCCGGGGATGGGTCTTTGTGCTGCCGTGATTTCTCCCGACCTAGCGGCACGCCATTGTGCACGCGCTATATCAAGCTGCGGATGAAAGAACAAGGCGCTCAGCGTGAGCTCGCGCAAACCCCATTGCTGGATGGGTAGCTGGCTCTCCGGGTAATCCAGATATGCAAGATATCGCTGGAATTCCGCGCTGGCAGGATCGTGCGCAATGTATCTTGCAGCAGACTGTGCCGGTGCTATCGGCTTGGGCTGATAAGTCTGGAACCCGCAACTTGTCAGCAACCCGGCTACAAGTCCAGCCAAAATAAAGCCCCTGCCATGTATGGCTTGCAATTTAATTGTTATATTTGATTTTGCCATTCGTCCTCATCCCTGCGAGATATTACATGCAGAGCGGGGCGCGGGCAATTTTCAAACGGATTTCACAGAGCTTGGGGAGGCTGGAGGCCGGATTCAGCTAGTTGCTGGGCCATGCAGTGAGTTACTGACGATTACTATTGGACGATAGCGGCATGCACAGAGTCTAAAGCGTCTTGCAAGGTCTCTTCTGTCAGCGTGTTGATGCTGGCCGACAGCAGCTCAGCAGCTTCTACTGCGCCTTTTGGAAGGTCGTGGCTATCAAGCTCCGCGATGAGGCCTGCGGCTGAACCTGTGACTTTGAGCAACGCGTAACGCTCTTTCATCAGTAATTCGACTTCAGAACGTAGCATGTTGATTTCTTCTTGATTGATCGTGCTTTGCATAATGACTTTCTTGGTTTGGCTATTGAGGCATAGATGTTAAATCTATGCATGCATCTTCCTACTTGACCTGGCATGTGTCAACCCGGCAGAAGGCAATCGCATCGTTGCTGGCGAATAGATAGCAGGATTTTTAAGCTAGAGGTTTTCGAGCGTGCCATAATGCGCTACAATAGCGCGCTTTCCTGAATTACTAACGTAGTTTAGTTTTAGGGATGAAGGTATGCGAAAGTGGCGGAATTGGTAGACGCACTGGATTTAGGTTCCAGCGCCTCGCGGCGTGAGAGTTCGAGTCTCTCCTTTCGCACCAGATATAACTGATTACTCTGTCACTGAGTTATTCTATATTGTAGTTTTTCAATCTTTAATTCGAAGCGGCCAAGCTGTCTTTCAGCGTCTCCTTATAATCGTCTGGCAATGCCCTTCGGGCATTTCTTGTTAATTAAGAAGTTAGCGCTGAATACGCTTTGAAGCCAATCTCAGCGCTCCATTCCTTATATACAATCCATGCCAAAAACGGGATTATCAACAAGATCTCCTGTGCTATACTCCCCAGCTCTAATAATCACGCGAATGAGCGGAAAACCTTTTTTAAAGCACAAGTATGACGCGGAAATTTACACAAACTTCCCTGAAACCGGCTTAAAATATTGCTATCTGTTACACCCTGTTCGCATTAACTTCTTGAGTTTAAGGAATCCAGCATGCCAGCTACTGTTGAAACCATCAGCAACCTAGAACGTCGTATGACGGTTACTGTGCCGATGCAGCCGATCGAAGAAGAGATCAACCAACGCATTAATCGTTTATCCCGCACTGCCAAAGTGGCCGGATTTCGCCCTGGCAAAGTGCCATTGAAGCTTGTTCAGCAACAATATGGTGCACAAGTTCGCGATGAAGTGCTTTCTAATGCTGTAGAGCGTTCATTTTCGGATGCGGTTGAAGAAAACAAGCTGCGCGTAGCAGGATTCCCGAATATTGAACATAAGCCTTTCGTTGAGGCTGAAGGTCACTTTGAATACGTGGCTACTTTTGAGATTTTCCCTGAAATCGTACTTGGCGACTTGAGCAAAGCAAAGATCGAGCGCCCGGTGCTTGAAGTCGGCGAGTCTGACGTCAAGAAGACTATAGACGTGCTGGTCAAGCAACGTGCTACTTATGAGCCCGTTAAACGTGCTGCCAAAAAGGGTGACATGGTTAACCTGAGTCTGCGTGCCTCTATTGATGGGCAGGAAGTTGAAAGTACGGATGAGCAGGGTGTGGACCTGGTGCTGGCAGAAGGCGGCCGCGTTGCTGAGTTTGACGATAATGTCATCGGCAGCAAGCCTGGTGCGGAAAAAACCTTTGAAATTACTTATCCTGCTGATCATAAGCCTGAACAATTGGCCGGTAAAACTGTCTCATATCAAGTGACCGTTAATACGGTGTCTCAGGCAAAATTCCCAGAAGTCGATGCCGACTTTGCTCGCAGTCTCGGTGTTGAAGATGGCGATGTGGAAAAGATGCAATCCGAGATCAAGGAGAGTCTGAGCCAGGAAGTATCCAAGCGCGTACGTGCCAAGGTCAAGGAGCAAGTTTTTCAAGCGCTGGTTGAAACCTCAAATGTGGAGTTACCAAAAACATTAGTGGGTGTTGAGATTAATCGCCTGATGCAAATGACACAGCAAAACCTGCAACAACGTGGTGTGGATCTTGCTAATGTAACGCTAGAGCCAAGCATGTTTGAAGATCAGGCTAAACGTAGCGCAAGTTTAAGGTTGATTCTTGGTGATATTGTTAACAAGAACTCATTGCAAGCCAACGCTGAGCAAGTGCGTGCCATGGTGGACCAGTTTGCGCAAAGTTTCGAGCGTCCTGCGGATGTGGTGCGTTGGTATTACGAAGATCCAAAGCGTCTGGATGAGCCAGCTGCCTTGGCGACTGAAGAAAATGTTGTGTCATGGGTGCTGAATTTAGCCAAAGTTACTGATAAAAAAGTGAAATTTGATGATTTGATGGGAAATGCTTAAATGAGTATGTACAGTCAATCTGGATCGCACGGTCACTCCAATCAAAGCCAGTGGGAGCCTCAGGGCCTCGGGTTAATCCCGATGGTCGTTGAGCAAAGCGGCCGCGGTGAACGCTCTTACGATATATATTCACGGCTACTGAAAGAGCGAGTCATTTTTCTGGTAGGCCCGGTCAATGATATGACTGCCAATTTGATTGTGGCGCAGCTGTTGTTTTTAGAAGCTGAAAATCCGGATAAGGATATTTCGCTATACATCAACTCACCAGGTGGTTCCGTGACGGCTGGTATGTCTATTTATGACACTATTCAATTCATTAAGCCGGATGTCAGCACACTGTGCATAGGTCAAGCAGCCAGCATGGGAGCTTTCCTATTGGCCGCTGGCGCGAAAGGCAAGCGTTTCTGTTTGCCTAACTCTCGCGTGATGATTCACCAGCCTTCAGGCGGTTTCCAGGGTCAATCCAGCGACATTGAAATTCACGCTAAAGAAATCATGTATCTGCGCGGACGTTTGAACGATATTCTGGCTCACCATACCGGTAAATCAGCTGAAGAAATCGACCGGGATACTGAGCGTGATAACTTCATGAGCGCTGAGCAATCAGTTGCCTATGGCATGATAGACAAGGTTATTGCCAACCGCACTGATGCGGCATAGTATGGCATTGTTGGTATTACATTAGGAAAGTTTCATGACGACCAAAACCGAAGGCGAAAAGTTACTTTATTGCTCGTTTTGCGGTAAAAGTCAGCACGAAGTCAGGAAACTGATTGCTGGCCCATCCGTATTTATTTGCGATGAGTGTGTGGATTTGTGCAACGACATCATTCGTGAAGAAGTGCAGGGCGATAGTGCGCTTAAGCCTCGTGATGGCGGCCTTCCTACCCCAAAAGAAATATGTGCAATTCTCGACCAGTATGTCATTGGTCAGACTCAGGCAAAAAAGAGCCTTTCGGTGGCAGTTTATAACCACTATAAACGTCTGGATCAGGCTGTCCCCAATGACAAGGATGACGTTGAAATCGCAAAAAGCAATATTCTCGTCATAGGTCCTACGGGTTCAGGTAAAACGCTGTTGGCGCAAACGCTGGCAAGGTTGCTGGATGTGCCTTTCGTGATGGCTGATGCAACCACGCTGACCGAAGCAGGTTATGTCGGTGAAGATGTCGAAAACATCATGCAAAAGCTTTTGCAGAAATGTGATTACGACGTTGAAAAAGCCCAACGCGGTATCGTATATATTGATGAAATCGACAAGATTTCACGCAAATCAGACAACCCTTCCATTACTCGCGATGTTTCAGGGGAAGGTGTGCAACAGGCTCTGCTCAAGCTGATCGAGGGCACTGTAGCATCTGTACCGCCACAGGGTGGTCGCAAACATCCGAATCAGGAGTTTGTGCAGCTGGATACTACCAACATCCTGTTTATTTGCGGCGGCGCGTTTGACGGTTTGGATAAAGTCATCCGCAGACGCTCGGAAAAGGGCGGTATTGGTTTTGGTGCCGAAGTGAAGAGTAAAGAAGACTCGCGCGCTATTGGTGAAGTGCTGAGAGAAGTCGAGCCAGAGGATTTGATCAAGTTTGGTTTGATTCCTGAGTTTGTCGGTCGCTTGCCGGCAATTGCTACACTTGAGTCTCTGGACGAAGAGGCGTTGATGACCATATTGGTTGAGCCTAAGAATGCGCTGACCAAGCAGTTTGCAAAACTATTCAAGATGGAAGGTGTTGAACTTGAGTTTCGTGATTCAGCCTTGCGCGTTATCTCCAAGAAGGCCTTGGAGCGCAAGACCGGTGCACGAGGCCTGCGGTCTATCATTGAGCATGCATTGTTGGAGATCATGTTTGATTTGCCTTCTATACCCAACTTGACCAAAGTTGTCGTGGATGACGGTGTAATCAATGGTGATAATCCACCTATCATGATTTACTCGGATGAGGCTCCACGCCTCGCAGAGTCAGCTAGTTAGGCCAAGTTACAGCCGGATAACAAGTTGATATAAGCGTTGCGCCATGCGTTTAAGTTTTTTAACGCTGGCACTTGAAGCGCCAGTGTTTGCCCCCAATTAGATAACATACGCACACAGTATGTTGCTGTGTGCAGCTAACACTGAAGGTTTCTCCATGACAGAACAAACTTTACCGGCTTTCTCCCCAGATTCTGGTCTGTTACCACTATTGCCTTTGCGCGATGTGGTGGTGTACCCGCACCTGGTTATCCCACTGTTTGTTGGCCGCGCCAAGTCAGTTCGTGCGCTGGAGCTCGCTTCCGAGCATAACAAGCAGATTTTGCTGGTTGCCCAAAAATCCCCCAATAAAGACGAACCTGATGCAGCCGACTTGTATGAGGTGGGCACCATCGCGACCGTATTGCAAATGCTCAAGTTGCCTGATGGCACAGTAAAAGTGCTGGTTGAAGGCGTACACCGTGCAAAGGTGGTCGAGTTTGTCGAGACCGAGGACTGTTTCGCTGCCAAGGCTGAACGCATCGAAAATACACCAGATGACGATAGCGAGACGCAAGCGCTAATGCGTACCGTGTTCACGCAGTTTGATCAATATGTCAAACTGAATAAGAAAATTCCCCCGGAAATTCTCACCTCACTTGCGACCATTGATGATGCCGGTCGCCTGGCAGACACCATTACTGCGCATTTGACGCTCAAACTTGAAGAAAAACAAAGCATACTGGAAATGTTCAGTGTCGCCGAACGTCTTGAGCACCTGTTAAGCCTGCTTGAAGCGGAAATTGATATCCTGCAGGTAGAGAAGCGCATCCGTGGTCGTGTTAAGCGCCAGATGGAGAAGAGTCAACGCGAGTACTACCTCAATGAGCAAGTCAAGGCTATCCAGAAGGAGCTGGGCGAGCAGGACGAAAATGCGGATATCGAAGAGCTTGAAAATCGCATCAAATCAGCAGGTATGCCCAAGGAAGCATTGAAAAAAGCCAATGCTGAAATGAAAAAACTTAAGATGATGTCACCCATGTCGGCAGAATCTACTGTGGTCCGTAATTACATTGAGACTCTGGTTAATCTGCCTTGGAAAAAGAAGACCAAGATCAGTAAGGATTTGCTGACTGCAGAGGCCATTCTTGATGCCGATCATTACGGCTTGGAAAAGGTTAAGGAACGTATTGTCGAATATCTTGCTGTGCAACAGCGCGTAGGTAAGCTTAAGGCACCTATCTTGTGCCTGGTAGGCCCTCCTGGCGTGGGTAAAACTTCGCTTGGACAGAGTATCGCCAAGGCAGTGAACCGCAAGTTTGTGCGCATGGCGCTGGGCGGCGTACGTGATGAATCCGAAATCCGCGGACATCGCCGTACTTACATCGGGTCTATGCCTGGTAAAGTATTGCAAAGCATGGCCAAGGTCGCTGTCAAGAACCCGCTCTTCCTGCTGGATGAAGTAGATAAAATGGGCCAAGACTTCCGTGGCGATCCCTCTTCAGCGTTACTGGAAGTGCTGGATCCTGAACAAAACCATACGTTTGTCGATCATTATGTAGAAGTCGAGTATGACCTATCTGATGTCATGTTTGTGGCTACAGCAAACTCGTTGAATATTCCAGCAGCGTTGCTTGACCGTATGGAAGTAATTCGCCTGGCAGGGTATACCGAAGACGAAAAGGTCAATATAGCAATGCGTTATTTGCTACCTAAGCAGCTGGAAACACATGGCTTGAAGGAAACGGAAATTAGCATTTCCGAAGCAGCCATACGGGATGTGGTGCGTTACTACACGCGTGAAGCTGGTGTGCGTAGCCTCGATCGCGAAATCTCTAAAATCTGCCGCAAAGTGGTGAAAGAGTTGCTACTGGCAAAAACAAAATCAGCGACCAAGGCTGTTCGCAAGGTCACTGTGGCGCCTAAAAATCTGGATAAATACCTTGGTGTGCAGCGCTTTGATTACGGTGTCGCTGCCAAGGCTAATCAGGTTGGGCAGGTGACGGGTCTGGCTTGGACAGAAGTTGGTGGTGAGTTGCTGACAATCGAGTCTGTGGTATTGCCGGGTAAGGGTAAGGCTATTACTACCGGTAAGTTGGGTGAGGTCATGCAGGAGTCTATCCAGGCGGCAATGAGTGTAGTGCGTAGTCGCGCTAAACGCTTGGGAATTGCTGAGGACTTTCATGAAAAGAGCGATATTCATATTCACTTGCCAGAGGGTGCTACGCCTAAAGATGGACCAAGTGCTGGTATTGCCATCTGCACGGCGTTGGTATCCGTGCTGAGCAACATCCCTGTGCGAGCAGACGTTGCCATGACAGGTGAGATCACATTGCGTGGAGAAGTGCTTCCTATTGGCGGCTTGAAAGAAAAGCTGCTGGCTGCGCATCGTGGTGGCATCAAGATTGTGCTGATTCCCGAGCAAAACGTGAAGGATCTGACTGAGATTCCTGAAAATATCAAGAATTGCCTTGAGATTCATCCGGTGAAGTGGATAGATGAAGTGCTTGAGATTGCTCTGGAGCGTATGCCTAGAGAAAGTGATGCGCTAACGGTGCCAGCCGTTGCGGCAGAGGTTAAAGATACAAAAGACGTGGAAGTTTCGTCAATTACTAAGCATTAAGCGAATATTTAGCGGGAAAGGCTTGACATGGGCTTTTCCCGCTTGATATAAAGCTAGGACAGGGTTTCTGCCTGTCTTATATTAATAATGACGAAAGGGGATTACACGTGAACAAGTCTGAACTGATTGATCAAATCGCTAAAGCCGCCGGTATTTCTAAAGCAGCTGCGGGTCGTTCTTTAGATGCAACTACTGCCGCTGTCACCAAAGCCTTGAAAAAAGGCGATTTGGTTACCCTGATTGGTTTTGGTACGTTTTACGTAGGTAAACGTGCTGCTCGCAATGGCCGCAACCCACGTACAGGCGCTACTATTAAGATTAAAGCCGCGAATTCCCCTAAGTTTAGGGCTGGTAAAGCACTTAAGGATGCTGTAAACTAGCGTTCTTTGCTGTTGAGGCAAGGGGTGCTTAGCTCAGTTGGTAGAGCGTCGCCCTTACAAGGCGAATGTCGGCGGTTCGACCCCGTCAGCACCCACCAGTCACCAGCATTGTGTGATAGCTTTACTAGATAACTAACTGGTAAAAAAGTTTTAGGAGTGGTAGTTCAGTTGGTTAGAATACCGGCCTGTCACGCCGGGGGTCGCGGGTTCGAGTCCCGTCCACTCCGCCAAGATAAAAAGCGAGTCTTATGACTCGCTTTTTTGTTTTCAATTCTCCGTTTCTATCCCCTATGCAAGCCTGTCACGCCATATCCGAGTGTGGTATATTCTTGGATTGATTTATTGTGCTATCCATTGCACTTTAACATCTACTCAAAAGTTGTTTCCGGCCTGGTTGGTACTGGCAATTCATTGTTATTGAAACTGGAAAGTGTATTCGTTATGTTGGAATTAATTCGTGAACGATCAAAAGGCTGGCTGGCTAAAGCTATTCTTGCTCTAATTACTATTCCATTTGCATTGTTTGGCATTGATGCTTACTTGAGAGATGCTGGTTCCAGCGCCCCTATTGCCAAGGTGAACGGGGAGGTCATTTCAGTACAAGAGTATGGGAATGCGCTGCAGAGTCTGCGCAATAAATTGCAATCTCAGGGTCAAAAAGATCTGAGCATGCTCGAAAATCCAGAAGTTAAAGAGTCCGTGCTAGATCGACTGATTGCTACCCGTTTGGTTAACTCCGAAGTGAAGCATGCTAAGTTCAGGATTAGCGATGAACAGCTGAGCAAATACATTTTGAATCTGCCGGAGTTTCAGGAAAACGGTCAGTTCTCCCAACAGCAGTACGATAGCCTCTTGCAGCAAAATCATTTGTCGCCCTCCAAGTTCGAGAACTCTATCCGAACGGATTTACTGGCCCAGCAGGCGCGGGAAGGCTTGGCAACGCTGGCCTATTTGCCGCAATCATTGGCAGAGAAGGCATTGAAAGTAGAGCATCAGCAACGTGAGGTGAGTATTGCTGAAGTTAAAACAGCAGATTTTATTTCTCAAGTTAAGATAGATCCAGTCCAAGTTAAAGCCTATTACGAAACCAACAAGGATAAATTCCGTGTGCCGGAACAGGTCAAACTTGAGTTTGTATTGATGTCCGCTAACTCCTTGATTATGGGCATGCAGGTATCTGAAGATGACGTTAAAAAATACTATGCCGAAAATGCATCCAAATTTCAGGGTAGTGAGCAGCGTCGTGCCAGCCATATACTGATTGGCTTCGGTGTTAATGCAACGCCACAGGCCAAGCTCGAGGCAAAAAAGAAAGCAGAAGAGGTTTTAGCTGAAGTTAGGAAAAATCCAGCTCAATTTTCTGAGTTAGCGAAAAAGTATTCACAAGATCCGGGCTCTGCCGAAAAAGGTGGTGATCTAGGTTTATTTGGCCGTGGCAGCATGGTAAAGCCTTTTGAGGATGCTGTATTCTCCATGACCCCAGGCGCTGTGAGTGATCTTGTCGAGTCTGAGTTTGGTTATCATGTGATCAAGCTGACAGAAGTTAGCGGTGAAGCACAAAGCTATGATGCGGTTAAGCCTCAAATTCGTGCTGAGTTAATGTATCAAAAATCCTTGGCTAAGTTTTCTGAGCAGGCTGATAATTTCAGCAATATGGTTTATGAGCAATCAAGTAGTCTGAAGCCAGCCGCCGATGCTTTTGGGTTGCAAGTGCAAAAGACGGATTGGTTGAGTCGTGCCGACGGCGCTAAGTTCTTCAAAAATGATAAATTGATGAATCTTGTATTCACTGATGAAGTATTGAAAGATAAGCGTAATACAGAGGCGGTTGAGGTCTCAAATAACACGCTGGTTTCAGCTCGTGTAGTCGATTACAAGCCTGCAGCACCACGTACATTTGATGAAGTAAAGGGTGGCATAGAGGACTTCCTGAAGCTTGAAGAGGCATCTAAGTTAGCGGCTAAAAAAGGTGATGCGGCATTAGTTGCCTTGCGTGAGGGTAAGAGTGACGCTTCCTTGGAGTGGATCCCGTCGGTTGTGGTTAACCGTAAGGATGCGCAAGGTCTGACTGAGCTTGCCATGTCCCAGGTATTCAAAATGGACACGAGTAAACTGCCAGCTTATGCTGGGATTGCAGATAGCAGAAAAGGCTATTTGCTGGTTAAGGTAACGCGTGTTGACGATACTTTATCAAGTGATGATGCTGCGAAGAAAACCGCTGAGATGGAGTTGCAGCAAGCCATATCAAGTGAATATGCATCAGCGTATGTGCGCTCGCTAAAAGATAAAGCAAAGATCACTGTTAACAAGCAATTGATGGGTGCAAGTTCTGCTAACTAAGTTTATTGAATAGCATTGGGCGAATAAAAAGGGCGGATAATTTCCGCCCTTTTTTGTTTTCTAAACCTTTGTTTTTGAAGGTTAGGCTGCCTAGTCTCACTCTTGGAGTGAAGGTTAATCCACTGTTCCTGCGGCAGTGATATTCATGCCACCATCCACGTATGTGATTTCTCCGGTAATACCGGAAGCGAGATCGCTACAGAGGAAAGCGGATGCATTACCAACTTCTTCGATAGTAACGTTGCGACGAAGTGGAGCATGCTTTTCGTTAAAGCCCTGCATCTTGTCAAAGTTGGCAATGCCAGAAGCTGCCAGAGTTTTGATGGGCCCTGCGGACACAGCATTAACGCGGATACCTTTAGGTCCAAGGCTTTGGGCCATGTAGCGTACATTTGCTTCCAGGCTGGCCTTGGCCACTCCCATGACATTATAGTTAGGCAGCGTGCGCTCAGCACCCAAATAGCTAACAGTTAACAGGCTTGCATTGCGTCCCAGCATCATGGGTAAAGCAGCCTTTGCCAGAGCAACAAAGCTGTATGAACTAACGTCATGCGCAATTCTAAAGTATTCGCGTGTGACTTTTTCCAGGTAGTCGCCGTCCAGCGCATCTTTAGGCACAAAAGCCACTGAATGTACAATGATGTCGATACCATCCCAATGTTTGGCTAATGCCGGGAAGAGGGCATCTATCTGTGCGTCATCTGACACATCGCAAGGAAGTACGATGCTGGAATCGAAATCAGCAGCAAGTTTGGTGACGCGATCCTGAAACTTATCAATCTGATAGGTAAAGGCAAGCTCGGCACCTTCACGCTTCATAGCATCGGCAATGCCATAGGCAATAGAGCGGTTACTTAGTAGACCAACGATTAGTGCGCGTTTTCCGGCGAGAAATCCCATGTAATACTTTCCTTAACTAACAATATGAATTTAATTTTTTGATGTTCGCGGGTCAAGGGCATCTCTCAGCCCTTCACCTAGTAAATTATACCCTAACACGGTCAGCAGAATGGCAACGCCGGGAAACAGCGACAGCCACCAGGCGAACTGAATATATACTTTACCATCAGTCAGAATGTTGCCCCATGAGGCTTGTGGGGCCTGCACGCCAAGACCTAGAAAGCTCAGTCCAGACTCCACTAATACAGCACTGGCTACCCCTAATACTGAGCTGACAATAATGGGAGTCAGGCTATTGGGTAGCAGGTGAGTGAAAATAAGCCGGAAATCCTTCGCGCCTAATGTCTGGGCAGCCATTACAAACTCGCGGCCTTGCAGGCTCAGGAACTCAGCGCGTACCAGGCGAGTGACCCCCATCCAGGAAGTCAGGCCAATCACGATCATGATGTTCCAGATTGATGGTGTCAGAAACGCAATCACAGCAAGAATCAGGAAAAATGTAGGAATGGAAAGCATGATATCCACCAGGCGCATGATGACTATATCTACCCAGCCACGGTAATAGCCGGAGATTGCACCCAGGATGATACCGATAGCCGTAGCAATGCCGACGGCGACAATACCGACCAATAAAGAGATGCGGGCACCGTACAACATGCGCGAAAACACGTCGCGACCAAGTCCGTCGGTGCCCATCAGGTGATGTGCGGATGGCGCAAGCAGGATGGCTTTGACATCAATGGAGTCCGGATCATAAGGCGCTATCAGCGATGCAAATACGGCGAGTAGCAGGATGGTGGTAATGATGATAAAGCCTGTCAACGCCAGAGGGTTGGACAAGGCTGTAGCCAACAGGCCACGTCTGGCAGTTGATCTGGCAAGCACGGCATTTGTCATTGCATGACTCCTCGCCTGACTCGTGGATCCGCCCAGGCATATGCCACATCAGCGAGCAAATTGCCTATCAAGGTGAGGGCAGAGCCTATGGTCAATATGCCCATAATCACCGGGAAATCACGCATGAGAACTGCGTCATAAAAAAGTTTGCCCATGCCGGGGATAGCGAAGATGGATTCAGCAATGACCGAGCCACCGATCAGTCCCGGAATGGATAGGCCTAGTATGGTAATAAGTGGCAATAGTGCGTTGCGTAATGCATGCCCATAAATGACTGAGTTTTCTGACAACCCCTTGGCGCGTGCTGTGGTGATGTAGTCCTGATGCAACACATCCAGCATGCCATTGCGCACAAAGAGTGAGATTCCAGCCAGCCCGCTCAATGCTGAAATAAATACTGGCAAGGCCAAGTGCCTTAAACTGTCTCCAAGTTGTGCCAGCCAGTGCATTTTTTCATAACCCAGGCTATGCAGCCCGGAAATTGGTAGCCAGGCATGCACTACGCCAGTCCAATACATGAGCATTAACGCCAGCCAGAAACCGGGAATCGCGAAACCGATAAAAACAAACAAAGTAATGGCACGGTCCGGCAGCTTGTTTTGCGTTACTGCAGAGATTACGCCAAGTGGCAGGGCAATAATGATGATAAAGCCGAGGCTCAATACGTTGATAAGTAAAGTAATCGGAAGCGCCTGCTGGATCATTCCCGGGGTGACATTGCCCTCCTTGTCTTTTCTCTCCCAAAATACCGGCCGTTGGTGTGAGGCAAACGAACTGCCAAAATCCAGCGTCGTCATGCGCTTTAGCCACAACCCATACTGCACGATCACAGGTTTGTCCAGATTGTAGATTTCGCGCAGCTTTTGTCGCGACTCTTCACTGGCTTTAGGATTAAAACTAGCTTCAGAAGCGGTAATGTCGCCAGGTGCCAGATGCATAATCAGGAATGAGATCAGACTGATGCCAATTAATAGTGGCACCATCCAGAATAAACGCTTGAGCAGATATTTAATCATGGGGATTACTGGCTAATCTCGTTACGACGCAATGGTGCCGGAATATACCACTCATAAGAATTATGACCGATCCCGGCTGGGGGCGCAGGGTTGTCTATGCCTTTCACCCGTTTGTTGATGGCGGGCAGCCCATAGCCTGCATATAGATAAACGATAGGGCTGTCTTGCAATAGTATTTTGGCAAACTCATGGTAGATGACCATGCGCTTCTCCGGATTCAGCTCAAGGCGTCCCTGTTCGAGTAGTTTGTCCACTTGCGGATTATTGTAGTTGATGAAATTGAACTGGCCAGGTTTGTTTTGGGAGGAGTGCCAGATGCTGAACTGATCAGGATCCAGAGATAAACTCCAGCCCAGCACTACTGCATCAAAATCTCCGGTTTTAATGAAGCGGCTGATAAAGGTTGCCCATTCCACCTGGCGGATTTTGACGTCAATGCCAATTTCCTTGAGGCGCCTTTGTATCAGTACTGCGCTCATGACTCGCTGGGGCTTCTGGTTGGTCAGTATTTCAACTGCCAGTGATTTGCCGTCTTTGTCCAGAATGCCATCCCCATCATGATCCGCATAACCCGACTCATTCAGCAATGAGAGCGCTTTTGCGGTGTCGTAAGGATATGGCTGTAGCTCTGGGTTGGTCCAGCGCGTTCCGGGCTTGTATGGCGATGCTATGGGCTCTCCAAGGCCTAATAGCACGCCATCTATCAGCTCTTGTTTGTTAATGGCGTAATTGATGGCTTGGCGTAGCCGGATATCGTCAAATGGCTTGTGCTTAAGATTAAACCCCAAGTAGGTATATTGGCTGCCCAGCTCTTTATATAAGGCGATCTTTTTTGAAATATCGGCGCGGGCGGGCACGACTCTGGCGTACTGGATAGGATCGAGATTCATCACGTCAATATTGTCCGCAAGCAGTTCCAGAAACTGCGATGCTGAATCCGGGATGAAGCGTGAAACCAGATGGTCAATTCGTGCCTGGCCTTGAGTTGCATTGGGATTGCGCACCAGGGAGATATTTTCGTTGTTATTCCAGTGCTCAAGTTGGTAGTAATGGCTGCCAACAGGTTTGCGGGCAAAGGACGTCGTATTGATATCCTGTCCTTTTAGCAAGTGTTTGGGCAATATATGCAAGCCTGCCCAGGACTCCATAGCCGGTGCGTAAGGTTGAGAGTAGGTCACCTGAAATGTAAGTGGAGCAGGGGCTTCCGCTTTTACTACTAACTTGTAATCAGCACCATACGGCGTACGCGTATTATCATCGGTGACAAGCTGCCAGGTGAACAACACATCTGCACTGGTCAATGGCTTGCCGTCAGCCCATTTCATGTTTGGTTTTAATTTGAAAGTAATGGTTTTCTGGTCAGGCGAAATTTTCCAGGATTCTGCCAGCTCACCTTTTAATTCAAGGTTTTTGTCATATTTTAATAAGCTGTTGAAAATGTTGGAGGCAATGGCAGAGGCGGCAGACTCGCCAGCAATCATGGCGATCAACCCGCTGGGCTCTCCCGTCATTGCATCAATCAGGGTGCCACCAGTTTCCGCAGGATAGGGTTTGTCATAATCAGCGGAGCTACCGGATGGCAGTTGATTGCAGCCGCACAGTATCAAGGATAAAACTAATGCACAGCCCAAAAAACAGACTGAATGCTGGGTACCTCTTATGCTGATGGTTTTTGACATGAGATATTAGGCTGCAGTGTGCTTACAGAGCGATTAAGCTTCGTCAGGTCTTTGCACGGTAAGTTTATTGCCGGGCACCAGATGAGAGCCGGTGATCTTGTTCCAGCGCTGTAAATCATCACGTGGCACATCAAATTTGCGTGCGATGCTATCCAGGGTGTCCCCTCGCTTAACGGTGTAGCGTATCCGCTTGATGCTGGCGATACGCTGATTTGATTTTGTATCTTGTTTTACGGTTTTTGTTGTGGTCGAAATTGTCAGCTTCTGGCCTTGCTTGACACTTGAGCTTTTCAAGTGATTCATTGCCATCACGTTTTTTGAACTTACCCCATAGCGTTTGGCTATTGCGGCAAGCGTTTCCCTGTTTTTAACAGTATGTATGATAGTACGGCTGTTACTGGTTTCAGCATCAGGATTTTTGTCGTTCTCTGCTAACTGGTAATCCGTATTCATGACTATCACTTCACTAGCGCCACTGCCATTCGGTACTAGCAGCGGCCTTGCCATAGCAATTTTGTTACGCGAGGGCAGGTCGTTGACATCACGCAGTTGTGCTAAACCAATGCCAAATTTACGGGCAATGTTATCCATACGCTCACCACGCTTGGCGTGGTAGGTTTGCCAGCTTACTAAAGGCTTGTCATAGCTGGCCAAGTTCATGGTGAAGGTGTTGGCTGCACTTATTGGCAGCAGGATTTCATGTACCTTGCCACTTGAGGTCACGACAGGGCGGTTATATTCCGGATTAAGGGAAGAGAACTCCTCTAATGATATTTCTGCCAACTGGGCTGCCAACTTAATATCAATTTGCTCAGGCGCAGTCACTTTTGTAAAGTAGGGGCGGTTGGGGATAGCTTGAATGTTCAGGCCGTATCGCTCAGGGTTGGTCATAATGTTTTTGACCGCCTGCAATTTTGGTACGTAATTTCTGGTTTCAGGTGGCAACGGCAGGCTTTCATAATCTGTTGGCAAACCGTTTTTCTGGTTGCGTTCGATAGCCCGCCTAACAGTGCCTTCGCCGGCATTATAAGCCGCAAGTGCCAGATCCCAAGTGCCAAACATGACATGCAGCTTCTGCAGGTAATTCAGCGCAGCATTGGTGGCACCTGTGACGTCACGGCGGTTATCTACCCACCAGTTTTGCTTAAGGCCGAAATCCTTACCCGTAGATGGAATGAATTGCCACATACCAGAGGCACGGCTACGGGAATACGCCTGTGGATTAAATGCACTTTCTACCATAGGCAAAAGCGCGATTTCGGTTGGCATACCGCGTTTTTCTACTTCTTCCACAATATGAAACAGATATTTCTGGCTTCTTGCCACCATGCGTTTGACATAGTCTGGTCGGGAGGCATACCAGGTTTCATGGTTGGAGGTATAGGCTGATTCCACATCAGGCATGGCATAACCATTGATAATGCGCTGCCTGAGGTCATCGTCAGTTGTCAACGCCTGATCGATTGTAGGCTGGCTTTGTGCGGCAGCATCAGGCAAATAATTAAGTACAGGGTCGCTTTGTAGCTTGAGATTAAAGTTGGGACTGGGGCTCTTATCTATTGGAATGTCATTGAGAATGATGATTTCATCACCCGCGGCATTGGTATCTGCAATAGCGGAAAGAGGCAGCATAAGAGCCAATGCAGCAAGCTTGATGAAGGATTTTACGATCATGCAGTGAGTCTCATATGACATTGAAGTGATATCGCGCCCCATAGAAAGTAGAGGCCATAGCATGGTAGCTAAATAGGACTGACTCCGTCAAGTAAGCATTTAACTTTAGATATATCATTTATCTCAATGATTAAAAATGATTTCTTAACTCTCTAATAGCAGAGAAAACTTCTATTGGGTCAGTATTTTTTATGCCGGATGCCATTTGGATAGCGGGCATGTGACACCTCAGGAATGGATTGGTTGCCAGCTCCAGCGCTATCGTACTGGGTAGTGTGGGTTTGCTGGCGTGCCTGGTGATTGAAGCTTGCTGAATACGTTGGCTTAGCGCTGAATTATGCGCATCCAGTTCCCATGCGAATTTGAGGTTATGCTCGGTATATTCATGGGTGCAATAAACGGCAGTATCTGTCGGTAATTTGGCCAGTCGCTGCAACGAGTTATACATCTGCCGTGGGGTCCCTTCAAACAATCTGCCGCAGCCAGCACCGAACAGAGTGTCGCCACAAAACAGGTAATTTGCGCCATAATAAGCCACATGACCCAAGGTGTGGCCCGGTACTTCCAAGACTGTCAACACTAAGCCAAGGGTGTCGAGACTAATTATGCTACCTTCTTCAACCGCTTGGTGATTGAAGTCGTAATGTTCTTTTTTTGGAGCATAAACCTGTACAGGCCAGCGCTTAAGCAACTCAGCTACGCCGTCAATATGGTCAGCGTGATGATGCGTGATCAATATGCCATCTAACGTTAAGTCCAGCTTGTTTAGGGTATTGATGACAGGCGCTGCAGCGCCGGGGTCAACCACCACCGCATACGAGCCGCGACGAAGTAGCCAGATGTAGTTATCCTTGAATGCGGGGATGGGGATGATTTCCAACATAGTGCGATGATTTGTTTTAAGGGACTAAATGTCAATAGATAATCAACAAGAATGGTTGGCAACCCCGCTTGGCGATTACCTGAGAACGCAAGAGCAAGCCTTGTTCGATGAGACTGTTGGCGATGTGTTCGGCTTTAATGCGGTGCAGGTAGGCATGTTGCAAATGGATTTGCTGCGTAGTTCGCGCATCCCCTTTACGCTCAGGGCCGATCTGCAGCAAGGCACGGTACGCTGTGACTTGGTGCAATTACCACTATTGAGTAACAGTATCGATTTGCTGTTGTTGCCACATGGTCTGGATTTTAGCGTGAATCCGCAGGAAACTTTGCGTGAGGCAGAACGCGTATTAGTCGCAGAGGGGCATCTTATCCTTACCGGATTTAACCCTATCAGCGCATGGGGTCTAAAGCGCATGGTGTCGCGCCACGGCACTTACCCTTGGAATAGCAGTTTCCTTACTTTATTACGAATAAAGGACTGTCTGGCGCTGCTAGGGTTTGAGGTGGTTAGTAGTCGTATGGCCTGTTATTCTCCACCATTCCGCAAAGCCACCTGGCTGCAACGCTGTCAATTTATGGACAAGGCTGGTAGCCGCTGTTGGCCTATGATGGGCGGGGTATATTTTGTCGTGGCCAAAAAGAAAGTGGTTGGGATGCGCTTGATTCGCCCTGCCTGGAAGCAGGCAAAATTCAAGCCCAGCCTGGTCGTTACTCCCACGCAAAAAAATGATAGTCAAAAAGTAATAGAAACCCAAGATTAAGAAATGGAAAACAATGAGTAATCAGCTTCATGTAGAGATTTATGCCGATGGCGCCTGTAAGGGTAATCCCGGCCCAGGCGGATGGGGAGCATGGTTATCGTTTGATGGAAAAGAAAAAGAAATGTTTGGTGGTGAACTGCTCACCACCAATAATCGCATGGAATTGACGGCAGTTATACGTGCTTTGGAAGCATTGAAGCGTGAGTGCGATGTAAAGGTGTACACGGACTCGGTCTACGTGCAGAAAGGCATCACTGAGTGGATACATGGCTGGAAACTGCGTGGCTGGCGTACCAGCGATAAAAAACCGGTTAAGAATGATGATCTGTGGAAGCAGTTGGATGGCTTGGCACAACAGCACAAAATTCAGTGGATATGGGTAAAGGGACATGCCGGCGATGTCGGCAATGAGCGCGCAGACGGACTGGCGAATCAGGGAGTAGAGCAAGTATTGCGTCAGCGTGTGGCTTGATGAACATGCCATGCAATAGATGATGTGGTTGTAAAAATACACAACGAACAGGAAGCGCTTTAATGAGACAGATATTTTTAGATACAGAGACGACGGGCTTGTACCCGGCCCAAGGCCACAGAATCATCGAAATCGCGGCGGTAGAGGTGGTAAATAGGCGCGCCACGCAAAATCACTTTCACGTGTACCTTAATCCCGATCGCGAAATTGACCCTGGCGCACAAGAGGTGCATGGCATTACGCTTGAGTTCTTGCAGGATAAGCCACGTTTTCCGGATATCGTGAATGAGTTCCTGGATTTTATTGCGGATGGCGAACTGGTGATCCATAACGCACCGTTCGATGTGGGGTTTTTAAATGCTGAGCTTGGCAAGATAGGCCTTCCAAAGATCGAAGCATCAGCCGTAAGTATTATCGATACCCTGAAAATGGCGAAGGAAATGCGTCCGGGGCAGCGTAACAATCTGGATGCGCTGTGTCGGCATTACCAGATAGATAACTCCAGGCGTACCCTGCATGGTGCCTTGCTGGATGCCGAGTTGCTGGCCGAAGTGTATATGGCCATGACACGCGGTCAGGAGAGCCTGATGATGGATATGCTGGAGACGCCAAAATCAGCAGATGAGAATGCCTCGTTACTGAGGACCCAGCCCCTGCAAATTGTCGCAGCAGGTGAGGATGAGCTGGCTGCACATCAGGCCTATCTTGAGGGGTTGGCCAAAGGCGGTGCTTGCGTGTGGACGAGTCCATCAAAGAGCGATGCCGAGTAACTTGAGTTTGTTGCGCAGGGTTTAGTAAACAGCGTCTGCCCAGCTATTAGGGGTCTCATAAAGCCGGACACGTTCCAGCTTCAAATGATTACCATAAAAGTCTTTATATTGCCCATTCAGGATGCGAAATGCCTCGGCTGCCATATTCTCTGCGGTTGGCACCGTGTCCATCACTACGGTTTTGTGGTCGGGCAGGCTATTCAGGAAGTTGATGACCTCGGTGTCTCCCCGATACACCAGAAACGCATGGTCCCACACATCAACCACGCTGTTGCGGGCGATGGCTTTCACATCAGAAAAGTCCATGACCATGCCGTTCTCCGAGGTGCTTTCCTTTTGGATAATATCGCCAGAAAGCGTGATTTCAATCGCATAACGATGACCATGCAGGTTGCGGCATTGGCTTTTATGGCTGGGAATGCGGTGGCCCGCATCAAACTCTAGGCGTGTAGTGATTTGCATAGTAGATATTATACCAGCAGAGCTGGCTAGGACTTAATCTACGTTAGTCTGAAATTCCTGTATCCATTCAATGAATTTTTTATAAGTCAGTGGCCGCGAGAAATAATACCCTTGAATTTTTTTGCAAAATAACTCTTTCAGTACGCCCAACGATTCAGCGTCTTCGACGCCTTCAGCTACCACGGTTTTTCCCAGGCTATGGGCGAGCAGTATAATGGCTCGCACTATTTCAAAATCCTTATCAGATTTATAAATATCCCGGACAAAAGACTGGTCTATCTTGACCAGGTCAATAGGCATGGAGCGGAGGCGGGTCATGGATGAATAGCCTGTGCCAAAGTCATCCAGGGCTATCGTACAGCCGATATTGACTAATTGTATGATGGTCTTGTTGGCAAGCTCTTCGTCGAGCAACAGGCCATTTTCGGTAATCTCGAGGGTAATGTATTTTGCCTCAAGGCCCCAAAGTTCAAGGCTCTGTGAGAGCAAATGTGGAAGTTCGGTATCAATCAGATCATCAGCCGCAAGATTAATCGATAGCTGCACCGGGTAACCGATTGCGCGGTTTATTTCAGCTCCCATGCGACAGGATGTGCTGAGTAACCAGCGCAGAAAATTCCCACCAAATCCCTGGTTGTACAGAACCTCAATGATGGTAGGCGGCGGAATGAAGTCTCCATTTTCATTCTTGCAGCGCAGTAGAAGCTCTGCATAGGTGCAGAGCTTCTCTGGAAAGTCTACTATGGGTTGTAAGTAAAGTTCGAATCGACCGTTTTCAAAAGCCTCCAGAATGGAGCGCTCCAATTCAGTGTATTCAAGCGCACGCACGTCAAGGTCTGGCGTGTAAATTGCGACATGCTTACCTATCAGTAAGGCGTCATCCAATGTACGTCTTGCCTGTAAGTATATTTCGTCTACAGAAGTGCCCAGTGTGTTTTTATAAACGCATGCAATGGTGGGGACAAGTGCGCAAGGTTTATTGTTGATATGAATGGTGAGTTCAAAAGCGCGCTGTAACTTTGCTGCCAATAACTCTAGCGCTACTGAGTCATTCAGGTTTTCTCTCACAATAGCAAACTCGGCAATGTCCAGCTGGTATAAATTATATTGATCTGGTTGATTTTTCTGGATGATTTTTGCTATCTCTGAAATCAGTTCCGGATTCGCGGTGTGATAGCTTTCAGCAATCGAGGATGAAATTTTAAAGCTGACGATCATCAGCCCAAGCGACTGGTAACCAAGGTTCTCAGCCTTTTTAATGGT
>JBAZTJ010000024.1:0-28151 GCA_041662005.1 Candidatus Methylopumilus sp.
TGATGCCTAGAACTATGTGTTTGATAGATGAAGTCATGTTAAATTTCCAACTAATTCAGTTATTTTAACCCAGCAAATGGATTCTCGGATTAAATACAAACCATACACTTGCGATTAGTAGAGCACGGATTAAAACCTATGTGGCGGAAATTAAGAGTTGCGATTCTGTTGTTCGTGTTGGCGACTGTAGCACACCGAACCTGGTTGGAAAGCCAGCATTTAGACTGGAAGAAAAGTCTATACGTGGCGGTTTACCCTATCAATATGGATGGCAGCGACGCTACGGCTAAGTATATTGCTACTCTGGATGCCGACCAGTTTGATGAGATCGCTATCTATGCTGCTGAAGAAGCTACCCGATACGGTCTGGCATTAAGGCGCCCATTTGAAATGCGACTGGCGCCTAAGGTGGAGGCACTGCCACCTCAGCCGGAAGAGCAGGCCAGCATGCTACAAACCGTGATGTGGAGCTTGAGTTTTCGTTGGTGGGCATATAAAAACAGCCCGCCTATTGCCGTACCACCGGATATCAAGTTATATCTTCTGTATTTCGATCCGGCTACGCATCCGGTTTTGCCACATTCAACAGCGCTCAGCAAAGGGCGTGTCGGCCTGGTCAATGTGTTTGCCAATAAAAGCTACACCAGGCAAAACAATGTCGTTGTTGCGCATGAACTACTGCATACGGTTGGTGCGACGGATAAATACGATCTTTCCAATAATCAGCCAGCGTATCCCGCAGGGTTTGCCGAGCCGGAGAAATTACCACGCTATCCGCAGGATTTTGCTGAGTTGATGGCAGGCCGCATACCCATGTCGGAGAGTAAAGCAGAAATTCCGAGGAATCTGGCGCAAACCCTCATTGGGGGATTAACAGCAAGAGAAATAGGCTGGGTCAAAAAGTAAACTCTTAATAACAACGATAAGCCGGAGGGGGATATGGCGATTACCGATTGGCCGGAGCAAGAGCGCCCGCGCGAGAAGCTACTGCAGCAAGGGGTGGCCGTGTTGTCTGATTCAGAATTACTGGCGATTTTTTTGCGGGTAGGGGTGACCGGAAAAAGTGCGGTGGACTTGGCACGTGATTTACTGACTACATTCGGTAGCCTCAATGGCATATTCTCTGCCAGCCAACAAGAGATCAGCCAGATTCACGGCATGGGCACCAGTAAATTTGCACAGTTACAGGCCATTTTTGAAATGAGCCGCCGCGCATTAGCTGAGGAAATGCAGGTGCGCGATGTACTGAGTTCACCTAAGCAAGTTAGGGATTACTTATGCCTGAAGCTAGGCGCACTCACGCGCGAAGTATTTATGGTGTTGTTTCTTGATGCGCAGAATCGGGTACTGGCTCAGGAGGCGATGTTCGAAGGTACGCTCACCCAAACCAGTGTCTACCCCAGGGAGGTGGTCAAGCGTGCGCTGCATCACAATGCTGCATCCGTAATATTTGCTCATAATCACCCTTCCGGAGTTGCACAGCAAAGCCGGGCAGATGAGATGCTGACGACCGCGTTAAAGCAGGCACTTGCGCTAGTGGATGTGCGAGTGCTGGATCATTTTATTGTGGCGGGGAATAATACCTTGTCGTTTGCAGAGCGGGGGCTGCTTTAAGGCAAACAGTGCTATCTGAATAAGTGATTAGTTAACGCCCTTTGCCACTTAATGAGCCGCGATTAAAGTCCTTATCTCCAACCGGTATGCATCGGCCCAGGCCAAAATGCCCGCCTTGTGTGCCCGGCGGGCAGCCCTGGTTTTCTGGATATTGTTTGGCGATTTCAGCGGCTTTTACGGCTTGCTTGGTATCGACGAACTCCCAGCGACCATTCGGATGCAGAATCACTTTGTCGCCATTAGGTGTGGTGGTTTCTATGTCGCTACCCATATCTTGCGCCATTACCGGGGATAGCGTCATCAGCGTCAGGATGAGGCTTAAGCAAAGTCTGTTCATTAGTATCTTTCTTTCAGGCTGCAGTTTTGGCGTGGATTTGAACCAGGCGGTTGAGCTCCGGTACGCATGAACCACACTCTGTGCCGCATTTTAGCTTGCTTTGCAGTGTGAGGAGGTCAGCTCCACGGTGGATGGTGTCTATGATCTCATTTTCTGCTACGTCCAGGCAATTGCAAACAATTTTTCCTCGGCTCGGCTGGCCGGTAGGCGGCGCGCTTAGCGGTGCCAGCGCCCAGCGGCGCAGGTCGTCGGTGAAATGACCGCGCGTCATTACTTCCTTGAGCCATTCAGAGGCTAAAGTCTCGCCTATCAAGCGGACGCCGATGACCTGGTTGTGTTCTATGAGGACGCGCTTACTGATGCCGCGTTTGGCATCTTTA
This sequence comes from Candidatus Methylopumilus sp., assembly GCA_041662005.1. Lineage (GTDB taxonomy): Bacteria > Pseudomonadota > Gammaproteobacteria > Burkholderiales > Methylophilaceae > DATHXC01. The sequence goes on from JBAZTJ010000024.1 coordinate 2,332, forward strand.
TAGTTGAGCATGGGCACCTCGTCTGTCATGAGCAGCATGGCATCAAGTCGCTCAATCAGTGCTGCCGGGGGGGCTTCAGCATGCGAGGCGCGCAGGATAACGATGCCAGGATCACGGCCAAACAAGCCGCAGCTGGCGTAATCAAAGTTTTTGAGTAGTGTTTGGATCTCATGCAGCAGATCCAGGTTTTGCCAGCTGCGCATCACGGTCATGCGCCATGGCAGCTCGACTTTTTCCAGCTTGATGGCGGCATGCTTGAGTTCGGGCTGCTTGGAGGTCTTGTCAAAAGCCGAGGGCATCAGCACATTGGCCCCCAGGCCGCTCATGTATTTCGCACCCCAGTGCATGGGGATATAGGTTTGCGCCGGCATGATCTCTTCGGATGGTTGCGCGCGCAATATCAGGCTGCCGCGTTTATTGCTCACTTTTACCAGGTCGCCGGGTTTGATAGAGCGGCGGTTCATATCGCCTTCATTCATGCTGATGACAGGCTCTTCTGCGTGATTAAACAGCTGTGCTACCGTACCGGTGCGGCTCATGCCATGCCACTGGTCGCGCAGACGCCCGGTGGTGAGGTGTAGCGGATGCCGTGCATCAGTTTTATCTGCGGTGGCTTTGTAGATGGTGTTGGCAAAGTGTGCTTTGCCGCCTGCTTTTTCAAATATGCCATCGGTATAAAGCCGTGCTTTGCCAGTGCTCACTCCTTCTGGAAATGGCCACTGTTGTGGACCCTGCTGATCCAGCAGGGCGTAGCTCAAGCCGGTGATGTCCAAGTCGCGGCCGCGTGTGCTTTCGCGGTGCTCATTAAATACTTGTTCCGGATTGCTGTAAGCGAATAGCTTGTCGGCATCTGGTTTATGCTCCAGCAAGGTGGCCAGCTTGTGAGCGAACTGGACGGCAATCTGCCAGTCGGGACGTGCTTCATCCGGCGCCTGCACTGCGGGTGTTACATGGGTAATGCGGCGCTCGGAGTTGGTGACTGTCCCTTCTTTTTCACCCCAGGTCGTGGCCGGTAGCAAAACATCGGCAAAGGCATTGGTGTCGGTGTTATTGAATGCATCCTGCAATATCACCAGCTCGGCCTTGTTTAAAGCCTCATGCACCGCCGTTAGGTCGGGCATGGATTGCGCTGGATTGGTACAGGCGATCCATACCGCCTTGATACTGCCTTCGCGCAATGCATCAAATAACTCCACTGCCGTTTTACCTGGGGTTTCAGGTACGCTTGCTACGCCCCACAGTTCGGCGATTTCTGCCCTATGCTCGGGGTTAGCCAGGTCGCGATGTGCGGAACCCAGATTCGCCATGCCGCCAACCTCACGGCCACCCATGGCGTTAGGTTGGCCTGTCAGCGAGAATGGTCCGGCGCCCGGCTTGCCGATTTGGCCGGTGGCCAGATGCAGGTTGATCAGCGCGGCATTTTTATCGGTACCGCTGCTGGATTGATTCAAGCCCTGGCAATACATGGAAAGCGTTGGGCCGGCACCAAACCATTTGGCAGCAGTCACGATGTCGGCTTCGCTGATGCCGCAGATGTCCGCCACCATTTTTGGCGTGTACTCACGTACGGTGTTCTTTAATGCATCGAAGCCTTCAGTATGGGCCTCGATGTACGCCATATCCAGCAGGCCTTCCCACAGCATGACATGCAACATGCCGTTGAATAGCGCAACATCGGTGCCAGGCAGAATTGCCAGGTGCAAATCTGCGGCCTGCGCGGTATCGGTACGACGCGGGTCTACCACGATGATTTTCAAATCGGGGTTGGTTGCCCGGGCGTCTTCAATGCGACGATAAATGATAGGGTGCGCATAGGCGGTATTGGAGCCGGCGATAAATAGGCAATTGGTATGATCAATATCCTCATAGCAGGCAGGCGGGGCATCTGCCCCCAATGTCACTTTGTAGCCGGATACGGCGGAAGACATGCACAAGCGCGAATTGGTATCGACGTTATTAGTGCCGATCAGGCCTTTGGCCAGCTTGTTGAAGACGTAATAGTCTTCGGTAAGCAATTGGCCCGAAATATAAAACGCTACTGCATCTGGGCCATGTTCGCCGATGATGTCGGCGAAGCGCTCAGCGACGTAATCCAGTGACTCCTCCCAGCTCACTCTTCTGCGTGGTTCGGCGCGATTCGGGCGCAACTCTGGATACTGCACACGCGCGTCAGGCTTGGCCGTGAGGTGCAGTGTGGAACCCTTGGTGCACAGGCGACCAAAGTTAGCCGGGTGGTCGGGGTCGCCACGCACGCCGATAATTTTCTCAGCGCCACTGACAGCATCGGCTTCAGTTTGAATGATTACGCCGCAGCCGACACCGCAATAACAGCAGGTGGATTTAACTTCACGCATATTTGCAGCGATTGCGGCGTTGTCAGCGTCTTTGGAAAGCAAAATCAAATCTCCAGGTAAACCATATTGTCTTCAACTTTGACGGCAAAGCACGCAGTATGTCCTTCGTCCGGCTCTTCGGCATTGCCGTCTACCAGGCTGATCTTCCAGCTGTGTAGCGGGCAGGCGACTTTTTCGCCATACACAATGCCTTGGGACAGCGGACCGCCTTTGTGCGGACACTTATCGTGCAAGGCGAATACATGGTCGTCTGCGGTACGAAATACGGCAATATCGCCCTTGCTGCTACGTACCACGCGTGAACCCAGCTTGGGGATATCTTCCAGGGGGGCGATTTTTGTCCAGGTGCTCATGCTTTCTCCATCATTATTCAGGTACTTCTGTTATTCAAATACTTCTAAAATTGCAGTTTTCTTAAGTTTCAGTTTCCTCAGGAAACAGCCAGCAGGTAAATCAATAAAAAATTCACGATCAGCGAGAACATGGCAATCCATTGCCATTTCACTAACCTGGCTCTGGCAATCAGCGGTGTGCGTTGCTGGGCAGAGATCGGTTTTAGTTCGCCGTGTTCCAAAGCCAGCAACATTTCTTCGGCGGTCTCAAAACGTGCTACGGGGTCGCGAGCAACCGCCTTAAGTATGATGTTCTCCAGCCAGCTTGGAATCTCCGGCCTGTAGCGCGTTGGTGCCACCGGCTCACCAAAGCGGGGATGCTGGAAAGGCTCGATCTCGCCATAAGGGTAGCGCCGGGTCAGCAGATGGTACAAGGTGACACCTGCCGCATAAATGTCGGTACTTGGGTTGGCGACGATCCCTTCATATAACTCCGGCGCCATAAAGCTCGGCGTGCCGGGGTTCTGCATGGCAACTGGTGTACTGGTGCTGGAGCTTAATGCAACGCCGAGATCCAGTATGCGCAGATTCTGGTCTGAGCCTATATGGATGTTCGCCGGTTTGATGTCGCGGTGAATGATATTTAGCCTATGCAGTATACCCAGGCCGCGCATCAGGTCGGCCCCGATTTTCGCGGCACCGTTGACGGTGAAATGATGGCCGCCGGAAATACGTTGTTGCAGGGTTGCGCCTTCATGCCAGGTCATTACATAGTAGAGGTGATTGCGCTTTTCAAAAGAGAGCGGCAGCACTTGCGGGATATATTTGGATACCACGCGCTTGGCGAGCCATTCTTCGTTCATCAGTGCCTGGCAACTATCGACGTCATGCGCCAGTAAAGGCTGCAAGGTTTTCAGTACGAATAGCTGGCCATTTTCGGTATTACGTACTTTATAAATGATGCTGGCACGCGACTCATGCAATACTTCCTGCACTTCAAACAGGTCTATCCGCTCACCGGCTTTGAGCTTTTGTGGCACTGGCAGGCTTTTCGCGTCAGCCAGCGAGGCGTAGATCGAATCCTCACCAATTTCTTCGATACGCACGACGAGTACGGTTGCATTGTCAGTACCATCCAGTGTCATGGCTTGCTTGGTGAGTTGATCACAAATCATTTGCGGATTGGAGAACAAGCCCAATGCACTATGGATGGCCTGCTCCTTCACGACATCCCAGATGCCATCCGTCATCAGCGCAAAAACATCGCCTGGCTTGATATCCCCTTCCGCAAAGTCCACGGACAGGTGCTGGTCGAGGCCAACTGCGCGCTTGAGTACATGCCGCATATCCGGTCTGTCCCATACGTGGTCGGTAGTCAGTTGCTCCAGTTTGTTATCACGCAGGCGATAAACCCTGGTATCACCAACATGGGCCAGATAATAGCGCTGGCCGCGCATCACCAGTAACGACAGCGTAGTGGCCATGCCCGCCAGGTCGCGGTTGGCCGCTGCCTGCGCCAGCACCCAGCGGTTGGCTGCTGTCAACACCTTGTCCAGTGCCGTGTGCGTTTCCCAGGTGTCGGGAGTGGCGTAATAGTCGGAAAGCACGCTGCGCACCGTCATTTCAGCGGCCTCGCGGCCACCTGCATTGCCGCTGACGCCATCAGCCACTGCCACCAAAGCACCCTTGGTGAGCAGGCGGTCATCGGTGGGCGTAACTACCCCGGCAAAGTCTTCGTTACGGGCGCGTGGCCCGGTGACTGTGCTTTGCCCAACGATGATTTTTAAGGACATGGCTTTTGACGACACAGCGCTCTCTTGATTCTGAAGTGTCAGGGTTACACTTTAGCAGAGGTCATGGTGGCTGAGCCCCATGTGGTGCGCCAGCGGGTTTTGACGCCCATTAATCCTATCATCGCCAATACTGCCAGGCCGGCAAATATCAATAGACCCACCTGGTAACTGCCGGTGACCTGCTTGGAGTAGCCGAGGCTGGAAGCCAGGTAAAAGCCGCCCACGCCACCTGCCATACCTATCAGGCCGGTCATGACACCAATCTCTTTACGAAAGCGTTGTGGCACCAGCTGGAATACCGCGCCATTGCCCATACCCAGTGCCAGCATCGCAGCCACTACCACCGCCAGCCCAACGAATTGCTGTTTCAGGCCAAAGCTCAATATCAGCAGGAAGAAGGCAGCCACTGCATACATCACGCTCAGGGTGCGGATGCCGCCGATACGGTCGGCCAGGTTGCCGCCGAATGGGCGTACCAGCGAACCTGCAAACACGCAGGCTGCGGTAAAGTAGCCTGCATGCACCGGCGATAAACCGTACTGATCATGGAAGTAAATGGTGAGCGAGGAGGCCATGCCGACAAAACCGCCGAAGGTCACGCTGTAGAAAAACATGAACCACCAGGCGTCTTTATCCTTGAGCACAGCCAGATATTGGCTGATAGATTTGCCGGCAGGGGCATCTGGCGCATCCTTGGCGAAAATCATGTAAACCACCATGGCAAATGTGAGTGGGATCAGTGCCAGGCCGAACACGTTATTCCAGCCGTAAGCGATTGCCAAGCCAGGCGCAAACAAGGCGGCCAGCGCGGTGCCCGAGTTGCCGGCACCGGCAATGCCCAACGCGGTGCCCTGATGCTCTGGCGGATACCAGCGCGAAGCCAGCGGCAGGGCGACAGCAAACGCCGCACCCGCTACGCCCAGAAACAAGCCCAACAACAAGGTGTGCTGGTAGGTATGTACGCCGTGCAACCAGGCCACCAACAGCGCGGCGATGACAATGACCTGGCCAATCAGCCCGGCCATTTTTGGCTTGATCTGGTCAACCAGTACGCCCATTACGATACGTAACATGGCACCGGCCAGCACCGGCGTGGCCACCATGAGGCCTTTTTGCGCTGGTGATAACTGCAAGTCCGTGGAGATCTGCACCGCCAGTGGGCCCAGCAGCACCCACACCATAAAGCTCAGGTCGAAATATAGAAATGCCGAAAATAGCGTGGGCTTGTGGCCAGCCTGCCAGAAACTTTTTTGCATGATAACTCCTCAGGTGATGTTATTTTTATAGTAGGTATTTAGGCTAAATAACGGTGTCGCTGCTTCAATCAGAGATCGCCTTAAACTGCGATGATCTCGAATTGCTTGTGCTCGTTACGCTTCTGTACGCGCTCTGCCCAAGGGTCCACCGAACCTTGTAGCGCATAGAGCAAGCGTTCATAGGCAGCCTTGCGGCCTTCGGCATCTTCCAGCATGCGCTTCTTCACATATTCCAGGCCGACACGTTCCAGCCAGTGTACGGTGCGATCCAGGTAACGTGCTTCTTCGCGGTAGATCTGGATAAAGGCGCCTGAATATTCCAATACCTCTTCTGCAGTTTTTACCTTGCACAGGAACTGCGCAGCCTCGGTCTTGATGCCGCCGTTGCCGCCGACGTACATTTCCCAGCCGGAATCCACACCGATAATGCCTACGTCCTTGATGCCGGATTCGGCGCAGTTACGTGGACAACCCGATACCGCAAACTTAACCTTGTGCGGTGCCCACATGTGGTCAAACGCTTTTTCGATATCAATACCCATTTGCGTGGAGTCCTGCGTACCAAAACGGCAAAATTCAGAACCGACGCAGGTTTTTACGGTACGTATGCTCTTGCCATACGCATAACCGGATGGCATGTCGAGATCAGCCCACATATCGATGAGGTCTTCCTTCTTGACGCCCAGCAAGTCGATACGCTGGCCGCCGGTCACTTTCACCATGGGTACGGCATACTTGTCGGCCACATCGGCAATTTTTCTTAATTGATCAGGCGTAGTGACGCCGCCGTACATACGCGGAATCACTGAGTAAGTGCCGTCTTTCTGGATATTGGCGTGCACACGTTCGTTAATGAAACGTGATTGCGGGTCGTCCACTGCCTCATGCGGCCAGGTGGAGAGCAGGTAGTAATTCAATGCCGGCCTGCAAGTGGCACAGCCGTTAGGGGTGCGCCATGCCATGCCTTTCATGGCATCCGGGATGTTCAGGAATTTGTTGTCACGGATGAGCTGACGTACTTCTTCATGATTTCTGTCGGTACAGCCACATACCCCCTTGCTGCTGGAAGGTGCGGCATAGCCACCACCCAGTGTTGAGGCCAGTATCTGCTCCACCAGGCCGGTGCAGGAGCCGCAACTGGATGCTGCCTTGGTTTGTTTTTTCACGTCATCAATCGTGAACAGGCCCTTTTCCTTAATCGCTTTGACGATAGTGCCCTTGCACACACCGTTACAGCCGCAGACTTCCATTTCGTCTGTCATCGCGGCTGCTTTGTCCTGGCCCTGGTGGCCGGTATTGCCCAGACTATCCTGGCCGAACATGAGGTTGTCGCGAATCTCATGAATCAGCTTGCCGTCGCGCAGCATCTGGAAATACCAGGCACCATCTGCCGTATCACCATAGAGCACGCTGCCGATGATTTTGTCATCTTTAATTACCAGCTTCTTGTAAACGCCGCCAACTGCATCGTGCAAAACTATTTCTTCCCTGCCGTCATCCACAGCGTCGTCCCCGCTGGAGAAATCGCCGGCCGAGAACAGGTCTATACCAGTGACTTTGAGCTTGGTCGAAGTCACGGAGCCTTTGTAAAGGCCAATACCAAAGTTTGCCAGGTGTGTGGCGCACACCTTGGCCATTTCAAATAAGGGGGCCACCAGGCCGTAAGAGATACCTCTGTGCGCTACGCATTCGCCTACTGCGTAAATGCGCGGGTCGTAGGTCTGCATGGTGTCATTGACCACGATGCCGCGATTGCAGTGGATACCGGCAGACTCTGCCAGTGCGTAGTTGGGACGTATGCCGACTGCCATCACCACCAAGTCGGCAGGCAGTTCGGTGCCGTCAGTAAACTGGATGGCCTTGACGCGGCCATTTTCACCTAGCAGTTGCTTGGTATCTTTATTGAGCAGGAAGCTCAGCCCTTTTTCCTCCAGCGACTTTTGCAGCATCTTGCCTGCAGTCTTGTCGAGCTGGCGTTCCAGCAACCAGTCATTTTTATGGATAACGGTCACTTCCATGCCTTGAATCTTGAGGCCATTGGCCGCTTCCAGGCCAAGCAGTCCGCCACCGATCACCACGGCATGTTTGTGCGTCTTGGCAGCCTCTATCATGTCGTTGGTATCTTTGATATCGCGGTAACCCAGCACGCCTTGAAGGTCGCTACCGGGGATAGGCAGCATGAAAGGTTTGGAACCGGTGGCCAGCAGCAGGCGGTCATACTCAGCACTGCTGCCATCTTCCGCATATACCACGCGGTTTTTGCGGTCTATCTTATTGATGCGCGCGCTGGTGCGCAGCGTGATGTTGTGCTCGGCATACCATTCACGGGTGTTGAGGATGATGTCGTCTATGGTCTGCTCATTGGCCAGTACTGGCGAAAGCATGATGCGATTGTAATTGGGGTAGGGCTCGTCGCCGAACACGGTGATATCGTATAAATCGGGGGCCATCTTCAGCAGCTCTTCCACCGCCCGCATGCCCGCCATACCGTTACCCACAACAACCAGTTTCATTTTTTGCATGGTGTTTCTCCTCCAGCCTTACTTTAATAAGTACATCTGTTCAATCAATCGCTGCTTAACTTCAAGCAGCGACTGCTACTGCATCGGCAACTGCATTTTGTAAATTCATGCTCTGTGCCAAACGCACAACATCACCCACCACAATAATGGCGGGGCTAGTCAAACCTTGCTGTTGTATTGCCATCGGCAGCATGCCGAGGGTGCTGATCACCTGTCGTTGCTCCGGCAGGGTGCCGTGCTGAATCGCAGCGGCAGGCATATCGGTCGAGATACCTGCACTGATCAGATCCGATACGATAGTGGTCAGGTGTTTCATGCCCATGTAAATCACCAGCGTAGTGCCGCTTTGGGCCAGGGCTTTCCAGTCTGGACTGGAGCCTTCCTGGGTATGTCCGGTAATAAAAGTTACGCCATGCGCATATTCTCTATGGGTAACGGGAATGCCTATGCTGGCTGGGGCAGCCATGCCGCTGCTAATGCCCGGGATGATGTCCACACTAATGCCCGCGCTGCGCAGTGCCAGCATTTCTTCACCGCCACGCCCGAACATAAAGGGATCGCCACCCTTCAAGCGCACCACGGTCTGGCCTTGTTCGGCCAGTGCCGCCATCATGCGGTTGATAAAATGTTGCGGGGTAGATTTGCAGCCACCGCGCTTGCCCACTTCAATGACGCGTGCTTGGGGCGCGTGTTGTAGTAGCTCACGATTGACCAGGTCATCCAGCAAAATGACATCTGCTGCCTGCAACGCTTTAACAGCCTTGAGCGTAATCAGCTCGGCATCGCCGGGGCCTGCGCCTATCAAAAAAATTTTACCTGCCATAACACTGCCCGCCACAAATTGGTGCTGATTATTAAAACTTCATATTAAGAGCAAGGTTCGTACCTTGTGTTTAAATATGATTAAAATCATTCATCTATGCAATATTTCATTATCCGAATGTAGTTTTAGTGCATATTTATAGTGCGCATGCACCAGCATAAAAATATACATGGTGCATGTTGTGTTGCTTCTGTGTCGCTGGAAATTTAGAAGGTATACATCGCTGTCAGCCACAACTTTTCGGTATCGCGGATACGTCCGGCTGCGTTCGCCGTGGCGCTGGCGCGATACTGGTCATCTTCTGAATATTTGCCGTATTCAATTTTGGTCATGATGTTTTTGCTGTAGTTGTAGGTGACTGCGGCATTCCATTCCTTACCGTATCTGTCGCCTTTGCCACCACCAACCTGGTTGAAATCTTCATCCGAGTTGAAAACGTGGTAGTCGGTATAAAACAGGAAGTCGCCATACTTGTAGGTGGCGGTAACAAAGTTGTCCTTGATACCTTCTTTTGGAGTGGTGAGAAATTTATCTACCCAGCCCTGGAACAAGTGATTAGTACCAAATGGTGTCTGGAATGCATATTTCCCATCGTTGCTGGAAAGCGTTTCGTGGTCTGCACGGATGGAAAAGTTGTCGATGCCGACACCGCCGCCCAATTTGTAATAATGTGCATCAATACGGTCGTCACCACCCGAGTAGTCAGTTTGCTTAGCGTACTCAGCCGTGTATAGCGCTCTCAGGTTCGGGTTGAAAGGATGTATGCCATCCAGGCGCAGGCCGAAAGTCTTGTTGGATTGATCAGCGAGCGCGTTGGTAGTGCCCACTGGAGCATTCAGGGCTGCAGGGCCAAACCAGCCGTTGCCAAAACCAAGGTCAGCGAAATTGGAGAGATAACCATAGCCCACTAGGGATTCAGTAGGAGAAATGCGGTATTTCAAGTTAGCAATATCCAGGTCGCCACCGCGCTGTTTGGTGGTGATCTGCGTGACTTCCTCAAAGTGGGCGAGGAATACTTCAGTATCCGGGATGCTCTTGTTGAGTACGGAAACACCGTCAAATACCTGCATGACCTGACGGAAACCAATGTCGCCAATAAAGCGTACATTATCTAAATTCAGCTGTTGACGTCCCAGGCGGAACTTGGTGTTTTTGATGCCGGTCCAGTCGATGTAAGCCTGGTTGACGTCGAAAAAGTTAGGGTCAACAATAAATGGATACTCTTCGCGGCCGGTTTCATTCACGTTGTTTTTGCGGTCGTTATAGTTATCCACCAGCTTGGTCACGCCTATCAGCTGAACACCAAAGCTGAAGTTGTGAAAAGGCGCGGTCTGCCAGCCTACCAGACTGCGTAATGTCAGGCCTTCAGCGTCTTTTAGTGGTACGGCAGCTTTCGGGGCCTGGCCGTTGCCATCCTGATCGACATGCTCATAACGCAGGCGGAAGCTGCTGAGGTTTTTGCCACCTTTGATGGCATCCATGAAGGTATATTCAGGCAATACTTCCGGTTCTTCTGCCTGCGCTACTGGCGCCATGGCAGAAACGCCTAATAATGCGGCGAGATAAACTTGACGCAGGTTGAATCTCATATTAACTTGCATTTGTTGCTCCTTTTTTCGCGAGAATGGGTGACTAGTACGCTAGTGTTTACTGCATTGGAGTACGGGGCCTGTCCTTGCCGACAGGCCTTTTTTTTGACTACAGTTGCTATGTGCTGTGGCATTAAGCAGCTTTTGCATGGCGCTCGTAGAGGAAGCGCAACACTTCCGCACGTAAGTGGTTGTAGCTGGCATCTTCTGCCAGTTCCAGCCTTTTTCTTGGGCGCGCAAGCTCTACATCCAGAATTTCGCCTATGCCTGCTGCCGGGCCGTTGGTCATCATCACGATGCGGTCGGACAGTAACACTGCTTCATCGACATCGTGAGTCACCATCACTGCAGTTGCGCCGGATTTGGCCATAATGCCCATCAGTTCATCCTGCAGGTTGGCGCGGGTGAGTGCATCCAGCGCACCAAACGGCTCATCCAGCAGTAATACTTTTGGTTCCATGGCCAGCGCACGGGCAATGCCAACACGCTGTTTCATGCCGCCGGAAATTTCACCAGGGCGTTTATCGACAGCATGTGATAAACCCACCAACTCCATCGCAGCTTTGGTACGTGCCAGTAATTGCGTTTTGCTTTCGGTTTTGCCAAATACGCGCTCAACCGCAAGATACACATTTTCCGAGCAGGTCAGCCAGGGCAGCAAGGAATGGTTCTGGAACACCACCGCGCGCTCAGGGCCTGGACCTGCAATTTCACGTCCGGCACAGAACAGCAGACCATCGGTGGGTTGCAGCAAGCCTGCAATCAGGTTGAGCACGGTGGATTTGCCGCAACCCGAGTGGCCGATGATGGAGATGAACTCGCCTTCGCGGATGCTGAGGTTGATGTCACGCAACGCTTCAAATGTTCCCTTTTTGGTAACGAAGGACATATTGACGTTTTCAAGCTGTACGTATCTTTCCTGGATATTCTTTTCCATGATGGTTCCTATTCGTAGCTGAAGCGGTTGGCGATGGACAGCAGCACTTGTTCAAGTAACAAGCCGACGATACCCACTACAAAAATTGCGATGATGATGTGTTCCACATTCAGGTTGTTCCACTCATCCCACACCCAGAAGCCGATACCCACACCGCCGGTCAACATTTCTGCCGCCACGATCACCAGCCAGGCCACCCCGATGGAGAGGCGCACACCTGTCATCATGTAAGGCAGCACGTAGGGGAACAGGATTTTTGTGAATATCTTCCATTCGGACAGGTTAAGTACACGTGCCACGTTCATGTAGTCTTGCGGCACCTTGCTTACGCCCACTGCGGTGTTGATGATCATTGGCCAGATGGCGGAGATGAAAATCACCCAGATCGCAGCAGGGTTCGCAGCCTTGAATACCAGCAAACCGATAGGCAGCCAGGCCAGTGGTGAAACCGGGCGTAGCATGCTGATTACCGGCGCTGCCATGCGTGACATGAACTGGAAGCGACCGATAATGAAGCCTAGCGGGATACCGACCAATGCGGCCAAACCAAAACCCAGTGCCACGCGCTCAAGCGAGAACAAGATGTTCCAGCCTATGCCCTGATCATTGGGCCCGTTCACATAGAACGGGTCACTGAACAATGTCACTGCCGAGTGCCAGGTAGATAGCGGGCCTGGCAGGTTTGGCGATTGATGCGAGATCAATGTCCATACCGATAACATCAACAACAGTCCGAACATGGGTGGTAAAAACCACTCAAAAAATGCACGGGATTGCTGCGCCAGTTTCCGGCTCGAATTGCCTGGCTTCTTTGCTGCCGGTTCCTTGGCCTTATCGGCAACTGCAGCCTTTGCTGCTGATGGGGTAGAGATAACGGTGTTTTCGCTACTCATGATCGCCTGCAGGTTTTCTTTTCTAATGCTGACTACACTCATAATGGTTTCCTTTGAGAGTTTTTAGTCTGTATGGATAACAACTAAGCCTTAACCTTAAAGCTCGCAGCGTAAGCCTTAGGATCTTTACCATCCCATACCACGCCATCCATCAGCTTGCTGGAGCGCATCGGGTCTTTCGGTACGCTGATACCAAGCTGGGTGGCGGCTTCGGTATAGAGGTCGACCTGATTCACTTTTTTCGCAACAGCGAGGTAATCAGGATCGGACTTGAGCAGGCCCCAACGTTTGTGCTGGGTAAGGAACCACATGCCGTCAGACAGGTAGGGGTAGTTGACCTTGCCGTCGTTGAAGAACTTCATGTGGTTAGGGTCTTCCCACTTCTTGCCGATACCGTTGTCGTAGTGGCCAAGGAAACGACCTTCGATGACTTCTTCCGGAGCGTTGACATAAGACTTGCCGGCAATCAGCTTGGCCACCTTGGGACGGTTGGCAGTTGCATCGATAAAGCGGCATGCATCGAGGATAGCCATGATCATGGCGCGTGCTGTGTTGGGGTTTTTAGCCACAAAGTCGGCTGTAGTGCCCAATACTTTCTCTGGATGGTCTACCCAAATGTCCTGTGTGGTAGCGACGGTAAAGCCCACCTTGTCGAAAATAGCACGTGCATTCCATGGTTCGCCTACACAGTAGCCGTCCATATTGCCGATACGCATATTGGCGACCATTTGCGGTGGTGGCACCACGATGGTTTTAACGTCCTTGATCGGGTTAATGCCGTTGGCAGCCAGCCAGTAGTACAGCCACATAGCATGGGTGCCGGTAGGGAAGGTCTGAGCGAAGGTGTAATCGCGGTTTTCATTATCCAGCAGGCGTTTCAGGGTTGCACCGCTGGTGACGCCCTTATCTTTCAACTGGTTGGCAAGTGTGATGCCCTGGCCATTGTTGTTCAGGGTCATCAATACGGACATGTCTTTTTGCTGACCGCCGATACCAAGCTGTACGCCATAAATCAGGCCGTAAAGTACATGGGCTGCATGCAGCTCGCCATTGACGACCTTGTCGCGTACACCCGCCCATGAAGCTTCCTTGGAAGGGGTAATCTTGATACCGTATTTCTTGTCGAAGCCCATTTCTGCCGCTACTACGATAGGTGCGCAGTCGGTCAGGGGGATGAAGCCGATCTTGACTTCGGTGATTTCAGGAGCGTCTGTGCCTGCAGCCCAGGCGCTGTTGCGGATTTTTTCTGGAACCATGCCCAGTAAGGCTGAGGCGCCCATCACACTGGCGCCTGCACGAAAAAAGTTGCGGCGGCCATTATCTACGGTGCTGGCTGGATTTTTATCATCAATGCTCATTTATTTCTCCTGACAAGAGTTAACTGCGCTAAAAAAATCTTAAAAATAAACTGTTGAAAACGATTACTTGCGTTGCAAAAAAACAAATAAAAAAGGCGTCCTGCACACGGATTATCTCTATGTGCAAGGACGCCTTTGTCCGGTGGGCCATCAGTGGCCCTTGTTACTTATTGACTGCTGACTTCTGCCCGTCGTTGGGTTTCCGCCGTGTTTAAAACTGTATGTCTAAAGCAGCAACTTCGCTGCCTGTACCACTTGCTCGGCTAACGTTGCCAAGCGTATGTTCTGTTCCATCGCCATATTGCGTAGCAGGCGATAGGCTTCATCTTCATCTATGCCACGCCGCTTCATCAGCAGGCCTTTGGCTTTCTCTATCACTTTGCGCTCACTGAGTTTGGTATTCGCCTCAGTCAGTTCCAGGCGCAAAGCCTTGAATTCTTCAAATCTTGCAATTGCCGCATCTACAATCGGCTTCATGCGTTCATTCGGCAAACCGCCTACCACATAAGCGCTGACACCAGCACGCGTCGCTTCGCGTATCTTGCTGGTGTCGCCATCATGCGTAAACATCACAATCGGGCGCGGCATACTGTCGCGCATTACACACAAGTGCTCCAGCGTATCGCGGCTGGGTGACTCGGTATCGATAATCACGATATCGGGTTGCATCTTGCGTACTGCATCATCCAGGTTCGCCGTATCAGATAGATGTGCAATCACCTCATATCCCGCATCGGTCAGGGATTGAGTAAGCGGAGCCGTACGCTCCATGTGATTATCAACTAACATTACGCGGAGCATTGCTGACTCAATTCTAAACAACTCGTGTACCTCATAAGCAACAGCTGTGCCAATTGAATTATTTTTTAGATAAGTCTATGAAACTATTTGACAGATTATCAACTTTTAAAGTTTCTTGTAGGTTTAGATGAAGTGGGTGATTTGCACATATTCGGTGCATTTGCACCATCAGATTCGAAATTGAGTCAATCTGATAGCAGGTAAGGCTGTTACAGGGGCGGGGGATTCTCCGTGCCATCATCCAGGCCGAACTGCAGGCTTGCCAGGCGTGCGTAGAGGCCATCCTGCTGGCGCAGCTGTGCAGGGCTGCCGATTTCCACGATGTGGCCATCCTCCATGACGACGATGCGATCCGCCTTCTGCACCGTGGCAAGTCTATGGGCAATGATCAAAGTGGTGCGTCCTTCCATGGCAGCATTCAAGCCTTGCTGCACCAGGATCTCGGATTCGGCATCCAGCGCACTGGTTGCTTCATCCAGTAACAATAGTGGTGCATCTTTGAGAATCGCACGGGCGATGGCGATGCGCTGGCGTTGCCCGCCGGAAAGCCGGGTGCCGCGTTCGCCGAGGAAAGTCTCATAACCTTGGGGTAGCTGATGCATGAACTCATCAACCTGCGCCGCTTTGGCAGCCAGCATGACCTCGGCATCCGTGGCATAAGGGCGGCCATAGCGGATATTCTCCATGGCATTTGCCGAGAAAATGACCGGATCCTGTGGCACTACGGCGATCATGCTGCGCAGGGTTTCCAGATTCAGCTGGCGGATATCCTGGCCGTTGAGGGTGATGTTGCCGGTGGATACATCGTAAAAGCGCAGCAGTAACTGGAACATGGTGGTTTTGCCTGCGCCCGAAGGCCCCACCAGCGCGATAGTTTCGCCAGCGGCGATATCCAGCGAAATGTGGTTAAGCGCGGCTTTTAATGGCCGTGACGGGTAGTTGAAACTAACCTGGTTGAACTGGAGGGCAGCTTCCCTGGTGTTTTTGAGCATTTGCGGTTCTGCCGGCTCGGCGATTGCCGGGTCTGCATGCAATAACTCCAGCAGGCGTTCCGTTGCCCCGGCTGCACGCATGATGTCGCCCCATACTTCAGCCATGGTGCCTACGCTGCCGGCTACCATTGCGGCATACAGGATGAACGAAGCCAACTCGCCACCGGACATGCTGCCATTGCTGACCTGGCGTGCGCCTACCCACAGCACGAAGATGATGGTGCCCATCACGGCGGTGATCATTACGGCAGTCAACAGTGCACGCACACGTACGCGGCGTATGGCGGTGCTGAAGCTGAGTTCTGCACTGCTGCGGAAGCGGCCGATTTCACGCTGCTCCTGGGTATAGGATTGCACGGTGGGCATGGCATTGAGTATCTCGCCCGCCATGGCGGAACTATCGGCGATGCGGTCTTGCGACTCGCGTGACAGCTTCTTCACCGAGCGGCCTATCCACATGATGGGCAATATCAGCAACAGCATCAGCCCGACATTGAGCGAGAACAGGTAAAAGCTGGTAACTGCCAGCATCACCATGCCGCCGATAAACTGGAACAGGCTGCGCAGGCCCATGGAGGCTGAGCTGCCCACCACGGTTTGAATCAGCGTGGTATCGCCGGTGAGGCGCGACAGCACTTCGCCGGTCTGCAAAGTCTCGAAGAATTGTGGCGACTGGGTGAGCACACGGCCATACACTGCGCTGCGTAAATCTGCCGTTACGCGCTCGCCTATCCACGACACCGTGTAATAGCGCGATGCCACCATTAAGGCCCAAAAACTGGCCAAACCAAACAGGATGACAAAGTGGCTATTTAAACCGAGGTGGCTGGTGAGTGCACCACTGGCTTTGGCAGCGGGCTGGCCAAAGCCGAAGTCGATCAGGTCGCGAAAGGCCAGCGGCACCAGCAGCAAGGTAGCCGAGGCAAAGCTCAGCAACAGGAATGCAATGAATACCTGCAAGCGGTAGGGCCGCAGAAAAGGCCACAAATCGCGCAATGATGAAACGCGTTTGGCAGGGATGGGGTTGGCTGATGGTGATGTAGGTGCTTGCATGGTCAGGTGGACTCAATAATGGAATTAACGGCAGAGTTGACAGCGTTGGATGAGGAATTATCCCCTAAATCGGAATGCGGGCGACTTTAAATATTATTTGGTACTGATGGGTGCAGAGTCTACCGCTGTCGGCAGTGCACGCTAGCGCTGGAATACAGCCGGGCTGGAAAACGCTTCCAGGATATGGTCGTAGACTATCCTGATGCGGCTGGGCACTGGCCCCCTTTGCGGTCTGTACACATATAAATCCCATGGTGGCGGGGTGTGCTCCGCCAGTACCCGCACGAGCTTGCCGGAACGGATGTGCGGCTCGACCATGCAATCGGCGACTTGCCCGAAACCCAAGCCATTTAATACCGATTCAAATTCCGTTTCCGCATCATCGGTGATAAAGGCTTTGTTGCGCGGGCTGAACTGGTGTCCATCATTGAAATACCAGGGCCAATAACGCCCTGAGCTTTGGTCTACCAGCACGATAGTGGGTAACTCCAGCAAGTCCTGTATCTGTTGTGGTGCGCCGACACGGGCAATCAACTCGGGCGTGCCGACAACATAGAACGATACTTTGCTAGTAGCACGCGCCACAAAGCTGCTGTCGCGTAAGAAGCCCACGCGTATACCGATATCAATCTGCTGCTCCACCACATCGGTCAACATGTCGGACAAGCGCAAATCCAGCGTGATATGCGGGTGCTCTTGCGCGATTTTATTCAGCACCGGCAGCAGGTAGCGGCGGCCTATCACGCTGGGTGCGGTAATGCGGACGATGCCCGCAATTTCGTTCTCCGACTGCTTGTCGCTGTGCTTGAACAGCTCATCTACGCCGCTGACAGCATCGCGTGCGCGATGTGCCAGATGTTCGCCAAAGTCGGTGATACGCATCTGTCGCGTGTTACGATAAAACAATGGCTCACCCACCGTGTGTTCCAGTTCTTTCACGGCGCGGGTGACAGCCTGTGGCGAGATGCCGAGCCTGGTGGCAGCCTCCTTAAAAGTGGTGGCTTCAGCAGCGGCGCAGAAGATGCGCATCATTTCCAGCCTATTTAACATGGCGTGCTTTCTGGTTATTCAAGTCAAGTAGAGATATATGATAATTCCACAATCTGGAATTCTAAAATAACATCATTTCCATTTATTGGTTTAAATGTTTTGCGCATACTTCACTTAATTCAAAATGCAAGCCTCAGTATTTACGCGAATTTCTTCTAAATTAATAATACTTCATAAGGGAATGTGCCATGGTCACGTTGAACATCAATGGTAAAGACGAACAGCTGGATGCGCCGGACGATATGCCGATTTTGTGGGCCTTGCGCGATGTAGTGCATATGACAGGCACCAAGTTTGGCTGTGGTATTGCGCAATGCGGCGCCTGTACCGTGCATCTGGACGGGCAGCCCATACGCTCTTGCGTCACGCCGATTGCAGCTGCAGTTGGCAAGAAAATCACCACCATCGAACACATGAGCAGTGACCCGGTAGGCCAGGCTGTGCAAGCCGCGTGGAGCGAGATAGATGTGGTGCAGTGCGGCTATTGCCAGTCCGGCCAGATCATGGCGGCCACAGCATTACTGGCGACCAACAAAGCCCCCACCGATGCCGATATTGATGCCGCCATGAGCGGTAATATCTGCCGTTGCGGTACTTATCCGCGCATTCGCGCTGCCATACATCAAGCCGCCACCAAGCTGGCTTAAGGGGGTCATCATGACGATCAATATTTCCAGACGTACCTTTATCAAGAGCACAGTCATAGTCGCAGGCGGGCTGGTGATCGCTTTTGCCATTCCCCAGGCCAAACGCTTTCTGTTGCCCAATGAGAAAAAAACCGCTTTGCCCGAGGCCATGAAGCTGCCGGCACCCAACGCGTTTCTTCGCATAGGCACGGATAACACCATCACGGTGCTGCTGGCGCATAGCGAGATGGGGCAAGGTATCTGGACCACGCTGCCTATGCTGATTGCCGAAGAGCTAGATGCTGACTGGAGCAAGATCAAGGTTGAGCACGCCCCTGCCGCGCCGCAGTATGCCCATACCGCATACGGCATGCAGATCACGGGTGGTTCATCCACTACCTGGTCGGAATTCGACCGCTACCGCCAGGCAGGTGCGTTGACGCGTGCCTTGCTGGTGAATGCCGCCGCCAAACAATGGGGGGTGGAGCCAGCCGCATGTAAAACCGAGAATGGCATGGTGATTGCCGGTGACAAGCGCATCAGCTATGGCGAGCTGGCAGAAGCCGCTGCCAAGCTGGAAACACCAAAAGCCGTGACGCTGAAAGACCCCAAAGACTGGAAGATCATCGGCAAGGCCACCAAGCGCCTGGATGGGCCGGAGAAAATCAACGGCACTGCCATCTTCGGCCAGGACATTCATTTCGAAGGGCTGCAGACGGCAGTGGTAGCACGTGCGCCGGTATTTGGCGCCAGCGTGAAATCGTTTGACGCCACTGCCAGCAAGCAAATCAAGGGCGTCACCAACGTGGTGCAAGTGCCCACTGGCGTCGCGGTAATCGCCGACAATTACTGGGCAGCCAAACAAGGGCGCGATGCGCTCAAAGTAGAGTGGGACATGGGCCCCAATGCCGCGCTGGATTCCAAGGCCTTGCTGGCAGAGTTCAGGAAGCTGGCCGCTACCGAAGGCGTGCCGGCTGCCAAGGCGGGTGATGCCAAGGCCACTTTGGCCAAGGCGGCAAAAACCGTAGAGGCTGAATACAGCGTGCCGTATCTGGCGCACTCGCCTATGGAGCCGCTCAATTGCACCATCCGTATCGATAAAGACGGCTGCGAAGTGTGGACAGGCACGCAAATGCAGGGCGTAGACCAGCCGGCAATTGCCAAGGTGCTGGACCTGAAGCCTGAGCAAGTGAAGATGCACACTACTTTCCTCGGCGGTGGTTTTGGCCGCCGTGCCAACCCGGCCGCAGACTTTGTGACCGAGGCAGCACACGTAGCCAAGGCCGCTGGTGTGCCGGTGAAAACCGTATGGTCGCGTGAGGATGACGTTAAGGGCGGCTATTACCGCCCCATGTTCTTGCACAAGGCCGCGATAGGTCTTGGCGAGGACGGCATGCCCGTGGCCTGGACACAAACACTGGTTGGCCAATCCATCATCCTGGGAACGCCATTCGAGCCTGTCATGATCAAGAACGGCGTGGATGCCACCTCGGTGGAAGGTGTCGCGGACTCCCCCTACCTGAAGGAAATCGCTAACCACGACATACAGCTGCATTCGCCCAAGACCGGTATCCCGGTATTGTGGTGGCGCTCGGTCGGGCATAGCCACACGGCTTTTGTCATGGAAAGCCTGATCGATGAGCTGGCACATAGCGCCAATAAAGATCCGGTTGAATATCGCCGTGCCTTGCTCAAGAACCATCCACGCCATCTGGCAGCACTTAACCTTGCTGCCAGCAAGGCAGACTGGGAAAGTCCTCTGGCCAAGGGCATGTTCCGCGGTGTTGCCGTACATGAGTCGTTCGGCAGCTTTGTGGCGCAGGTAGCCGAAATCTCGATGGATAAAGATGAAGTCAAGGTGCATCGCGTGGTGTGTGCCATTGATTGCGGGCTGGTGGTTAACCCGGATTCGCTGCAGGCACAGCTGGAATCAGCCATTGCTTTTGGCCTGGGCGCCGCTTTGCAAAGCGAAATTACGTTTAAGGATGGCAAGGTGCAGCAATCCAACTTCAACGATTACCAGGTGCTGCGCATGAGCCAAATGCCCAAGGTGGAAGTGCACATCGTCCCCAGCACAGACAAAATGGGCGGTGCGGGCGAGCCTGGCGTGCCACCTGTAGCACCGGCCGTCACCAATGCGATTTTTGCTGCAACCGGCAAGCGCATCCGCACCTTGCCGATAGGTAGTCAACTGACATCGGCATAATCATGGCGAAAAGGCGCTCATCATGAACACACTGGACTACGACGTACTGAACCGCGCGATGGCATGGCAGGCCGCAGGCCATCGCGTACATTTGTTTACCGTGGTGCAGACCTGGGGTTCATCGCCGCGCTTGCCCGGCGCTTTGCTTGCGGTGCGCGAAGATGGGCATCTGGTAGGCTCTGTGTCCGGTGGCTGCGTCGAGGATGATCTTGCCGATAAGGCGCGCTCTAATAACCTGCCCGCAACCCCATCGCTGATGGAATATGGCGTAGATAAAGCCGAAGCCCAGCGGTATGGCATCCCCTGCGGTGGACGCTTGCTGATTTTTGTCGAACCGCTCACCCAGGCTTCGGCGCTGGAGGCCGTGCTGGCAGGTTTAGAACAGCGCAAGCTGGTGTGTCGCTCTGTACATCTGCAGACTGGCGAGATCAGGCTGGGCGAAGGCAAACCCGGCGCGACAGCATGGGTGGAAGATGGCTGGTTCCACAATTACTTCGGCCCGCAATGGCGTTTGCTGGTGATAGGCGCCAACCAGTTGGGTGCCATGCTGGCAAGCTATGCCCAGCCACTGGATTTTCAGGTGCTGATCTGTGACCCGCGTGAGGATATCCGTGCCGAGTGGCGGGTAGAAGGCGTTACCTGGGTAGACGGCATGCCCGATGATGTAGTGCTGGCTATCAAGCCAGACCCGTTCACCGCCATCGTGGCCGTCACCCACGACCCCAAGCTGGATGACATGGCCTTGCTGGAAGCACTCAAGTGCGAAGCCTTTTATGTCGGCGCTTTGGGTGCCATCCAAAACCAGGCCAAGCGCCGTGACCGCATGCGCATGTTCGACCTGAAGGAGCAGGAGATCGCGCGCCTGCATGGGCCGGTTGGTCTATCCATCGGCAGTCGCACACCGCCGGAAATCGCCATTTCTATCCTGGCGGAAATCATCCAGGTGCGTACCCAGTTGCGTCAGCAGGCGGCTATGCAATCCACTGGCAATATCGCTGCGTTAAAAGCCAGCACTGCTTGCGGGGTTTAGGGCGTATTAGCTTTGTAAGATAAAGCTTTGTTTGATAGGGCTTTGTGAGACACACCTTTGTTAGGTAGGGCTTGTTAACCCGCTGTTAGATTAAATCGCCCACTTTTTCACATCGTCCGGCGTATCGATGTCTGCCAGTATGCCGGGGTCATCACATGCAAAAATCTGCACTGCCGTCGAATGCGCTTTGATAATAGAGCGTGCACCCTCATCGCCATGCAGGTTTTCCAGCTCACTTCCGAATCTGGCCGAGAAGCCAACCGGGTGGCCGCGTTGACCCTGATAAGTGGGCATCACGATAGCCGCCCCGGCGGCAAGTTTCTGCGCCACCATCTCAATAGTCGTGTTGCGGATAAAAGGCATGTCCGCCAGCGCAATCACAAAGCCTGCTGGTGCAGCATCCGCGGTGTGTTTCACCGCCGTTGCCAGGCTGTCTGCCATGTCCTGTTTATGCGCCTCGCAGGTCATCACGGTAAGGCCCGCCGCCGCAAATAGCTCCCCCAGCGCTTCCTCACCCGGCCGGATGACTGCGATAGACGTTGGTATAGCCGCTGCTAGATTCTGCGCAGCTGCCAGGCCGATGGGCCGACCGTCAGGCAGTAAATGAGCGAGCTTGTTAGCCGCGCCGAATCTGCGCGAGAAACCTGCTGCCAGTAATATGCCAATGATATGCATGCGAGTTAACGATTCAATATAGGGTTAAAAGAAGCCATTTATTCAAAAGTACCTGGCCTGAGAGGCAATACCCGTAAAGGGCATCACCACTCCACTAAGTGCTAAAGCGCGAAGTGGAAGTGCGATATCCATGCGCCTCACAGGGCAGGTGTTTGTTGTAGCTGTTACTATTTATCCGCCCTGCGCCTGAATGCCAACAGCGCAATGCCCCAATAGGCTATGACCCAACAGCGCAATGCCCCAATAGGCTATGACCCAATAGGCTATGACCCAATAGACCGTAGCCCAAAACAGGCAAAGCAACACCCATCCCAGCAAAGTAAAGGGTGCCCAGCTAAATCCCTCGCGATGTCCGAATACGGGCAAATGGATGGCGTCAAAAACGAGTAAAGGTAAAAACAGCGAGGCACTCACTACATTAGTAAACCATACAGCGTGCGTTGCCCGGTCAGTGCGCATCAGCAAAATCAGGCTGAGGTGGAGCAATACCAACGCTATGAAAATCAGGGGGGAATATGGCTTATGTCTCGCGCCCACGGTACCGCCTGCTCATGCTCTGCAAGAGCGCCACTGTCGTTTTGGGAAAAGGTGGAAAATCACTATAGGCGACAGGCAGGCAATCGTTGCCGTGCCGTGTTCGGTCGCTCGGGTAGCCAACGTGCTGGAAGAACTCCGCTTGCTCGTCAGGCGAGACCTTCACATCAAAGGCGACACACTTGGCTGAACTACCTTCGTGGTCGATTTCCCTGGCGACTCGTAGGTTAGAGATGTTGCTCCATGGCACCAACAGCCATCTGTTTGAGCTTACTTGGCCCGTAGCAGCAACAAGAAGCTCGTTACATGGAAAATACACTCCGCGATCATCGGCGAGAAACTTGATTGCGCGTGGTGTGAGGAGAGCAAAGAACGCAAAGGCAGGTACCAGAATGCAAACCAGTCCGCGAAAGCCCCACGGCATCTCGCTCCAGTCGCGAAATGTCATGGTGGCCAAAACAATAGCCCCGATTCCGAAAGACATCCGGAAGAGAACGACTAGCCATTTAGGAATGCGGTGAACATAATGCTCACTCCCAAGAGTAGGCATCTCAGGAAACGTCTTGTTCACGCTGGGCTCACTAGGCATAGCGTTCGACTTCAGACAGTGGCCCGCTAGAGCCGTCGCGCCTGCAATGAGTTGTTAGGAAACTCAAGCAGCTACCCCAAATAAAGCCCCAACCCCGGCTGTCAAGCCCATTGCCAAGGCGCCCCAAAAGGTGACGCGCGCGGCAGCAGTGATGACAGAAGCGCCACCGGCGCGCCCAGCCAGCGAGCCTAATAGCATGAGGAACAAAAGCGAGCTGCCAGAAAGAGCCCACATAAGCGCAGATACCGGCACCAACAGGACAATTAACAAAGGCAGGATAGCGCCCACTGAAAAGGTGCCGGCTGACGTCAATGCGGCTTGCACCGGTCGTGCGGTTAATGTATCGGATATACCCAGCTCGTCACGCGCATGTGCGCCCAGTGCATCATGCGCCGTCAACTGGGTGGCGACCTTGGCGGCGAGTGCTGCATCAAGTCCACGCCCAACGTAGATCGCCGTCAATTCTGCATGCTCGTGCTTGGGGTCAGCAGCCAACTCGTCACGTTCCCGATGCAGATCGGCGCGCTCGGTATCGGCCTGTGAGCTCACCGAAACATACTCGCCGGCAGCCATCGACATGGCACCAGCCACAAGGCCGGCAACGCCTGCGATCAAAATGCTATTGGAATTCGCGCCTGCTGCCGCTACGCCTAAGACGAGGCTGGCGGTGGAAACAATACCGTCATTTGCGCCAAGAACAGCCGCACGGAGCCATCCGATGCGGTGTGTTTTGTGTCTTTCAATGTGTCTCATAACGTCCGTTCTGTTTTATGAGTATGCCTATCGTTCGGGCAGAGCGGTGCAGTTCGTAACAAGCGCAGGACTCAGCCTGATCCCCTTTATGAAAGTTCGCCCCAACCCGGAAAGTCACTCAGTCGTCTTGCCGTCATAGTGTTCGTTATCCGCCTCTGCATCCTCGCGGGTGTGGTGCACAACGCCGTCCCTATGATTGGGTGGCGCGTAGATTGTGTAGAGCTTGAGTGGGACACTGCCGGTATTGATGATGTTGTGGTTCGCCCCAGCCGGGACGACGACCGCAAAACCGGCTTTGATCGCCGTCCGCACACCGTCAAGAACTGCTTCCCCGGCCCCTTCCTCCACGCGAAAGAACTGATCCAGCGTGTGAACTTCTGCCCCGATCTCTTCTTGGGGCTTTAACGCCATGACCACGAGTTGGCAATTCTTCGCCGTGTAAAGCACCCGGCGGAACTCCTCGTTTTTCACGGCAATGCTCTCAATGTCTTTTACAAACCCTTTCATTATGTTTCTCCTTGGCGTTGGACGACGGCATTCGCGGAATACTTCGCGTGGCTTATTGGCACCTGACACCTGGCATTCGACACGTGGAACACGCTTTAGTGCGCAGCTTACAGCGCGTCCTTTGCAACGGGTGGTCAGGCTGCGTTTGGGCTGCCATCAACGTATCTGAAACAGTTCTTGATGGAATCGCTCCGGCGGCAGGCCATGGCTAACAAAGTCCTCGCGCAGCGACTCACCGAATCCGGCCGGGCCGCAGAACCAGATACTGGCCGATCGCCACTCCGGCACTGTATTACGGATGCGTTCACCATTCAAGCGCCCATCCTTTTCATCCACCAGCAGGTGCAGGCGCACGCTGCCCGCTGAGGCATCCTCGGTAAGGCGGTCGATAGCAGTTTGGTCAAACTCGGCAGTCGGGTGAAAGAGATCGATCGTTTTGGCGTCCGGTGTGGCAGCCCGTTGCTTGAGTCGTGCGATGAACGGCGTGATGCCAATGCCCGCACCCACCCAGATCTGGTTTTGCTGCGCATCCTCGAAGTCGAAGCAGCCGTAAGGGCCTTCCACCGTCACCGGCATGCCGACCTTCAATCTTTCACGCAAGCGGCTAGTGTGGTCGCCCAGCGCCTTGGTAATGAATACGAGGCGACGGTCTATGGGGTTCCAGGCCGAAGCGATGGTATAAGGATGCGCGCCTTCGCTCTTATCCGACGTGACAAAGGCGAACTGCCCGGCGGCATGGCCGCGCCAGCCGCCCTCCAGCACGACGACGGTTTCGAGTACGCGCAACGCGGGGTAATCGGTCAGCCCCGTGATGGTCCCAGGGAACTTGAGGCCGGCGCCGATGCGCCCGGTCAGGGCCAGTAACGCGGCCATGCTGCCGCCCAGCAGCAAAGCCGCTACCAGCCAGCCAATCGGCTGAGCCCAATACTCCGTCTTGATGAGCACGACTGAGTGAAAAGCCAGCGCAAGGTAGGCGGCCGCAATCCATTGGTGGGTTTTGACAAACCAGTGGTAGGGGAATCGCTTGACCAGGGCAAGAGCAATCAGCACGACCGCCGCATAAAAAGCCCATTCACCCACGGATTCAGCCAAACCCCGCTGGCCGCGCAGCTATACTTCGATAGCGTTAAGAGATTCCCCAGTCACC
>JBAZTJ010000025.1:0-27732 GCA_041662005.1 Candidatus Methylopumilus sp.
ATCGCTATGGAAGACGGCCTGCGTTTCGCGATTCGCGAAGGTGGCCGTACCGTGGGTGCTGGCGTCGTCGCTAAGATTATTGAATAGTAATTCCCGTTTTCGTATTTGGGCTGCACATGATGTGTGGCCCTTATGCGTTAATGAAAAGTTTTTAGGCCAGTAGCTCAATTGGTAGAGTATCGGTCTCCAAAACCGAGGGTTGGGGGTTCGAGACCCTCCTGGCCTGCCATAATTTTTAAAATAAAAAGCACTAAATTTAAAGCATAAGTACATCAAAATATGATCGATAAAATTAAGCTTGTGTTTGCCTTGTTGCTTGTTGCTGCCGGTGTCGCAGGTTTTTATTTGCTGGCAGACCATGCCATGGTTATTCGTATTTTGGCTGTATTGGCCGGATTGATTGCTGCAGTAGTGTTGATGTCTACAACTCCGCTTGGTAAGGAGTTTTTTGCATTTGCGCGTGAAGCTGTTGTTGAGACTCGCAAAGTGGTGTGGCCTAGCCGCAAGGAAACTATCCAGACTACCGTGGCAGTATTTGTGCTGGTGCTGGTGATGGCTATTTTCTTGTGGGTGGTTGATGTCGGCTTTTTGTGGATGGTTAAAATGCTGATGGGACGGAGCGCTTAATGAGTATGCGATGGTATGCAGTGCAAGTATTTTCGCAGTTTGAAAAGTCAGTTCAACGCAGTCTTGAAGAGCGTGTTAATCGCAGCGAATTCAAGGATCTGTTTGGCGATATTCTTGTACCGGTTGAAGAAGTGGTCGAGATGAAGGGTGGTCAAAAGACCATCAGTGAGCGCAAGCTCTATCCAGGCTATGTGCTGGTGCAAATGGACATGACCGATGATAGTTGGCATCTGGTAAAAAGCACGCCGCGTGTGACGGCCTTTATTGGTGGTACTGCACTAAAGCCTACGCCGATCAAGGATAAAGAAGTTGAGATTATTCTGCAGCGCATGGATGACAGTAAGAGTAATCCTACGCAAAAGCTTACTTTCGAAAAAGGCGAGTCGGTCCGTGTTATCGATGGCCCGTTCAAGGACTTTTCTGGCAATGTTGAAGATATCAACTACGAGAAGAGTAAGTTGCGTGTGTCGGTAGTCATTTTTGGACGTGCAACACCGGTTGAGCTTGAGTTCGGTCAGATAGAAAAAGAAGTTTAGGTAATTTCGCTGCGCCGCTTATCCGTAAGCGAGCGTGGCTATTGCTATTGATTGAATGGCAATTATGGATTTAGTAGGAAGTCGTTTTAGTAGTAAATAGTGCAGCATCGAAAGGTGCTGTTAATACCAAACTGGGGAGCTTAACCATCTAAGCGCTTGCACCCATCAGGAGCATAACATGGCAAAGAAAGTCATAGGCTATATCAAGCTGCAGATCCCTGCAGGTAAAGCAAATCCAAGCCCACCAGTTGGTCCAGCTTTGGGTCAACGTGGTCTTAACATCATGGAATTCTGTAAGGCATTCAATGCCGCAACGCAAGGCGTAGAGCCGGGCCTGCCAATTCCTGTCGTGATCACTGCGTTTGCTGACAAGAGCTTCACCTTCGTGATGAAGACTCCGCCAGCAACTATTCTGATCAAGAAAGCTGCCAAGATCGATAAGGGTTCACCGCGTCCACATACTGACAAGGTAGGCAAGATCACTCGTGCGCAAGCCGAGGAAATCGCCAAGACCAAGATGCCTGATCTGACAGCGTCTGACATGGATGCTGCAGTGCGTACCATCGCTGGTAGCGCACGTAGCATGGGTATTGAAGTGGAGGGTGTATAACATGGCTAATAACTCTAAACGCCTTGCCGCGTTGCAAGCAAAAGTTGATCGCAACAAGGTATATCCGGTTGCTGAAGCTTTAACTCTGGTTAAGGAAACCGCTACTGCCAAGTTCGATGAATCTATCGATGCAGTGGTGAATCTTGGTATTGATGCACGTAAGTCTGATCAGTTGATCCGTGGCGCTTTGGTGTTGCCTAACGGTACAGGTAAGACCAAACGCGTAGCGGTGTTTGCACAAGGTGCGGCAGCTGAGGCAGCTAAGGCAGCCGGTGCGGAAATCGTTGGTTTTGAAGATTTGGCTGAGCAGGTTAAGGGCGGCATGCTGGATTTTGATGTTGCGATTGCAACGCCAGATGCAATGCGTATTGTTGGTCAGTTGGGCCAAGTATTGGGCCCGCGTGGTCTGATGCCTAACCCTAAGGTTGGTACTGTTACCCCTGACGTTGCAACCGCTGTGAAAAATGCCAAGGCTGGTCAAGTGCAATATCGTACTGACAAAGGCGGCATTATCCACTGCACAATCGGCCGTGCCTCTTTCACTGTAGAAGCATTGCAAGGCAACTTGGCAGCGCTGGTAGACGCTTTGAATAAAGCTAAGCCATCATCTGCTAAGGGTGTTTATTTGAAGAAGCTATCGGTGTCTAGCACTATGGGTGCAGGTATCCGTGTAGATCAGGCCAATTTGGCTTAATGAATGTACTTGGCCAGTGCGTGAGCACTGGTCAGGCAAAGGGCTTTGGGCTCGTAGCTGATTCCTTAAAGAAAAAGCTGCGAGGTTATCAAAGACCGTAGGTACCCGTAAGGGTTTAATCCCAGGCGAAAAGCGTATGCAAGTAGTGCGTTAAGTAGCGGAAGTCCTACGCAGATGGCGCATCCCCGAAACAGGATAAGTAATCGTTGTTATTCCTGATGAAAGGTCGCCGTGGGAAGGTTTTTGTGGATTTCATTTTACAAAAACTTAATTAACGGAAGGAGAAGACCTTGAGTCTTAATCTTGAAGAGAAAAAAGCAGTAGTTGCTGAGGTCAGTGAGCAAGTCTCAACGGCGCAGGCAATCATTCTTGCTGAGTATCGCGGTCTGGAAGTGGGCGACATGACCAAGTTGCGCGCTCAGGCTAGAAAATCCGGTGTGTATCTGCGTGTTCTTAAAAACACGCTGGTACGTCGTGCTGTTGACGGCACCCCATTTTCTGGTTTGGCAAACGACATGATCGGACCACTGATTTTCGGTATTTCTACCGATCCAGTGTCTGCGGCAAAAGTACTGAGTGACTTTGCTAAGTCGAATGACAAGTTTGTTATCAAGGCGGGTGCATTACCTAATCAGGTAATGGATGCCAAAGGTATACAAGCATTAGCTTCATTGCCAAGTCGTGACGAGTTGCTTGCCAAGTTGCTTGGCACTATGCAGGCTCCTGTGGCTACCTTTGTACGTACGCTTAATGAAGTTCCGACTTCGTTTGTACGCGCTTTGGCAGCAGTTCGCGATCAAAAGCAAGCAGCCTAGTTTTTTAACTAAAGCTCAACATTTAGCTTCAAACATTTATTAGGAGTATTTCAAATGGCATTATCTAAAGCAGACATCATTGACGCTATTGCAGCACTTAGCGTACTTGAATTATCAGAACTTATTAAAGATCTGGAAGAAAAGTTCGGCGTTTCAGCAGCTGCAGTTGCAGCTCCAGCAGCCGCTGGCGGTGCAGCAGCACCTGCCGCAGCAGCTGAAGAAAAGACTGAGTTCGACGTTATCCTGACCGCCGCTGGCGAAAGCAAGGTTAACGTGATTAAGGCTGTGCGTGAACTGACAGCTCTTGGCTTGAAAGAAGCTAAGGACTTGGTTGACGGCGCTCCTAAGGCAGTTAAGGAAGGCGTTTCCAAGGCTGATGCTGATGCAGCACTGAAGAAATTGATTGAAGCTGGCGCAACTGGCGAAATCAAGTAATAGGTTTTAAGCGTTAAACAGGCTGACGGGAAACCGTCAGCCTTCACCATTTATAAGATGTCTTAAAGGCATAGTAGAAGTAAAAAATTAGAAGTTAGAAGACAAAGGGCTTACACAAGCCCTTTGTCTTCTACCCTCTACCTCTAGGAGATGCTATGAGCTATTCCTTTACCGAAAAAAAGCGTATTCGTAAGAGTTTTGCCAAACGTGAAAGTGTGCAAGAAGTTCCATACTTGCTCGCGATGCAATTGGAATCTTATGCTGCGTTCCTGCAAGCTAATGTACCTGCGGATAAGCGTGATGAAGCTGGTTTGCAAGCTACTTTTGCTTCCATATTCCCTATCGTCAGCCACTCAGGTAATGCCCGTCTTGACTACGTAAGCTACACCTTGGGTGCTGAGCCGTTTGACGTGAAAGAGTGTCAGCAGCGCGGTCTGACTTATGCTGCCCCATTGCGCGTTAAAGTGCGCCTGACCATCATGGACAAGGAGGCTTCCAAGCCTACCGTGAAGGAAGTGAAAGAGCAGGAAGTCTACATGGGCGAATTGCCTTTGATGACGGAAAACGGTTCTTTTGTGATTAATGGTACTGAGCGTGTGATTGTGTCGCAATTGCACCGCAGCCCGGGCGTGTTCTTTGAGCATGATCGCGGTAAGACTCATAGCTCCGGTAAATTGTTATTCTCTGCACGGATTATTCCATACCGTGGTTCATGGCTCGATTTCGAATTCGATCCTAAAGACTACCTGTATTTCCGCGTGGATCGTCGTCGCAAGATGCCAGTCACTATCCTGCTTAAAGCGCTGGGTTATACCCCAGAACAAATTCTAGGCACTTTCTATGATGTGGATACATTCCATATCAACAAGAAGGGTGTGCAGTTTGAGTTGGTGCCAGAGCGTTTGCGTGGCGAAGTAGCCAAGTTTGATATTGTTGGTAAGGATGGCGAAGTCGTCGTTGCCAAGGATAAGCGTATTACCATGAAGCACATCCGCGACATGGAAAAAGCCGGTATCAGCAAAATTGCCGTGCCTGAAGAGTTCCTGCTGGGCCGCACTATCAGCAGTGGTATCGTGGATAAGGAAACCGGTGAAGTTGTGGCTACGGCTAACGATGAAATTACTGAGACCTTGCTGGAAAAATTGCGCGAAGCGGATGTTGCTAAAATCACTACGCTTTACGCAAATGATCTCGATCATGGCGACTATATTTCTCAAACATTACGTATTGATGAAATCCCTGACCAGTACAGCGCACGCGTAGCCATTTACCGCATGATGCGCCCGGGCGAGCCGCCTACTGAAGATGCCGTGCAGGCGCTGTTTGAAGGCTTGTTCTTCAATCCAGACCGCTACGACCTGTCAGTCGTTGGCCGCATGAAGTTCAATCGTCGTGCATTCCCTGAGAAGATTGAAGAGCGCACAGCAGCTTGGTTACGTCGCTTCTACGAAAAAGTAGGCGCTCATGGTGCCGAAGGCGCTGGTACGCTTTCTAATGACGACATTCTGGCTGTGGTTGGTGTGTTGCTTGAGTTGCGCAATGGCCGCGGTGAAATCGATGACATCGATCACTTGGGTAACCGTCGTATTCGTTCAGTTGGTGAATTGGCTGAGAACCAGTTCCGTGCCGGTCTGGTGCGTGTAGAGCGCGCTGTAAAAGAGCGTTTGAGCCAGGCTGAATCAGACAACCTGATGCCGCATGACTTGATTAATGCCAAACCAGTATCCAGTGCTATACGTGAGTTCTTCGGTTCTTCACAGTTGTCACAGTTTATGGACCAAACCAATCCATTGTCTGAAATTACGCACAAGCGTCGCGTTTCAGCACTGGGACCAGGCGGTTTGACGCGTGAACGCGCAGGTTTTGAAGTGCGTGACGTTCACACTACCCATTATGGCCGTGTATGCCCGATTGAAACACCAGAAGGTCCGAACATTGGTTTGATCAACTCGCTGGCGTTGTATGCGCGTACCAATAAGTATGGTTTCCTGGAAACGCCTTATCGCCGTGTAGAAGATCACAAGGTGTCAGCCAATATTGACTTCCTTTCCGCAATTGAGGAAAGCCAGTACATGATTGCGCAGGCGAATACAGAATTAGATGCCAAAGGCGGTTTCAAGGAAGACTTGATCTCTGCGCGTTACCACAACGAATTCACTATGTCGCAACCAGACCGTGTTCAATACATGGACGTTGCCCCTGGTCAAATTGTATCGGTAGCTGCATCTCTGATTCCGTTCCTTGAGCACGATGATGCGAACCGCGCATTGATGGGTGCCAACATGCAACGCCAGGCTGTGCCGTGTCTGCGTGCTGAAAAGGCCGTGGTAGGTACCGGTATCGAACGTACGGTTGCGATTGACTCAGGAACCACTGTACAAGCGCGTCGTGGCGGTATCGTCGATTATGTCGACTCAGGCCGTGTGGTGATTCGTGTACACGATGCTGAAGCCAAGGCCGGTGAAGTTGGTGTGGATATTTACAATCTAACTAAGTACACCCGTTCTAATCAGAACACCAATATCAATCAGCGTCCGCTGGTTAATATCGGTGATGTACTGGCACGTGGCGATATTATTGCTGACGGCGCTTCTACTGATATGGGCGAGCTGGCTCTGGGTCAGAATATGCTCGTGGCATTTATGCCATGGAATGGTTACAACTACGAAGACTCGATCTTGATCTCGGAACGTGTAGTGGCAGATGATCGCTACACCTCTATTCATATCGAAGAGCTGTCAGTGGTTGCCCGTGATACCAAGCTGGGTGCCGAAGAAATTACCCGTGATATCTCTAATCTGTCCGAGCGTATGCTGGGCCGTCTGGATGAGTCCGGCATTATTTATATCGGTGCTGAAGTGGAAGCTGGTGATGTGCTGGTTGGTAAGGTTACTCCTAAGGGCGAAACCCAGCTGACACCGGAAGAAAAATTGCTGCGTGCGATTTTCGGTGAGAAGGCAAGCGATGTTAAGGATACTTCCCTACGCGTGCCATCTGGCATGTCCGGTACCGTGATCGACGTACAAGTCTTTACGCGTGAAGGCATAGACCGTGATTCACGTGCACAGCAAATCATTGATGACCAGCTTGATCACTACAAGAAGGATCTGGCTGACCAGATGCGTATCGTAGAAGATGACGCGTTCGGTCGTATTCGTCGCCTGATTGAAGGCAAAGTCGCAACTGGCGGCCCTAAGAAGTTGAAGAAGGGCGATGCAGTGACTGCTGAGTATCTGGAAGATATCGGTCGTTATGACTGGTTTGATATCCGCCTCAGCGACGAAGAAGCTGCGCGTCAACTTGAGCAACTGAAAGATGGTTTGGCGCAGGCGCGTGTCGAGTTCGACAGCCGTTTTGAAGAGAAGAAGCGCAAGCTGACTCAAGGCGATGACTTGCAAGCTGGCGTACAGAAGATGGTTAAGGTTTACCTTGCTGTTAAACGCCGTATCCAGCCTGGTGACAAGATGGCCGGCCGTCACGGTAACAAGGGTGTGATCTCCAAGATTGCTCCGGTGGAAGACATGCCACACATGGCTGACGGTACTCCTGTTGATATCGTGTTGAACCCGCTGGGCGTTCCATGACGGATGAACATCGGTCAGATTCTGGAAACCCATTTGGGTTGGGCTGCCAAGGGCTTGGGCATGCGTATCGGCGAAATGCTGCAGTCGCAGGCTAAAGCTTCAGAAGTGCGCAAGTTCCTGGACCAGATTTATAACGACAGCAATGGCAAGTCTGAGGATATTAAATCCTTATCTGATGTCGAAGTATTCGAGCTGGCTAAAAATCTTGAACGCGGCGTGCCGTTTGCAACACCAGTATTTGACGGTGCTACAGAGCTGGATATTAAAGCGATGCTGGATCTGGCGTTCCCGGATGATGATCCTCGTACCAAGCAGTTGCAGTTCTCTGCCGGTAAGACCCAGGTCAAGCTGATTGATGGCCGTACTGGTGAGACATTTGAGCGTCCTGTGACCGTTGGCTACATGCACGTATTGAAGCTGCATCACTTGGTGGATGACAAGATGCATGCACGTTCAACTGGACCATATTCATTAGT
Source organism: Candidatus Methylopumilus sp. (assembly GCA_041662005.1). GTDB lineage: Bacteria > Pseudomonadota > Gammaproteobacteria > Burkholderiales > Methylophilaceae > DATHXC01. The sequence goes on from JBAZTJ010000025.1 coordinate 7,778, forward strand.
CACACAACAACCGCTGGGCGGTAAAGCCCAGTTCGGTGGTCAGCGCTTCGGTGAGATGGAAGTTTGGGCATTGGAAGCTTATGGTGCTTCATATACTTTGCAGGAAATGCTTACAGTCAAGTCTGATGACGTATCCGGCCGTACCAAGGTCTACGAGAATATCGTCAAGGGCGAGCACAAGATTGATGCAGGCATGCCTGAGTCATTCAACGTGCTGGTGAAAGAAATCCGCTCGTTGGCTATCGATATTGACCTGGACAGAAACTAAGGAGAATACATGAAAGCTCTATTAGACTTATTTAAGCAGGTAACCCAGGAAGAAGAGTTTGATGCGATCAAGATCGCATTGGCATCCCCTGAGAAAATCCGTTCATGGTCCTATGGCGAAGTTAAAAAGCCGGAAACCATCAATTATCGTACTTTCAAGCCTGAGCGTGACGGCTTGTTCTGCGCCAAGATTTTTGGCCCGATAAAAGATTACGAATGCCTATGTGGTAAATACAAGCGCCTCAAACATCGCGGCGTGATCTGCGAAAAATGTGGCGTTGAAGTTACTTTGTCCAAGGTGCGTCGTGAGCGCATGGCCCACATCGAACTGGCTTCGCCGGTCGCGCATATCTGGTTCCTGAAGAGCTTGCCGAGCCGTTTGGGTATGGTGCTGGATATTGCATTGCGCGATATCGAACGCGTACTGTACTTTGAAGCATACATTGTGATCGACCCTGGCATGACGCCATTGACCCGTGGTCAGTTGCTGACTGAAGACGACTACCTGGCCAAGGTAGAAGAGCACGGTGACGAATTCAACGCCGTGATGGGCGCTGAAGCAGTACGCGAACTGTTGCGTACTATGGATGTACACAATGAAATAGAAAAACTGCGTAAAGATCTGGGTGAAACCGGTTCTGAAGCCAAGATCAAGAAGATCGCCAAGCGCCTAAAGGTGCTTGAGGCATTCCAGAAATCAGGCATCAAGCCTGAGTGGATGATCCTGGAAGTATTGCCAGTATTGCCACCTGAGCTGCGCCCATTGGTGCCGTTGGATGGCGGTCGCTTCGCTACTTCCGATCTGAACGATCTATATCGTCGCGTCATCAACCGTAACAACCGTTTGAAGCGCCTGCTGGAGTTGAAAGCGCCTGAAATCATTGTGCGTAACGAAAAGCGCATGTTGCAGGAAGCTGTGGATTCGCTGCTGGATAACGGCCGTCGCGGTAAAGTCATGACTGGCGCTAACAAGCGTCCATTGAAGTCACTGGCTGACATGATCAAAGGTAAAGGCGGTCGTTTCCGTCAGAACTTGCTAGGTAAACGCGTGGATTACTCCGGTCGTTCCGTGATCGTGGTTGGTCCACAACTAAAGCTGCATCAATGCGGTCTGCCTAAGAAGATGGCGCTTGAACTGTTCAAGCCTTTCATTTTCCATAAGCTGGAAGTATTGGGCCTGGCTACTACCATCAAGGCTGCCAAGAAGAAGGTTGAAGAGGAAGGCCCAGAAGTATGGGATATCCTAGAAGACGTAATTCGCGAGCATCCGGTATTACTGAACCGTGCCCCTACCTTGCACCGTTTGGGTATTCAGGCGTTCGAGCCAGTATTGATTGAAGGCAAGGCGATTCAATTGCATCCGCTGGTTTGTGCTGCGTTCAACGCCGACTTTGACGGTGACCAGATGGCGGTACACGTCCCATTGAGCCTGGAAGCGCAGATGGAAGCCCGCACCCTGATGTTGGCCTCTAACAACGTGCTATCACCAGCCAACGGCGAGCCGATTATTGTGCCTTCACAGGATATCGTGTTGGGTCTTTACTACATGACGCGTGAAAAAGTTGCGGCACGTGGCGAAGGCATGCGCTTTGCCAACGTGGCAGAAGTGCAGCGTGTCTATGATGGCGGCCTGATTGATCTGCATGCGAAAATTACCGTGCGTATCAAAGAGTATGAGCTTGATCTGGATGGCACCAAGCACGAAAAAATCAACCGTTATGAAACTACGGTTGGCCGTGCGCTGCTATCAGAAATCATGCCTGCCGGTTTGCCATTCAGTCTGATTGACAAAGCACTGAAGAAGAAAGAAATTTCACGCCTGATCAACTCCGGTTTCCGTAAAGTGGGTATTCGTGAGACTGTAATCCTGGCTGATAAGCTGATGACGATGGGTTATACCTACGCTACGCGTGCCGGTATCTCCATTAGCATCAACGATATGCTGGTACCGCCAGAAAAAGGCCAGTTGATTGCATCAGCTGAAGCTGAAGTGAAAGAAATTGAAGACCAATATGTATCCGGTCTGGTAACGCAAGGCGAACGCTATAACAAGGTGGTGGATATCTGGGGTCGTGCCGGCGATAAAGTAGCTGACGCCATGATGAAGCAACTGCGTGAAGAGGCTGTGCTGGATGTTGACGGCAACCCTGCCAAAGATAAAGACGGCAAAGCCATGCGCCAGGAATCATTCAACGCTATTTACATGATGGCCGACTCTGGCGCCCGCGGCTCTGCTGCTCAGGTGCGTCAACTGGCTGGTATGCGCGGTCTGATGGCAAAACCGGATGGTTCTATTATTGAAACGCCGATTATCGCTAACTTCCGTGATGGCCTTAACGTGTTGCAGTACTTTATTTCCACCCACGGTGCACGTAAAGGCTTGGCAGATACTGCGTTGAAGACAGCTAACTCCGGTTATCTGACTCGCCGCTTGGTCGATGTAACGCAAGACTTGGTGGTGACTGAGCATGATTGCGGTACTAGTGATGGTCTGGTTACTAAAGCGCTGGTTAAGGGTGGTGAAGTGGTTGAGCCCTTGCATGATCGTATCCTGGGCCGTACTGCGGCACTGGATGTCATCAACACAGAAACGCAAGAAGTTATTTACCCAGCCGGCACGTTGCTGACTGAAGATGAAGTCGAGCACATTGATGCCTTGGGTATTGATGAAGTGAAGGTGCGTACAGCACTGACCTGCGAAACCCGTTACGGTATTTGCGCCAAGTGCTATGGCCGTGACTTGGGTCGCGGCAAGCTGATCAACATGGGTGAGGCCGTTGGTGTGATTGCTGCGCAATCCATCGGTGAGCCGGGCACTCAGTTGACCATGCGTACCTTCCACATTGGCGGTGCAGTATCACGCGCAGCCTCTGTGAGCCAGGTAGAAAGCAAATCCAATGGTATCGTCCGCTTCAGCTCAACGATGCGTTACGTGACCAATGCGCGCAATGAACAAGTGGTGATTTCACGTAATGGTGAAGCCATGGTGCAGGACGAAAATGGTCGTGAGCGTGAGCGTCATAAAGTGCCGTACGGTGCAACTTTGGTAGCTACCGATGGCAAGCAAGTCAAGGCTGGTCAGGCACTGGCAACATGGGATCCGCATACTCGCCCGATTATTACCGAGTACGCTGGTCGCGTGAAGTTCGAGAACGTTGAAGAAGGTATCACCGTAGCCAAGCAGATCGATGAAGTGACTGGTTTGTCCTCATTGGTGGTGATTGATCCTAAACAGCGTGCCGGCCAAACCAAGGGCTTGCGTCCACAGGTTAAATTGTTGGATGCCAACGGTGTCGAAGTTAAGGTCACCGGTGGCGAAGCTTCAGTGAATATCACCTTCCAGCTGGGTTGCATTATTACAGTGAAGGATGGTCAGGAAGTTGGTGTGGGTGAAGTGCTAGCACGTATCCCGCAAGAGTCTTCCAAGACCCGCGATATTACCGGCGGTCTGCCGCGCGTAGCTGAGTTGTTTGAAGCGCGCTCACCAAAAGATGCAGGTTTGCTGGCTGAAGTTACCGGTACCGTCTCCTTCGGTAAAGATACCAAGGGTAAACAGCGTCTGGTCTTTACAGATTTGGATGGCGTAACCCATGAGTACCTGATCCCCAAAGATAAGCACGTGACTGCGCATGATGGTCAAGTGGTGACCAAGGGCGAAAGCATAGTGGACGGTCCAGCAGATCCTCAGGATATTCTGAGACTGCAGGGTCGTGAAGCGCTAGCGCGTTATATCATCGACGAAGTGCAGGACGTGTACCGTCTGCAAGGCGTGAAGATTAACGACAAGCACATTGAAGTCATCGTGCGTCAGATGCTACGTCGTGTACGTATTTCGGATGCTGGCGATACCAACTTCATTATGGGCGAGCAAGTTGAGCGCGCTGATGTGTTGGCTGAAAATGAAAGAGTAGTTGCCCTGGATAAACGTCCAGCCGCGTACGAGTTTGTATTGCTGGGTATTACCAAGGCATCGCTTTCTACTGATTCGTTCATCTCAGCTGCGTCCTTCCAGGAAACAACGCGCGTTCTTACGGAAGCTGCAATTCTGGGCAAACGTGATGAACTGCGTGGTTTGAAAGAAAACGTTATTGTTGGCCGCTTGATTCCGGCTGGTACTGGTCTTGCCTATCACGAGACGCGCAGGCGTCAAGCGAGTGGCGTAGATGCTGCACCTCCAGTCATTCAAGAGGCTGCATCGGAAGAGGTTCAGGCGCCAATCGAGCCTGAAACAACAACGGGTAGTGCCGAGATAGCGGGATAACAACACGAGTCTTGTCTATGCTTTAACTTGACAAGACATACAACGCTAAATAGAATGCTATGTTTTTCGGGATGGCGAGTTTCGCCGTCCCGTAATTTTTACGTGAGCTGAATAAATTAAAAGGCCTTAGGTTATGCCAACCATCAATCAATTAGTGCGCAAGCCGCGCCAAAAAGTGGTCACCAAGAGCAAAGTGCCAGCTTTGGAAAGCTGCCCACAAAAGCGTGGTGTCTGTACACGTGTTTATACAACAACGCCAAAGAAGCCAAACTCTGCTTTGCGTAAGGTTGCCAAAGTTCGTTTGACTAATGGTTATGAAGTGATTAGTTATATCGGCGGTGAAGGCCATAACCTGCAGGAGCACTCTGTTGTGCTGTTGCGCGGTGGTCGTGTAAAGGATTTGCCGGGTGTGCGTTACCACATGGTGCGCGGTAGCCTGGATACTGCTGGCGTTAAAGACCGTAAGCAGTCCCGCTCCAAATACGGCGCTAAGCGTCCAAAAGCAGCATAAGCTGCTTCTAGTTAAGGAATCGAGAAAACCATGCCAAGACGTAGAGAAGTCCCCAAGCGTAACATCCTGCCTGATCCTAAATTCGGTAGCCAGGAAGTTTCCAAGTTCGTTAATGTGCTGATGACCGGTGGTAAGAAGTCGGTTGCTGAGCGTATTCTTTATGGTGCATTCGACCAAGTTACTCAAAAGAGTGGCAAGGATGCGCTTGAGGTGTTTACGCTGGCAATTAGCAACTTGCGCCCAGTGGTGGAGGTTAAGAGTCGCCGTGTTGGTGGTGCTAACTATCAAGTGCCTGTTGAAGTTCGCCCAAGCCGTCGTAGTGCTTTGGCAATGCGCTGGTTGCGTGATGCTGCGCGTAAGCGTGGTGAGAAGTCTATGGGCTTGCGCTTGGCTGCGGAATTGGTCGAAGCCTCTGAAGGTCGTGGTTCTGCAATGAAGAAGCGTGAAGAAGTTCACCGTATGGCAGAAGCCAACAAGGCGTTCTCGCATTTCCGTTTCTAAAGCTATCGCATCAAGTAAATTTAGCCCATTAAACAAAGTTAGCAAATACAAAGTAGAAGGTAATCGCTGTGGCTCGTATAACTCCCATTGAACGCTACCGTAATATCGGTATTAGTGCGCACATTGACGCTGGTAAAACAACGACAACTGAGCGTATCCTTTTTTACACTGGCGTAAACCATAAGATTGGTGAAGTGCATGATGGCGCTGCCACCATGGACTGGATGGAGCAAGAGCAAGAGCGCGGCATTACCATTACTTCTGCTGCTACTACCTGTTTCTGGAAGGGTATGGCTGGCCAGTTTGAGCAGCATCGTATCAATATTATTGATACCCCGGGCCACGTTGACTTCACTATTGAGGTGGAGCGCTCCATGCGTGTGCTGGATGGTGCCTGTATGGTTTACTGCGCTGTGGGTGGCGTGCAGCCACAATCTGAGACTGTTTGGCGCCAAGCTAACAAATACAAGGTGCCGCGCCTGGCGTTCGTCAATAAGATGGATCGTGCCGGTGCTAACTTCTTCAAGGTTTATGAGCAGATGCGTACGCGTCTGAAGGCTAACCCTGTGCCATTGCAAGTGCCGATCGGCGCAGAAGAAAAGTTTGAAGGCGTTGTTGATTTGATCAAAATGAAGGCCGTTTACTGGGATGATGCTTCCCAAGGCATGAAGTTTGACTATCGCGAAATCCCCGCAGAACTTAAGGCTGAGTGCGACAAGTGGCGTGAGAACATGGTGGAAGCCGCGGCTGAAGCCAATGAAGAGCTCATGAATAAGTACCTTGAAGAAGGTGCTTTGTCTGAAGAAGAGATACTTGCTGGTCTGCGCCAACGTACGATTGCCTTTGAAATTGTGCCGATGATGTGCGGTTCTGCGTTCAAGAACAAGGGCGTGCAGGCGATGTTGGATAAGGTGATTGAGCTGATGCCGGCACCTACCGATATTCCTCCTACCAAGGCCGAAAATGGTAAGGGTGAGGCAATCACTCTGCGTGCTTCTGATGATGAAAAATTCGCTGCGTTAGCGTTCAAGATCATGACCGACCCATTTGTGGGTCAGCTGATTTTCTTCCGCGTGTATTCGGGTGTTGTTAATGCTGGCGACAGTGTTTACAACCCAATCAAGGGTAAAAAGGAACGTATCGGCCGTATCGTGCAGATGCATGCCAATACGCGTGAACCTCTTGAAGAAGTTCGTGCTGGCGATATCGCCGCAGCTGTTGGTCTGAAAGAAGCTACGACTGGTGATACTTTGTGTGGCCTGAATGAAGAAATCATTCTGGAGCGCATGATATTCCCTGAGCCGGTGATTCACGTTGCCGTTGAGCCAAAAACTAAAGCTGACCAAGAGAAGATGGGCGTCGCTCTGAACCGTTTGGCTCAGGAAGATCCTTCTTTCCGCGTTAAGACTGATGAAGAAACTAACCAGACTATTATTTCCGGCATGGGTGAGTTGCACCTGGAAATTCTGGTAGATCGCATGAAGCGTGAATTTGGTGTTGAAGCTAACGTTGGTGCGCCGCAAGTAGCTTATCGCGAAGCGATCAAGAAGAAGGTTGAAGTCGAAGGCAAGTTTGTTAAGCAATCTGGTGGTAAGGGTCAGTATGGTCACGTATGGTTGATCATGGAACCTAACGAGCCGGGCAAGGGCTTTGAGTTCATCGATCAAATCAAGGGCGGTACAGTTCCACGTGAATTTATCCCTGCTGTTGAGAAGGGTCTGAGAGAAACTATCCCTAGTGGTATTCTGGCTGGTTTCCCGGTGGTTGATGTCAAGGTTACATTGTTTGACGGTTCTTACCATGATGTGGACTCTAACGAAAATGCCTTTAAGATGGCTGCTTCGATTGGCTTCAAGGATGGTATGCGTAAAGCTGATCCAATTCTGCTGGAGCCAATGATGGCGGTTGAAGTAGAAACGCCTGAAGATTACATGGGTGACGTGATGGGTGACTTGTCCTCACGCCGCGGTATGATTCAAGGCATGGATGATAGTGCGAGTGGTAAGGTGATTCGTGCAGAAGTGCCGCTGGCGGAAATGTTTGGCTACTCAACTGTTGTGCGCTCGTTGTCCCAAGGGCGTGCTAGCTACAGTATGGAGTTCAAGCACTACTCCGAAGCGCCAAGAAATGTTGCTGAAGCGATTATTAACAAGAAATAAGTAATCACTGGTTATTGTTTAAATTAGATATCAAGATAATAAAGGAAGACTGTCATGGCAAAAGGTAAATTTGAACGGACGAAGCCACACGTTAACGTGGGCACGATTGGTCACGTGGATCATGGTAAGACTACGTTAACAGCAGCGATCACCACCATTCTGTCAAAGAAATTTGGTGGCGAAGCCAAGGCTTACGACCAAATTGACGCAGCGCCAGAAGAAAAGGCACGCGGCATCACCATCAACACAGCGCACGTAGAGTACGAAACAGCAGCTCGCCACTACGCCCACGTTGACTGCCCGGGCCACGCCGACTATGTCAAGAACATGATTACCGGTGCTGCCCAAATGGACGGCGCGATCCTAGTCTGTTCCGCAGCTGACGGTCCTATGCCACAAACCCGCGAACACATCCTGTTGGCACGTCAAGTTGGCGTTCCTTACATCGTCGTGTTCCTGAACAAAGCCGACATGGTGGATGACGCTGAACTGTTAGAGCTCGTTGAAATGGAAGTGCGTGAATTGCTTTCCAAGTACGATTTCCCAGGTGACGACACCCCCATCATCCACGGTTCAGCCAAGCTGGCTCTGGAAGGTGACCAATCAGAAATCGGCGAACCATCCATCCTGCGTCTTGCTGACGCATTGGACAGCTACATCCCAACACCGGAACGTGCGATCGACGGTACCTTCCTGATGCCAGTAGAAGACGTATTCTCGATCTCCGGTCGCGGTACTGTGGTCACCGGCCGTATCGAGCGCGGTATTGTTAAAGTGGGTGATGAAATCGAAATCGTTGGTATCAAGCCAACCCTCAAGACCACCTGTACCGGTGTTGAAATGTTCCGCAAACTGCTCGACCAAGGTCAAGCAGGCGACAACGTAGGCGTATTGCTGCGCGGTACCAAGCGTGAAGAAGTGGAACGCGGTCAAGTGTTGGCCAAGTCCGGTTCTATCAAGCCACACACCAAGTTCACAGCAGAAATCTACGTGCTGGGTAAAGATGAAGGTGGTCGACACACACCATTCTTCAATGGCTACCGTCCACAGTTCTACTTCCGTACCACTGACGTGACTGGTGCAGTTGAACTGCCAGCAGGTACCGAAATGGTGATGCCAGGTGACAACGTATCGATTACGGTTGCGTTGATTGCCCCTATCGCTATGGAAGACGGCCTGCGTTTCGCGATTCGCGAAGGTGGCCGTACCGTGGGTGCTGGTGTCGTCGCTAAGATTATTGAATAGTAGTAAAACTTGAACGGCAGGTGGATTTTATAATCTCCTGCCGTTTTGCTCTTTAGAATATCGCTCTTTAGGAAAAAACCATGCAAAGTCAAAAAATTCGTATCCGCCTGAAAGCATTTGATTATCGTTTGATTGACCAATCTGCTCAGGAAATCGTGGAAACTGCAAAGCGCACTGGCGCTGTTGTAAAAGGTCCAGTTCCATTGCCTACTCGTATTGAGCGTTTTGACATTTTGCGTTCACCACACGTGAACAAAACTTCACGTGACCAGTTCGAAATCCGTACTCACCAACGTCTGATGGACATTGTTGATCCTACAGACAAGACGGTTGATGCGCTGATGAAGCTGGATCTTCCAGCGGGTGTTGACGTAGAAATCAAGCTTTAAGTAATTAAGTTGTAATTTGTAGCGCATAGTAAGTTGTAATTTGGATGGGGGTCGGCTATAATCCGGCCTCTCGTAAAAACAGGCTGGTCAATTGTAATCAGCCTTTTAATTATTATAAGGAAACGATCATGAGCTTAGGGCTTATTGGTCGCAAGGTGGGCATGACCCGCGTATTTACCGAAGAAGGCGAAAGCATCCCGGTAACTGTGCTGGAAGTTATACCCAACCGTGTGACGCAGATCAAGACACTACAGAGCGACGGCTATGCTGGCCTTCAGGTTGCTCATGGTGAACGTCGTGCCAGTCGCGTTAGCAAAGCGCTAACGGGTCATTACGCCAAAGCTGGTGTAACTGCTGGTTCCGGCATTAAAGAATTTTCAGTGGCTGATGACGTGCTCGCTAACTTTACGGTTGGCGGTCAGGTAACAGTGGATATTTTTCAAGCTGGGCAGCTGGTTGATGTAACCGGTACTTCGCTTGGTAAAGGTTTCGCTGGTGCCATCAAGCGCCATCATTTCAGTTCTAACCGTGCATCGCACGGTAACTCCAAATCGCACAATGTTCCGGGTTCTATCGGTATGGCGCAGGATCCAGGTCGAGTATTTCCTGGTAAGCGCATGCCTGGTCACTTGGGTGCGGTAAAGGTGACTACACAAAATCTGCAAGTGGTTCGCGTTGATGTTGAGCGTAATCTATTGTTGATTAAGGGTGCAATTCCTGGTTCCAAAGGTGGCGATGTTGTTGTTCGTCCCGCTGTTAAAGCGAAGGTGGCCAAATAATGGAAATCAAGTTAATCGATAATAATGGCAAGCCGACCAAGACTGGTCTGGAGCTTTCCGAGTTAACATTTGGTCGTGAATTCAATGAAGCCTTGGTTCATCAGGTCATCGTTGCATATCAGGCTAATGCACGTACAGCAACGCGCGCCCAATTGGGTCGTGGTAATGTAAGTCATACTACCCACAAGCCATGGAACCAAAAAGGTACCGGCCGCGCTCGTGCAGGTATGAGTTCCAGTCCGATTTGGCGTGGAGGCGGTCGCGCTTTCCCAAATAGCCCTGATGAGAACTTTAGCCATAAGTTAAACCGTAAGGTTTTCCGTGCTGGTATGCGTTCAATTCTTTCTGAGTTGGTTCGTCAAGAGCGCCTGAATGTTGTTGAAGAATTCAGCGTTGATTCACCTAAGACTAAAAACCTGGCTGAAAAGATTAAGGGTTTAGGCTACATGGGTGCAGTTCTGGTTCTGGTTGATGGTTTTGATGAGAACCTGTACTTGTCAGCGCGCAATCTGCCAAATGTTCTGGTGGTTGAGGCTCAGTATGCTGATCCTGTCAGTTTGGTGCGCTTCCCGAATGTGGTAGCGACTAAGGCTGCAGTCAAGAAACTTGAGGAGATGCTGGCATGAGTGCAAATCTAAATGTAATCCATAGCCAAGACCGTTTGCTGCAAGTTATCTTGGCGCCGCAAATCACCGAAAAAGCGACGCATATTGCTGATAAGCATCAGCAGATCGCCTTTAAAGTGCGCACCGATGCTACTAAACCTGAAATCAAAGCTGCTGTTGAGCTGGTTTTCAAGGTCGAAGTTCAGGCTGTTACCGTGGCTAATGTCAAGGGTAAAGAGAAGCGCTCTGGCCGTGTGGTTGGTCGTCGTAAGGACTGGAAAAAAGCTTATGTGAGCTTGAAACCAGGCCAAGAAATTAACTTTGCAGCGGGCGAATAGGAGCAATCATGGCACTAGTAAAAGTCAAGCCAACTTCCCCTGGTAGGCGCGCCGTAGTTAAGGTGGTAACACCTGATCTATACAAGGGCAAGCCCCATGCGCCGCTGCTGGAGAAGCAAAGCAAAAACGCCGGTCGTAACAACAACGGCCGTATCACGATTCGCCACCAAGGTGGCGGTCATAAACAACACTATCGTTTGGTTGATTTCCGTCGCAATAAGGATGGAATTCCAGCTAAGGTTGAGCATATTGAGTACGATCCAAATCGTAGCGCGCATATTGCACTGTTGTGCTATGCGGACGGTGAGCGTCGTTACATCATCGCGCCACGCGGTATTGCTGCTGGTGCGCAACTGGTAAGCGGCTCTGATGCGCCTATCAAGGCGGGCAATGCGTTGCCATTACGCAATATCCCGGTTGGTAGCACTATTCACTGCATCGAGCTGCAGCCAGGCAAGGGTGCGCAAATTGCGCGCTCTGCCGGTACTTCAGTTCAATTGCTTGCTCGTGAAGGTAGCTATGCTCAATTGCGTTTGCGTTCTGGCGAAGTTCGCCGCGTGCACGTCGATTGCAAGGCAACTATCGGTGAAGTGGGTAATGAAGAGCATTCATTGCGCTCTATCGGTAAAGCTGGTGCGATGCGCTGGCGTGGTGTTCGCCCAACCGTACGCGGTGTGGTAATGAACCCGGTAGATCACCCGCACGGCGGTGGTGAAGGCAAGACCGCTGCTGGTATGAATCCAGTGAGCCCATGGGGTACGCCAACCAAGGGTTATCGTACTCGTAGCAACAAGCGCACAGACAATATGCGCGTTGCTCGTCGTCCTGCGAATAAGAGGTAATCAATATGGCACGTTCAGTTAAAAAAGGTCCATTTATCGATGGTCACCTGGCTAAGAAAGTAGAAGTTGCTGCGGCAACAAGAGATCGTAAGCCAATTAAAACTTGGTCACGTCGCTCTACTATCTTGCCTGACTTCATTGGTTTGACCATTGCGGTTCATAACGGCAAGCAGCACATTCCAGTGTTGATTTCAGAAAACATGGTTGGCCACAAGCTCGGCGAATTTGCCCTGACCCGTACGTTCAAGGGTCATGCTGCCGACAAGAAAGCCAAGAAGTAGGAGATGACGATGCAAGTATCTGCAATATTAAAAGGTGTTCATCTGTCCCCACAGAAGGCTCGCTTGGTCGCTGACCTGGTGCGTGGTAAGAAGGTTGACTATGCGCTCAATATCTTGAATTTTTGCCCTAAAAAAGGTGCGGAAATTATCAAGAAGGTTGTCGAGTCTGCCATTGCTAATGCCGAACACAATGAGGGTGCTGATATCGATGAGTTGAAGGTTACTTCAATCTATGTTGATAAAGGTGTTGTGCTCAAGCGTATTCGTGCCCGTGCTAAAGGCCGCGCCGGACGGATCATCAAACCAACATGTCACATTACCGTGACAGTCGGTAACTAAAGGAATCGTTATGGGTCAGAAAATTCATCCAATTGGTTTCCGTCTGAGTGTCCAGAAAAACTGGTCTTCACGTTGGTATGCCAATAGTAAAAATTTCCCAGCGATGTTGATCAGTGATATCAGGGTTCGTGAGTTCCTGAAGAAAAAGCTGTCACACGCTGCGGTAAGCAAGATCATCATTGAGCGTCCTGCAAAGAACGCCAAGATCACGATCTACAGCGCACGTCCCGGTATTGTTATCGGTAAGAAAGGTGAAGATATTGAATCTTTGCGTTCTAGCCTGCAAGGCCTGATGGGTGTGCCAGTGCACTTGAATATCGAAGAAGTGCGTAAGCCTGAAATCGATGCCACATTGATTGCTGAAAGCATTGCACAACAGCTTGAAAAGCGCGTGATGTTCCGTCGTGCGATGAAGCGTGCAATGCAAAATGCAATGCGTCTGGGTGCGCAAGGGATCAAAATCATGAGCGCCGGTCGTTTGAATGGTATTGAAATCGCCCGTACCGAGTGGTATCGCGAAGGCCGTGTGCCATTGCATACATTGCGTGCCGATATCGACTATGGTGTTGCTGAAGCACAAACTACATACGGTATTATCGGTATTAAAGTTTGGGTATTTAAGGGTGAAGTGTTCGACAACAAGGGTGAACAACCAGCTGTTGCCGCCGCCGAGCCAGAAAAGAAAGTAAGAAAGCCGGGAGCGAAAAATGCTGCAGCCGTCTAGACAGAAATTCCGTAAACAGCAAAAAGGCCGTAACAAAGGTATTGCTACCACTGGCAATAAGGTCAGTTTTGGTGAGTACGGCTTGAAGGCAATTGGTCGTGGCCGTTTAACTGCGCGTCAAATTGAAGCCGCGCGTCGTGTGATGACGCGTCATATCAAACGTGGTGGTCGCGTATGGATCCGTATATTCCCAGACAAGCCAATTTCAAGCAAACCTGCTGAAGTGCGTATGGGTAATGGTAAGGGTAGTCCTGAGTATTTTGTGGCTGAAATTCAGCCAGGTAAAATGCTTTATGAAATGGATGGCGTTAGTGAAGAGTTAGCTCGTGAAGCTTTCCGTTTGGCCGCTGCAAAGTTGCCAATCGAAACTACATTCACTACCCGTCATATTGGGAGCTAATGATGAAAGCAACCGAATTAAGAAGTAAGACAGTTGATGAGTTGAACAATGAGCTGGTTGAGTTGCGCCGCGCGCAATTTTCAATGCGTATGCAGCTAGCAACTCAACAGTTGAATAAAGTTGACCAAGTAGGCAAAGTTCGCCGCGACATCGCTCGCGTCAAGACTGTGCTTGCAGAAAAATCGAAGCAGGCATAATTATGAGCGAAACTCAAACTAAAGTCGTCCGCACACTAAGCGGCCGTGTAGTAAGCGACAAGATGGACAAAACTGTCACTGTGCTGGTTGAGCGCAAGGTTAAGCATGCGTTGCTCGGCAAGGTTATCCGTCGTTCGAACAAGCTTCATGCACATGATGAAACAAATCAGTGTAAAGAAGGCGACCTGGTAGTGATTGAGGAGAGCCGTCCGCTTTCCAAGACCAAGACTTGGGTTGTAAGCAAGATCGTAACTAAGGCAACAAACGTTTAATAGTTATTGCATCGCAGTTCTTCGCGATATATAATGTTGGACTTTTCGGCACCCACCACCTCGAAAGAGGTCTAGCTGGTGCCCCAATACTGACCGTGGTCTACCGGCCGAAGTAATAAGCGGCTGGTATTGGTTTAACGGATTAAGTTGGAGATTATTCTCATGATTCAAATGCAATCTAGGCTAGATGTTGCCGACAACACGGGTGCACGTTCTGTTATGTGCATTAAGGTGTTGGGTGGCTCTAAGCGTCGTTACGCAGGCATTGGTGACGTCATCAAGGTCAGCATTAAAGATGCTGCTCCACGTGGTCGTGTCAAAAAAGGCGAAGTGTATAGCGCAGTTGTGGTTCGCACCACAAAAGGCGTGCGCCGCCCTGATGGCTCGCTCGTAAAATTCGATGGCAATGCAGCCGTGTTGTTAAATAACAAGCTAGAACCGATTGGTACCCGTATATTCGGACCAGTGACACGTGAGCTACGTAGCGAACGTTTCATGAAGATCGTCTCTCTGGCCCCGGAAGTATTGTAAGGAGCTGCTTGATGAGTAAGATTCGCAAGGGCGACGAAGTCGTCTTGAACACAGGAAAAGACAAAGGTAAGCGCGGCACAGTGTTGCGTGTTCTGGAGTCTGGCCACGTGCTGGTTGAGGGTGTCAACATGGTGAAGAAGCATGCCAAGCCAAATCCTATGAAGGGTGTGACTGGTGGCATCATCAATAAGGAGATGCCAATTGACATCTCTAATGTTGCTTTATTTAATCGTGCCACCCAAAAGGGTGAACGCGTTGGCTTCAAAACGCTGGATGATGGACGCAAAGTGCGCGTTTTCAAGTCTAGCGGCGAAGTCGTAGACGCATAAGCTTAGGAAAGCATCATGGCTCGTTTAAAAGATTTTTATAATGAAACTGTCGTCAAGAATATGACGGAGCAGTTCGGCTACAAATCACCAATGCAAGTTCCACGCATCGAGAAAATCACACTTAATATGGGTGTGGGTGAAGCGGTTGCTGATAAAAAAGTAATGGAAAATGCAGTTGGTGATATGCAGAAGATTGCAGGTCAGAAGCCGATAGTGACGAAGGCAAAGAAATCTGTTGCCGCGTTCAAGATTCGTGACGACTATCCTGTTGGATGCAAAGTAACGCTGCGTCGAGAACGTATGTATGAGTTCCTGGATCGCCTGGTTACTGTTGCAATTCCACGTATTCGTGACTTCCGCGGCATTTCTGCCAAGTCATTTGATGGTCGTGGTAACTACAACATGGGTATCAAAGAGCAGATCATTTTCCCTGAAATTGAATATGACAAGATTGATGCGTTGCGTGGTATGAACATCACCATCACAACGACAGCTAAAACTGACGAAGAAGCCCGTGCATTGTTATCTGCATTCAGCTTCCCGTTTAGAAACTGAGGATCTCATGGCTAAGACCTGTATGATTGAGCGCGAACAAAAACGTCGCGACACAGTTAAAAAATACGCAGCAAAACGGACAGAGTTAACAGCGATTGTTAATGATGTTAAAGCTTCGGCAGAAGATCGCCGCGATGCACGTTTTAAGTTGCAAAGTTTGCCACGTAATTCCAGCCCTGTGCGTTTGCGTAATCGCTGCGCCTTGACTGGTCGTCCACGTGGTGTGTTCAGTAAGTTTGGTATAGCGCGTAGCAAGCTGCGCGAATTGATGATGCGCGGCGAAGTGCCTGGCGTCACCAAAGCCAGCTGGTAACGGAGGAATTTAACGATGAGTATGAGTGATCCGATTGCCGATATGCTAACGCGCATCCGTAATGCGCAAAGCACGAATAAGCCAACTGTATCTATGCCTGCATCTAAGCTCAAAGGCGCTATTGCTAGCGTATTGAAAGATGAAGGTTATATTGATGATTTTGCAGTTCAGGCCGTTGACGGTAAACCGCAATTGAATATCAGCCTTAAGTATTATGCTGGTCGCCCTGTAATCGAGAAGATAGACCGCGTAAGTCGTCCTGGTCTTCGTGTTTATCGCGGCAGCCAAGATATCCCTAAGGTAATGAATGGGCTCGGCGTGACTATAGTGTCTACGTCCAAGGGTGTGATGACTGATCGTAAAGCATTAGCTGCCGGTATCGGTGGTGAAGTGCTGTGCGTAGTGGCTTAAGGAGCAAGTATGTCTCGCGTAGCTAAGAACCCGGTCGCTATCCCAGCCAAAGTTGAGGTAGTTTTAAGTGCCGATAATATTTCTGTTAGTGGTCCGTTGGGTAAGTTGTCCCATCCGCTCACTAACGCTGTGAACCTGAAGCGTGAAGGTGAAACAATTACCTTCGTCGCGGCTAACGACAGTCAGCATTCCCGCGCTATGTCTGGAACGTTGCGTGCTCTGGTAGCCAATATGGTACAAGGCGTTTCCCAAGGCTTTTCACGTAAGCTGACTTTGGTCGGTGTGGGCTATAAGGCCCAGGCGCAAGGCGCTATGTTGAATTTGGAGTTGGGATACTCACATCCGATTAATCACAAGATGCCTGATGGCGTCACTGTGCAAACACCTACTCAAACCGAAGTGGTTTTAACTGGTGTTGATAAGCAGGTGATTGGTCAAGTTGCCGCACAGATTCGCGGATACCGTGCTCCGGAGCCATATAAAGGCAAGGGTGTTCGTTATTCCGATGAAGTGGTAATCATTAAAGAAACCAAGAAGAAGTAAGGTTTAGCCATGACTAATATAAATTCACGCCTGCGTCGTGCACGTAAAACCCGTGCCAAAATCGCCGAATTGAAAGTAACGCGCTTAAGTGTGCATCGCAGTAATGGTCATATATATGCCCAAATTATTGCTGATACTGGTGACAAGGTTCTGGCAAGCGCTTCCACTTTGGAAGCTGAAGTTCGCAAAGATCTAAAGGCGGGCGGCAATATTGCTGCTGCAGCGGTAATTGGTAAGCGTATAGCAGAAAAAGCTAAGGCTGCTGGTATTACTACTGTTGCTTTTGATCGTTCGGGCTATAAATACCATGGTCGTATCAAGGCGTTGGCTGAAGCTGCGCGTGAAAACGGCTTGTCCTTCTAATAGACGGGGTTAATGATGGCAAGAGAAAAAGAAGTTGAGCAACAGACCGATGGTCTGCGCGAGAAGATGATCTCGGTCAACCGCGTGACCAAAGTGGTCAAGGGCGGCCGTATTATGAGTTTCGCTGCACTGACAGTAGTTGGTGATGGTGATGGTGCTGTAGGTATGGGCAAGGGTAAAGCGCGTGAAGTGCCGGTTGCCGTACAAAAAGCCATGGATGAAGCTCGTCGCGGTATGGTGAAGGTAAGCTTGAATAACGGCACGCTTCATCACGCAGTAACTGGGGTTCACGGTGCAGCTAAAGTGTTCATTCAGCCTGCTTCAGAAGGTACTGGCATTATTGCCGGTGGTGCAATGCGCGCCATTTTTGAAGTGATGGGTATTACTAACGTATTGGCTAAGTGCATTGGTTCAACCAATCCTTACAATGTTGTTCGTGCTACGCTGAATGGCCTTCAATCTATGAATACACCTTCTGAAATTGCTGCAAAGCGTGGCAAGAGTATAGAAGAGATCAGGGGCTAATCATGGCTAAAGCTAAACAAGAAACTAGCTCAATCAAGGTTACCTTGGTTAAGAGCACGATCGGCAGAATTGCATCACATCGCGCCTGCGTCGCTGGCTTGGGCCTGCGCCGTATGCATCATACGGTTGAAGTGTTAGACACTCCAGCAAACCGTGGCATGATCAATACTGTTCACTATCTATTAAAGGTAGAAGCATAATGAAATTGAATACTATTGCACCTGCAGAAGGTGCAAAACAAGAAAGACGCCGTGTTGGCCGTGGTATCGGCTCAGGTTTCGGTAAAACAGCTGGCCGCGGTCATAAAGGCCAGAAGTCTCGTACAGGTGGTTTCCACAAGGTGGGATTTGAAGGCGGTCAGATGCCTTTGCAACGCCGTTTGCCTAAGCGTGGTTTCGTATCTTTGACTAAAGCTGATACCGCGCATGTGCGTACTGGTGAGCTTGCTAAAGTACAAGCCGATGTCATCGATTTATTAGCGCTGAAAGCAGCAAATGTTGTGTCTGGTACCGTGAAGTCAGTCAAGGTTTATCTGTCTGGCGATCTGAGCCGCGCAATCACCGTGCAAGGTCTGTTGCTGAGCAAGGGTGCGCGAGCTGCTGTTGAAGCTGCTGGTGGAAAAATCCTTGAAGCGACGGCAGAGTAAGCAAGTTGGCAAACGATAGCTTTTTGGGGTCGGTAGGTAAGATGAGCGAGCTTAAAAGCCGCTTGTTATTTGTGATTGGTGCTTTGGTGGTTTATCGCTTAGGCGCGCATATTCCAGTACCAGGCATCAATGCAGAAGTGCTAGCCAAGTTATTCGAGTCCCAGAGCGGTGGGATTCTGGGCATGTTTAACATGTTTTCCGGCGGTGCGCTTTCACGGTTTACTGTGTTTGCACTAGGTATCATGCCCTACATTTCTGCATCTATCATCATGCAGCTGTTGACTGTTGTTTCTCCACAAATGGAGCAGCTGAAAAAAGAAGGTGAAGCCGGTCGCCGTACGATTACTAAATATACGCGATATGGAACGGTGTTTTTAGCGACCTTCCAGGCATTAGGTATTGCAATAGCGCTTGAGCATCAGCCTGGGTTGGTGCTTGACCCTGGTCTTATGTTCCGATTCACGGCAGTGATTACGCTGGTGAGCGGTACGATGTTCTTGATGTGGCTGGGCGAGCAAATTACCGAGCGCGGCATTGGCAACGGTATTTCCATCATTATTTTTGCAGGTATTGTTGCTGGGTTGCCGCATGCTGTGGTGAGTACCCTAGATTTAGCCAGGACGGGTGCTTTCTCTATCCCGTTGGTGCTGTTCTTGTTTGTGGCAACAATATTGGTGACTGCATTTGTGGTATTTGTAGAACGCGGTCAACGTAAGATAACTGTGAATTATGCTAAACGCCAGGTTGGGCGCAAAGTATTTGGTGGTCAAACTAGTCATCTGCCACTTAAGCTGAATATGGCCGGTGTGATTCCTCCCATCTTTGCATCCAGCATTATTTTATTCCCTGCCACTATGGCAGGTTGGTTTGGCAGCAGTGAAAGCATGTCTTGGTTGAAGGATATCGGAACTACGTTATCGCCCGGTCAGCCTTTGTACATCATGTTTTTTGCTAGTGCGATTATATTTTTCTGTTTCTTCTATACGGCGTTGGTATTCAACCCTAAAGAGACAGCAGACAATTTGAAAAAGAGTGGTGCGTTTGTTCCTGGTATTCGTCCTGGTGAGCAAACTGCTAAGTATATTGACCGTATTATGGGTCGGCTGACTTTGGCTGGTGCGCTGTATATCACCATAGTGTGTTTGTTGCCTGAGTTTCTGATTCTGAAATTTAATGTGCCGTTTTACTTTGGTGGTACATCGCTGTTGATTATTGTTGTGGTAACTATGGATTTCATGACTCAGGTGCAGGCACATTTAATGTCTCACCAGTATGAAGGCTTGCTGAAGAAGGCTAATTTTAAAGGCGGTGCGGTTACTCCGCGTTGATTAGGCTGCGAGCATGGCAAAGGAAGACAGAATTGAAATGCAAGGTGAGGTGTTGGAAAACCTTCCCAATGCAACATTCAGGGTTAAGTTGGAAAACGGTCACGTAGTGTTGGGTTATATATCAGGAAAAATGCGTATGCACTATATTCGTATCCTTCCTGGTGACAAGGTCACAGTCGAAATGACCCCCTACGATTTGTCGCGTGCGCGAATTATTTTTCGCGTTAAATAGTATTAGAAGCGAGAGGCAAAAAAATGAGAGTTCGTGCATCTGTTAAGGCCTTATGCCGTCATTGTAAGG
>JBAZTJ010000026.1:0-25413 GCA_041662005.1 Candidatus Methylopumilus sp.
TTGTAAAGTTTCTCCTACCTTCAGGCTTTTGAAAGGCAATTCAACCAGAACTTCTCCTTCAGGCTGGCTGGCCTCTTGTTTTACCTCATTAGACTCAAAGCTTGCTTTTCCTCCCGGTTTTCCGAACTGGCGCAGATGCTCACTGCTTTTATGATCCAGGTACAGCCCTCGTTCGTAGAGCTTTTCGAGTTGGCCCTCTGTCTCGATGATGGTTCCGGCCTGCATTAATAAAGTGCCTTTTGCGTCATAGACCGGATAGGAAATAGGCGTTCCGACTTTAATCAGTTCTTTTGGAATGCGTTTAACTTCTGGTGAATTGGACATTGCCGGCTTGATTCCTGAGTTAGCGCGCAGACAGTGCGCTGGATAAAAGTTTTGCCGTAACATCGACGATTGGTATCACCCGCTCGTAAGCCATACGGGTAGGGCCGATTACGCCCAGGGTGCCGACGACCTGGCCTTCTGCCTCGTAGGGTGCGGTTACCATGCTGCATTCATCCAGAGGTAAATACCCTGACTCGCCGCCTATAAATATCTGGATGCCTTCAGCACGCTGGCTATTATCGAGTAACTGCATCAGTGAAGTACGGCGCTCAAATATCTCGAACAGCTTGCGTAGCGAGGTGACATTGGTGGACAGGTCATCTACTTGCAGTAAATTTCTTTCTCCCGATATCACAACACCATCCTTGTCCTCATCCATGGCTTTACTGCTGGCATTGAGAGCGGCTGACATGAGGCGCATCATGTCGGATTGCATCTGCTTGAGCTCTTCATGCAGTTTTTTCTGCACTTGCTCAAAGGTGCTGCCTGAGTAGTGGTGGTTAAAGAAATTGGTTGCCTGCGTTAGTTCCGAAGCCGAATAAGGCTTCTCTGCCACGATGATGCGGTTCTGCACATTGCCGTCATTGGTGACGATGATGACCAAGATGCGCTTTTCAGAAAGCGGCAAAAATTCCAGATGCTTGAACGCAATGCTCTTGCGTTTTGGAATCATTACTACCCCTGCAAACTGTGTCAGGTTGGAGAGTATGCCCGCAGCCGAGGAAATAAGCTCCTGCGGATCAGGGGATGATAGCTCGAATTCCAGCCGTTTGATTTCCTGGCTTTGTAGCGGTTGTATGGTCAGCAGGCTATCTACAAACAGGCGGTAGCCAAGCTGGGTGGGGATGCGTCCTGCCGACGTATGCGGGCTGGTGATAAAGCCCAACCCTTCAAGGTCGGACATTACATTGCGGATGGTGGCCGGGCTTAAATCCAGCCCCGAGCACTTGGAAAGCGTACGAGATCCCACGGGCTGGCCATCACTGATGTAGTGTTCAACCAGGGTTTTAAGCAGGACTTGCGCGCGTTTATCTAGCATGGTGCTTGATGACTGAAATTTTTGGTTAGCAACATAGTGGAAAATTATCAGGCACAAGCTGTCACAGCGCAATAAGTATTATTTGGGTGGCGGTTTTTTATCCAGAAATTTTGTGAGGTCCTGTATGGTTTGTATCAGCGCAGGCTGCTTGCTCCTAGTCACAGAAGCTAACTTGGCTGCTGGAATCGCTTCGTCATTGGCATAGCTTAAACGGTTGCCGCCATATCCCTGAATGCTTACCGGCTGAACAATTTTGACCTCCTTGTCTACAAAAACCACGCGATTCCAGTCTGAAATGTAGGTGGAGTTACGTTTTTCCGACGAAAGTAAATTGTAGCCAATGGCATAGTCGCTCGTCGGGTTGGTCACACCGAGCAGTGGCATGATGGTCGGGATGATATCCATATGGCTGGTCATCTCGTTGCTTACCTTGGGCGCTTGTCCTGGTACCCAAATCACCAGTGGGGTACGCACTTGCTCATCGACAAAAGTCGAGTTGTGGCCCCAATAACCGTGCTCCATGAACTCCTCTCCATGGTCGCCCAGAACTACGACAATGGTATTGTCCAGCAGGTTTTTTTCTCGCAGGTAGTCGAAGATGCGGCCGAACTGGCTATCCAGGTGATGTACGGCGTTGATGTAGCGGTTCTTGATGGGGGTGATGTCTGCGCGCAAAGCTTCCTTGCTCAGGGTGGCATAGTTGATATCGTCGCGGAAAGGGCGGCGGATAATACTTTCCGGTGGGAAGTGGTAGCGCGCATGCGGCGACTCAAAAAACATGAAGGTGAAGAAAGGTTTTGCCGGGTCGCGCTTGTCTATGAAGTTAAGCAAGCTGCTCACATTGGCGCGGTCACGCTCCCAGCCGAAGCCAGGTTCCGGCAGGGAGTGTAGTTTGTCTGCAGGGATCTGGCTGAAAATGGTCTTGTCGAATTCAGGATAGGAAAAGCGGGCGCTGGTGAATAAATCCATTTGGTAACCCTGTTGTTGCAACACGTCAATAATGGCTGCGCCACGATGCTCCTTCAGGAATGAAAACCAGTAATTGCCAGGGATGCCCATGAACATGGAAAACACGCCCATGCGCGTACCGTTGCCGCCGCTATCGTTGCGGGTGAAGCGGCTGGCCTTTTCAGCAAACTGCCAGGTGCTGGGCATGATCTCCGGGTCCAGCATGTCGGCCCGCCATGACTCGGATACTAGCCAGACGATATTGTACGGTTTGGCTGGCTGCTTAAACTGAATCGGGTTGAGTGGGTAGTGCAGGCGGCCTTTTACCTCAATATGCTCAGATTTGTTAATCTTGTATCCGAGCATTTTAAAAAAGTGGCGTGCACTGATGGGGTGGAAAAACGGCACCGTTTCAGCTAGTGATGTAAGCCGGCCTTTACTGTAGGAGTCGGCGGCGTAAGTAAAGTGCACGCCAAGGGTCGTGATGAAAATCACCATGGTAGTGTACAGTCCAAGCCGCCTTGGCAAGCGATGCAGGATCTGCATATGCTTGCTGAGAAAGTAGCTCAGCCAAAGAACTAGCAATTGCAGTATGAAAAAACCGGCAGCAATCAGCGCAAAGCCTATGTCTGACTGACTGCTGCCACCCATAGACTCTACGCCACCTGGCGTCATTAACAGGTTCAGGATGAAGCCATTGATAAACATGCCATAGAGCGAAAAAATCTTGGCGTTGGCATACAGCAATAAGGTGGTTATGCCGGTAGTCGATATCGCTATTGTTTGGATAGTCCAGATGGAGAATCTGCTGAATGCCGCGAAATGCTTGCTTATCAGGTAACTGATGCCTGTCAATGCGATTGCGGGCAGCAGGTAAAGCAAGCCATAGCAGCACCATGCGACAAGGATGAACAGGAATGAGCTGGCGCCGTCGTTGTATGCTGCACTAAAGCTGATGGAGTCAGCTGCTATTGATAGTACAACAACATAGCTAAGCCAGAAATATAAGTACAGCGTATTGGGTTGGCTGGGATTTGCTAGGGTTTTAGGCAAAGGAATTCTTCTCAATTTATAGGGTATTGCTTGCGTTGACTGCGCAAATTATTGACATCAGAAAAACTCAAGGTGAGCTCGTTGTCGCAATTGATATGCCAGCTGCGGAAAGACTTTAGTGTAAGGTTCTAGATGCTTGTTTTTGCTTTGGTATTTATAGAGCTGCAGCTATTACTTGTTAATGAGGGCGGTTTTTACTGCAAAGGTGGTAGCGTTTAAGTAAATAAGCCTGCATTTTTTGCAGGGTATAGGCTGGGATTTTGGCTGGCTTTGGTTGCAGCTTTAGGCTTTTATACACCACTCTGGTGAAGGTGTCTTCTATGGCATGGTGATCTATGATTTAATGCCAACCATGAAAACTGCATTCCAGAGAGTTGCCCTTATCGGCAAATATAACAACCCCGAAATGCGGGATCAGATTCTGACGCTGGCTTCCTTTCTGGATGAGCAGCACATTAACGTCTTCATTGAGGAAAATACCGCCCAGCACTGTAATCTCGAAAACTACCAAACATTGCACATAGATGCAGTTGGCGACCATGCTGACCTAGTGGTGGTGTTGGGAGGCGATGGCACTATGCTGTCAGCCGCGCG
This sequence comes from Candidatus Methylopumilus sp., assembly GCA_041662005.1. Taxonomy (GTDB): domain Bacteria; phylum Pseudomonadota; class Gammaproteobacteria; order Burkholderiales; family Methylophilaceae; genus DATHXC01. Next base: position 3,959 of record JBAZTJ010000026.1, read on the forward strand.
CGCCTTGCTTGATTCTGAAATTCCACTGGTCGGTGTTAATCGTGGGCGTTTCGGCTTTCTGACCGATGTGAGCTCCAAGAATATGCTCGAAGCGATGAGCAAAATACTTGCCGGCGAATTCAATATCGAGCAACGTATCCTGTTAAAGGCCAGCATCGTACGCAATGGTGAAGTTATCAGCCAGGGCTGTGCCATGAACGATGTGGTCGTCAATAAGAGTGGCATGTCACGCCTGATTGAGTTGGAGATTTATATCGATGGTCAGTTTGTGCATAAACAACGCTCGGATGGGCTGATTCTGGCTACGCCGACGGGCACCACAGCGTATTCTTTATCTGCTGGCGGACCTATCTTGCATCCGGCACTGGATGCTTTCGCTTTGGTACCGATTTGTCCGCATACCTTGAGTAATCGGCCTATCGCTATTAATAGTTCAAGCAAAGTGGAAATTACGCTGATTCATGGTGATGATGTTGGCGTGCATTTTGACGGTCAACTGCAAGTAGGCATGGTGCCGGGGGACAAAGTGATCGTGCAGCGTGCAGAAAAAACGGTTTCGCTGTTGCACCCTTTGGGGCACAGTCATTTCGATATGCTGCGAGAAAAGCTCAAATGGGGTTAATCGATGATCAGGTGGGGTTGATTTCTTAAATGTTGCAAACACTATCCATTCGCGATTTTGTCATTGTCGATAAGCTCGATTTGGAGTTTGACCGCGGCTTCACCGTACTGACTGGCGAAACCGGTGCAGGAAAATCTATCCTCATAGATGCTTTGTCTCTGGCATTGGGCGCGCGCGCGGAGGGTGGTATCACTCGCGCCGGATGTGACCGTGCTGAAATCGTGGCAAGTTTCAATGTCTCTGCGCTGGCTGATTTGCAGGCTTGGCTGCAGGAGAGCGAAATTCCTCAGGACGATGCTGAGTTACTGTTGAAACGCGTCATTTATGCCGATGGTCGCTCACGTGCCTTCATTAATGGGCTGCCTGCTACTATCCAGCAATTGCGGGAGGTCGGTGAGTTTCTGGTCGACATTTATAGTCAGCACGCCCACCACTCTTTACTTAAACAAAGTTACCAACGGCAAATCCTGGATGATTATGCCGGGTTGAGTGAAGTGACGCGGCAACTGGCATCGCACTTCCACGTTTGGCAGGAGCTCAGGCAGCGACGCATCGAGGTGGAGCGTAATGCGTCGCTTTACGCTGAGGAGCTGGCGGAGTTGCGTGACCAAGTACGTGAGTTGGCACAGCTTGCACCCTCTGGTGAGGAGTGGGAGCCTCTGCAGCTGGAGCATAGCCGCCTTTCGCATGGGGCAAGTTTATTGTCAGGTAGTGAAGAATGCCGCGATCTGTTGAGTGAGGGGGAGTTCTCCGCAATTCGTCAGCTTTTGAGCGTGCAGCATAAGTTGCAAGGGCTTTCTGAATATGATGCAGTGCTGCAGGAGGCGCTGGAAACGGTCGATTCTGCGGTGATTCAAATCCAGGAAACCGATCGTTTCCTCAATCGCTACATACAACGTGCGGATTTGGAACCGGAGCGCCTTGCCGAAGTGGAGTCACGGATACAGGCCATCCATGCTGCTGCACGTAAAAACCGCGTGCGCCCGGAGGACTTGGCAGCGCTGCTGGTTGAATGGCAATCGCGCATGGTGGAACTTGAAAGTTTTAGCAATGACGGAGAGCTTGCCAGAAAAGAGGCCTTAGCTATGGCTGCTTATCAGTCGCTAGCTGAAACCGTAAGTGCAGGGCGCAAAAAAGCGGCAAAGTTGCTCAGCGAGAAAATCAGCACTGAAATGCAACGGCTGGCGTTGGCCGGTGGTAGTTTTGTGGTGGATTTGGAGGCACAGGAATCCGCAGCAACAGGGCTGGAGCAGGTTGAATTTCTGGTAGCTGGACATGCCGGCGTAGCGCCGCGGCCGCTGGCTAAAGTAGCTTCAGGTGGTGAGTTGTCGCGTATCAGCCTGGCCATTCGCGTGACTACCGCCCAGCAGGGATACATTCCTACCATGATCTTTGATGAAGTGGATGTCGGGATAGGGGGGGGCGTGGCTGAGATTGTCGGGCAGTTGCTCAAACAACTTGGTGAAAAGCGGCAGATACTGGTGATTACCCATCTGCCGCAGGTTGCAGCCCAGGGTGAGCAGCATCTGCGCGTGAGCAAGTCCGAGATTAGCGGTCAGACTCTGAGTCGTATTGAACAGCTGCCTGAGGTAGCGCGGATAGAGGAAGTGGCACGTATGCTAGGCGGTGTCGATATCACAGAAACCACCCGCAAGCATGCCACTGAAATGTTAGGTGTAGCCAGCACTTAGCGTAACTAGGCGCTGCATGAATGGCCCTGCCCAAGAGTTTGGGAGCGGCTTGAGCGCTACATTCAATTTTTATAAGGGCAGGGCTGCTTGGTGCAATCTGCGTAAATATGCAGAGAGTGGTCGTGAATCTTGAAGCCGCGCTCAGTCGCTGCTATTTTCTGGCGCTTTTCAATTTCCTCGTCAAAAAACTCTTCCACTCGCCCGCATTGCAGGCAAACAATATGGTCGTGATGTCCGCCCTGATTTAATTCAAATACGGCCTTGCCGCTTTCGAAGTGGTGACGCACCAGCAGGCCGGCCTGCTCAAACTGGGTAAGCACGCGGTAAACGGTTGCCAAGCCTACATCTTCGCCGGTATTGAGTAATATCTTGTACACATCCTCGGCTGACAGGTGGCGTTCCTGACTGTTTTCAAACAGGCTTAGTACCTTGAGTCTTGGCAGTGTGGCTTTTAGCCCAGCATTCTTTAATTCGTCGGGTTCACGCATGGTAGATTAATCACTATATTGGAGTTGCTATATTTAGGGTCGTAAGTGTCATGGTATATTATCGTCATTTCTTATTAAAGTCATGATAATGCGATACGCAATTGTTCTACTCGCACTTTTGTGTGCATCTTGTTCCTCTACGATCCCATCGCTTAAGCCTTATCGTATGGATGTTCAGCAGGGCAATGTTGTCAACTCCAAGATGATGTCACAACTGAGGCCTGGAATGACCAAGTCGCAGGTGAAGTTCATTCTGGGTACGCCGCTCATTCAGGACAGTTTCCATAGTAATCGCTGGGACTACTACTATCAGATGCGTAAGGGCGGAGCCGTTATCGAGCAGCGCCGCGTCATTCTGGATTTCGAGAATGACCTGTTGAAAGGTGTGCGCGGGGATGTGATCCCGGCAGGCAGTGGTGGCGATCAGGCGGAGGGCGCTCCGATGGCCGAGCTTGCCGCCCAACCAAAGACTGAAGAGAAAAAGGGTCTGGTGGACAAACTGAAGTTCTGGGATAAGGATGCCAAGCCTGCTGCTGTTGCGAAACCGCTGCCCGCTCCAGCGGAAACGATTCAACCTGAAGCCCCTACAGCAGCCCCAGAGAAGGCCCCTGAACCTCAGTCAGCTGCTCCGGTAGTTGAGCCTGTTGCGATTGCCTCAGCAGCAGTCGCGGCGCCAGTAGACGTCGTTGCGACTGAGTCACAGTCTGCAACAGTTGATGAGAAGCAGCTTGCTCCTGAGGCTGTACCTCAGGCTGAAGTGGCAGGAGGCGTTGCCGCTGTCAATAGTGACCTAACGAATCCCGAAGTGGTTGCCGCGCGCGTAGGGGCATGGGCGGAAGCTTGGCGGAACAAGGATGTTTCAGCGTACTTGAAATTCTATTCGGATAAGTTTACGCCTGACACGGCCTCCAGCAAGAAGGCCTGGGTAACGCAGCGTAAGCAACGCTTATCCCAGCCTGGAAAAATATCGCTCGTCCTTGGTAACGTGAAAGTAAGCGTGGATGGTGAGGCGGCAACTGCTGAATTCACCCAGCATTACAATGCGCAGGGTTTTAGCGATAACGTCAATAAAGTACTTAAGCTCAATCTTGAGCGTACCAAGGGCAACTGGTTCATCGTTAAGGAAAGTGTCACCGTGGAGCCGGTTGCCAATTCTGTCGCTGTTGGCAATGCCGTCGCTACAACAGAGAGCGTGCCCCCAGAGTCGTCAAGCCCAGCGGATGCTGACGCGATCACTGTGCGAGTTAATGCCTGGGCTGATGCTTGGCGTAATAAAGATATCGAAAGTTATCTGGGATTTTATGCGGATAAATTTATCCCTGATGGTCAGCCCAGTAAAAAGGCTTGGGCATCACAACGTCGACAACGTCTTGCTAAGCCCGGTGTTATTTCACTGGAGCTGGATGGTGTCAAGCCTGTAGTAGAAGGCAAGCAAGCTAAAGTTAGTTTCGTTCAGCGATACAGCGCTAACGGTTACAGTGACAATGTGAGTAAGGTGCTTGTCTTGCAGCGCATAGATAACAATTGGTTAATTGTTAAAGAGACCGTCGCCAGTAAATTGATCAAGATTGATACGGCAAGTAACACTGCTGAGTCTAAGGCGCCTAAACTTACCCCGGAGCAGAAGTCGGAGTCCATGCCGGAGTACCCGACTGAGGTGCCGCTAGCGCCGCAGTCGGTTGAGCCAGCGGTTCAGTCAAGTTTCGAGCCAGAAGCTGCGCCCGTTGCGGCTGATACAGCTGAAGCGGCAAAAACGACGCAGTCTGAGCCAGCCAAGGCCGAAGAAAAAGATCAGCCTCTACAGCCTGAACCTAGTTTCTTTGAGCGTATGCTGGAAAAAATAGGGTTTTAATCGATAGGCGAAGCCGATTGTGATGTCGACAGGTATTGAACTAAAGCGGTTTTTGTTTTTGTAGTGTAGTCCGTAAGATTAAAGAAATGGGTTGAGATGCTAAAAGTTGTGATTGCAGGATGTTCTGGGCGTATGGGCCATGCGTTACTTGAGAGCGTTTTTGCCGATAGTGAGTTATCGCTGCATGCAGCTTTGGATCGCTCAGATAGCCAGCAGATTGGGCGCGATGCTGGCGAGCAGTTTGGTCGTGTCAGTGGCGTGAAGATAAGCCATGATATTGTTGCAGCCCTTGTAGGCGCCGATGTGTTGGTGGATTTTACTCGTCCTGAACCAAGTCTTCAGTATATTGCTGCCTGCCAGCAAGCTGGCGTCAAGCTAGTGATAGGAACGACAGGCTTCAGTGCCGAACAGAAGTTGCAGATTGAGGCTGCAGCAAAAGACATTGCCATTGTCTTTGCGCCCAATATGAGCGTGGGCGTGACCTTGTTGATTAACCTGGTGCAGGCCGCAGCAAAAGTGCTGGCAGATGGCTATGATGTCGAAATTATCGAAGCGCATCATAGACACAAGGTCGATGCCCCTTCTGGTACTGCGTTGCGCTTGGGTGAGGCTGCCGCAGCTGCGCTGGGTCGCAACCTTGATGAGTGTGCCATTTATGGTAGAGAAGGTGTCACCGGAGAGCGCGATGCCAATACTATCGGTTTTGCTACAGTGCGTGGCGGCGATGTGGTTGGTGACCACACCGTGCTGTTTGCCGGCATTGGGGAGCGTGTAGAGCTTACACACAAGGCTAGCAGCCGTGCCACTTTTGCCCTGGGCGCATTGCGTGCGGCTAAGTTCCTGATGGCCAAGCGGGAAGGGCTTTATGACATGCAAGATGTGCTTGGATTGGGGTAAGCAGGTTTCTTGCCGCAAACTTGGGTTTGATGAAGCGGCTGTTTTCAGCTATAATTGATGTAATTCTAAGCGGCATGAGTGCTCACTCCTCCCGCTTTGCATATCCGCTTTATCCGATGCCTGAGATCAAAGCATAACACTTAAAAACAAGGGGTTAGAACGTGCCGCAACACACACCAGCCATGTTGGTTCTCGCTGATGGAACAGTGTTTCGTGGTATTTCAATTGGTGCTCCCGGCCATACTGTTGGCGAGGTTGTATTTAACACCTCTATGACGGGTTATCAAGAAATTCTCACCGACCCTTCCTACACCGAACAAATTGTTACCCTCACCTATCCGCACATAGGCAATACTGGCGTTAATCTGGAAGACGTCGAGTCTGGCAGTGTCTATGCCAAAGGCCTGATCATTCGCGATTTGCCTTTGACTCATAGCAATTGGCGCAGCGAACAGACGTTGTCCGGTTATTTGGTCGCCAATAATGTCGTGGCCATTTCCGATATTGACACCCGCAAGCTCACCCGCATTCTTCGTGAGAAAGGTGCGCAGACTGGTTGCATCGTCGCTGGCGAAGCGGATGAAAGCCAAGCGCTCGCCCTGGCTCAAGAGTCAATGCTGAGTTTTCCTGGATTGTCCGGGCTGGATCTGGCCAAGGTTGTCAGTTGCACCAAGTCCTATGTTTGCACCGAGGGTGAGTGGGATCTAGGTAAGGGCTACAGTCAGGCCAATGCTGCGAAATTCCACGTGGTTGCATTTGATTATGGAGTAAAGCGCAATATCCTGCGTATGCTGGTGAGTCGCGACTGCCAGATGACGGTACTGCCAGCACAGGCCACTGCGGCTGATGCGCTGGCATTGAAGCCGGATGGTATCTTTTTATCCAATGGCCCTGGTGACCCTGAGCCTTGTGATTACGCGATTAGTGCAATCAGCACTCTTGTTGAGTCAGGTATTCCGGTATTCGGTATTTGCCTTGGGCATCAGCTGTTGGCTCTAGCTTCCGGGGCAAAAACCCTGAAGATGAAGTTTGGGCATCATGGTGCGAACCATCCGGTGCAGGATGTGGATGACAGGCGCGTGTTCATTACCAGCCAAAACCATGGTTTCTCAGTCGATGCTAATACCTTGCCCGCCAACCTGCGTACTACGCATGTGTCGCTGTTTGATGGCAGCCTGCAAGGTATTGCCCGCACTGACAAGCCGGCCTTTAGTTTTCAAGGCCATCCAGAGGCGAGCCCCGGGCCAACTGAAATGAGTTACCTGTTCGATCGATTTATCGATTTAATGAAACAGCATAAGCAGTAAAACAATTATGGCAAAACGTACAGACATCAAATCCATTCTTATCATAGGTGCCGGCCCGATTGTGATCGGCCAGGCCTGTGAGTTCGACTATTCCGGTGCACAGGCCTGTAAGGCCCTGCGTGAAGAGGGTTACCGCGTTATTCTGGTGAACTCTAACCCGGCTACTATCATGACCGATCCTGAGATGGCGGATGCCACCTACATCGAGCCAGTGACTTGGCAGGTAGTGGAAAAGATCATCGCCAAAGAGCGCCCTGATGCGCTACTGCCGACCATGGGCGGCCAGACTGCACTTAATTGCGCACTGGATCTGGATAAGCATGGCGTATTGAAGAAGTACAATGTCGAGCTGATCGGCGCCAGCAAAGAAGCCATTGATATGGCGGAAGACCGTGAAAAGTTCAAGCAGGCAATGACCAGGATAGGCTTGGGATCTGCACGCTCTGCCGTGGCGCATAGCCTGGAAGAGGCTCTGCAGGTTCAGGCCTCTATAGGCTATCCCGCGATCATTCGTCCATCTTTTACCATGGGCGGTAGTGGCGGAGGGATTGCCTACAATCGTGAAGAGTTCCTGACCATCTGCGAGCGCGGCCTGGAAGCTTCGCCCACTAAAGAGTTGCTGATTGAAGAATCCCTGCTCGGCTGGAAAGAGTTCGAGATGGAAGTGGTGCGCGACACCAAGGATAATTGCATCATTATCTGTTCTATCGAAAACCTGGATCCTATGGGCGTGCATACCGGTGATTCCATCACCGTTGCACCAGCGCAAACCCTGACTGATAAAGAATACCAGATCATGCGTAATGCCTCGCTGGCAGTGCTGCGTGAGATCGGTGTCGATACTGGCGGTTCCAATGTACAGTTTGCGATCAATCCTGATGATGGTCGCATGATCGTGATCGAGATGAATCCGCGCGTGTCGCGTTCATCTGCGCTGGCATCCAAAGCCACTGGTTTCCCGATTGCCAAGGTGGCAGCCAAGCTGGCTGTCGGCTTTACGCTGGATGAACTCAAGAATGAGATTACCGGCGGTGCCACGCCAGCTTCATTTGAGCCCTCTATTGACTATGTTGTTACCAAGATTCCACGCTTTGCTTTTGAGAAGTTTCCGCAAGCAGACTCACGCCTGACGACGCAGATGAAGTCTGTAGGTGAAGTAATGGCCATAGGCCGTACTTTTCAGGAGTCGTTCCAGAAAGCGTTGCGCGGACTGGAAGTCGGTGTAGATGGACTGGATGAAAAAACCACTGATATCGACCTGATACAGAAAGAGCTCCGCGAGCCAGGCCCAGAGCGTATCTGGTACGTGGGCGATGCATTCCGCGCTGGCATGAGTGTTGAGCAGGTACATGATCATTCAAAAATCGATGTATGGTTCCTGGTACAGATCGAAGACATTATCAAGCGCGAGCAATTACTGAAAGGCAAACATATTGCCGATCTGGACAAGGAGTCGCTATACCAGCTCAAGCGTCGCGGCTTTGCCGACCGCCGCTTGGCCAAGCTGCTGGGTACGGACCAGCATGCTGTGCGCGCCTATCGTCAGGCGTTGAATGTACGCCCTGTATATAAACGCGTGGATACCTGTGCTGCCGAGTTTTCAACCAACACTGCTTATATGTACTCTACCTACGAGGAAGAGTGCGAAGCTAAGCCATCTGACCGTAAAAAAATTATGGTGCTGGGCGGCGGGCCTAATCGTATCGGCCAAGGCATCGAGTTTGACTATTGCTGTGTGCATGCGGCTTTTGCCATGCGCGAAGATGGTTATGAAACCATCATGGTGAACTGTAACCCGGAAACCGTTTCTACTGATTACGATACTTCTGATCGCCTGTATTTCGAGCCAGTCACCCTGGAAGACGTCCTGGAAATTGTGGCGCTGGAAAAGCCGGTGGGCGTGATTGTCCAGTACGGTGGCCAGACGCCATTAAAGCTGGCGCGTGATCTGGAAAAAGCGGGTGTACCTATTATTGGTACAACACCGGATGCCATTGACCGTGCCGAAGACCGTGAACGCTTCCAGCAAATGTTGCAGGAAATCGGCCTCAAGCAACCACCTAACCGGACAGCCAGGACACCGGATGAAGCGTTGCGTCTGGCACTGGAAATCGGATACCCATTGGTGGTGCGTCCATCCTATGTGCTGGGCGGCCGTGCCATGGAAATCGTACATGAGCAGGCGCAGCTGGAGCGCTATATGCGCGAAGCGGTCAAAGTATCGAATGAATCACCGGTATTGCTGGACAGGTTCCTCAATGATGCGCTTGAAGTCGATGTGGATGCTTTATGTGATGGTGATGATGTGATCATCGGCGGCATTATGGAACACGTGGAACAAGCCGGTGTGCACTCGGGCGATTCAGCATGTTCATTACCTCCTTACAGCCTCTCTGCCAAGTTGCAGGACGAGCTGCGGTTACAGACTGTGCAAATGGCCAAGGCGCTGGGCGTGGTTGGGCTGATGAATGTGCAGTTCGCTATTCAGGGCGAGACTGTTTATGTATTAGAGGTTAATCCGCGTGCATCGCGCACCGTGCCGTTTGTTTCCAAGGCCTGTGGCCTGCAATTGGCTAAAGTCGCCGCACGTTGCATGATAGGCACCAAGCTCAAAGCCCAGGGCGTGACCAAGGAAATCGTGCCACCTTACTACTCTGTGAAAGAGGCGGTGTTTCCGTTTATCAAGTTCCCGGGTGTGGATACCATACTCGGCCCCGAGATGAAGTCTACTGGGGAAGTGATGGGCGTTGGACGCACATTTGCCGAAGCTTTTGTCAAAGCTCAACTGGGCTCAGGTGACAAGCTACCACGTGGCGGCAAGGCCTTTATCAGTGTGCGCAAGGAAGACCGCGAAAAAGTGATCGAGATTGCCCAGGCGCTGGCTGATCTGGGTTTTAACCTGGTCGCCACTAAAGGTTCTGCGACTGCACTGGCAGCAGCAGGCTTGAAAGTGACGCCTGTTAACAAGGTGGCTGAAGGCCGTCCGCATATTGTGGATATGATCAAGAATGGCGAGATCAATTTTATCGTCAATGTTACTGAAGACAAACGTGCCGTGGCCGATTCTTACGAGATTCGCCGCAGTGCCTTGCAGCATAAAGTGACCTACTACACCACGCTGGCTGGTGCCAAGGCTGCGTGTATCGGTATGGGCCATATGCAGGAGCTGGAAGTTCAGCCATTGCAAAGCTTGCATCTTCTGCTCACTAAGTAATAAACTATCTTCATTCTTCGAAACCACGCCTTTCAGGTGTGGTTTTTGTTTTGTAAAGTTTGCGTTTAGCAACAAATTTAGTTTTAGGACAAAAATGAATCAAATTCCAGTAACAGTGATAGGGGCAGAGCTCCTGAAGGCCGAATTACAACGTCTGCGCAGTGTTGACCGCCCTAGTGTCATTCAGGCGATCTCAGAAGCGCGCGCGCAAGGCGACCTTTCTGAAAACGCGGAATATGAAGCAGCGAAAGAAAAGCAAAGCTTTATTGAAGGCCGTATCGCTGAAATTGAAGCCAAGCTATCGAATGCCATGGTGATAGACCCCAAGACGCTTAACGCCGAAGGCCGTTGCGTATTTGGTGCCACTATTGAAGTTGAAGATATGGACAATGGCGATGTCGCCACTTACCAAATCGTAGGTGACGATGAGGCCGATATCAAGAGTGGCAAGATTTCAGTCAGTTCACCTATTTCTCGTGCGCTGATCGGCAAGGTCGAGGGCGATGTGGCTGAGGTCATGGCTCCAGGCGGTATCCGCTCATATGAAGTACGTAACGTTCAGTACATCTAGGTCTGTCATCCATGAATAGCTGGTCAGACAAGTTTGCCTTAATCGTCATTACCCTATGGGTGGGGGCACTTTGGGCGATTGGTTATCTGGCAGCGCCAACCTTGTTCTATACATTGCAGGATAACAGACAGCTGGCTGGAGTCCTGGCGGGTAAGATGTTTGGCTATGTCGCTTATATCGGCATAGCCAGTGCTTTTTATCTGCTGGTGCATCGCCTGGTGCGCTTTGGTACCCCTGCCTTAAAGCAGGGCTTCTTCTGGGCGGTGCTGGTGATGTTGCTGCTGGTGCTTGCTGGGCAGTTTGGAATTCAGCCTATCCTGGCCAGCCTGAAATCACAGGCCATGCCGGCAGATGTCATGCATAGCATATTTGCCGACCGATTCAAGACCTGGCACGGTATTGCCAGTATTGCCTATCTGGTTGAAAGCCTGCTTGGGCTGGTGCTGGTATTAAAGGTCAAATAACCAGCGCGCCTTTTGCTATTATTCTGTAGGTATTATTTCGGGATAACGATTTTTGGAGCGTCAGCTTTACGGTAGATCACCAACTGTTTGCCGATATGATGAACAGCGGTGGCGCCGGATTTTTCGCAAATTTCTTCCAGCATTTGTACGCGCTGCGCACGGTCGTCGCCAAATACCTTGATTTTAATCAGTTCATGCGCCTTCAGGCTGACTTCGATTTCCTGTAATACGTTTTCACTCAGGCCATTATTGCCTATCATCACAACAGGGCTTAAATTGTGGGCTAGTGCGCGCAGGTAACTAATTTGTTTGGTGTTCATGCTGGGCTTATCTTGTTGATTCGAAAAGGGTGGCATTCTACCACATCACCTACACCCATGAAATTAAGCATATTGAAATGAGACTATGAAAAGAACCAGGACCAGCAAAAACTGGATGCAGGAGCATGTGAATGACGAATATGTGAAGCGGGCACAGCGCGAAGGCTATCGCGCACGCGCGGCTTACAAACTAATTGAAGTTGACGATAAAGATCATCTCATCAAGCCTGGTATGACCATTGTTGACCTGGGCGCTACGCCTGGCAGTTGGTCGCAAGTCGCCATTCAGCGGCTCAAGGGTAATGGTCGCGTCATTGCGCTGGATTTGCTGGACATGGTGGGAATACCGGGTGTGGATTTTATTCAGGGCGACTTTCGTGAAGAGGCTGTGTTAGCGCAACTGGAAAAAATGTTAAATGGTAAGCCGGTTGACCTTGTAATTGCCGATATGGCCCCCAATATAACGGGTATAAGTTCTGTTGATCAGGCGAATGGTGCTTATTTAACTGAGCTAGCATTGGAATTTAGCTTGAAATGGCTGAAACCAGACGGTAACTTTCTGGTCAAAGTTTTCATCGGGTCTGGCTTCGATGAGATTGTGCAGCATATGCGCACAGGCTTTGAAAAAGTCGCCACACGCAAGCCTAAAGCCTCGCGTGACCGTAGTAGTGAAGTGTATTTGCTGGGCTTGAAAAGAAAGCCTAAGGTCGTTGAAAGTGCGCCCGGCGAGTAAAAATAAGTTTAGAATGAAACATACAAATTTCCTTTTTCATCAAGGATGTGATTTTGAATAACATCGTAAAGAATATCGCTATCTGGCTCATCGTCATACTGGTGCTTGTCACAGTATTCAATCAGTTTGCTGTGAAAAGCACGGCTGATGGCCAGGTGGTCTACTCCCAATTCATCGAAGAGGTGAAGCAGGGGCATATTTCCAAGGTCACTATTGACGGCCACGTGCTGCGTGGCGTTACCAGCGAGGGCAAAAAATTCAACACTTATGCGCCATCTGACCCATGGATGGTGTCTGACCTGCTCAAGAACAACGTCATAGTTGAGGCCAAGCCTGAGGAAGAACAATCTCTGCTGATGAGCATATTTGTTTCCTGGTTCCCCATGATTCTGCTGATAGGCGTGTGGGTGTTCTTCATGCGCCAAATGCAAGGTGGCGGCAAGGGTGGTGCATTTTCGTTCGGCAAGAGCAAAGCGCGCCAGCTGGATGAAAACAGTAACCAGACCACTTTTGCCGATGTAGCCGGTTGTGATGAAGCTAAAGAAGAGGTCGCTGAACTTGTCGAGTTTCTGCGTGACCCTACCAAGTTCCAGAAACTGGGCGGTCGCATCCCTACAGGTATCTTGATGGTTGGTCCTCCAGGTACCGGTAAGACCCTGCTGGCTAAAGCCATTGCCGGGGAAGCGAAAGTCCCGTTCTTTACTATTTCCGGTTCTGATTTCGTTGAAATGTTTGTTGGCGTAGGTGCTGCCCGTGTGCGCGACATGTTCGACCAGGCTAAAAAGACCGCTCCGTGCATTATTTTTATCGATGAAATCGATGCAGTGGGCCGTCACCGTGGTGCCGGCACTGGTGGTGGTAACGACGAGCGCGAACAGACGCTTAACCAGATGCTGGTTGAGATGGATGGTTTTGAACCAAACTCCGGCGTGATCGTAATTGCTGCTACCAACCGTGCTGACGTGCTGGATAAGGCGTTGCTGCGTCCTGGCCGTTTTGACCGCCAAGTCATGGTTGGTTTGCCTGACATTCGTGGCCGTGAACAAATTTTGCTGGTACACATGCGCAAGGTGCCTATTGATATCGATGTGAAAGCAGACATCATTGCGCGCGGAACGCCTGGCTTCTCGGGTGCTGATCTGGCTAATCTGGTAAATGAGGCCGCCTTGTTTGCGGCACGCCGTAACAAGCGTACTGTGGATATGGCTGACTTTGAAGATGCCAAGGACAAAATTTTCATGGGCCCTGAACGCAAGTCCATGGTGATGCGTGAAGACGAGCGGCGTAACACTGCCTACCATGAGTCCGGCCATGCCGTCGTGGCCAAGCTGTTACCTAAGGCTGACCCCGTGCATAAGGTAACTATCATGCCACGTGGTTGGGCACTGGGACTGACATGGCAATTGCCTGAATTCGACCGTATCAGCAATTATCGCGACAAGATGCTGGAAGAAATTTCCATTCTGTTCGGCGGCCGCATTGCGGAAGAGATATTTATGAACCAGATGTCTACCGGTGCTTCCAACGACTTTGAGCGCGCTACCAAGCTTGCTCGCGACATGGTGACGCGTTACGGCATGTCGGATGCTTTGGGTACCATGGTATATGCTGGAAGTGATCAGGATTCCTACTTCGGCAATATGTCATCCAAGACCGTGTCTGAAGCCACGCAGCAAAAGGTGGACGCTGAAATTCGTCGCATTCTGGATGAGCAGTACGCGGTTGCACGCAAGTTGCTGGAAGAAAACAAGGATAAGGTTGAAGCGATGGTGACCGCTTTACTGGAATGGGAAACCATCGATGCCGAGCAGATCAATGACATCATGGCGGGATTGCCTCCGCGTGCACCCAAGCCCACGCAGTCGGTGAACAAGCCGTCGCGTGATGCAGGTAGCTCTGGCCCCGCGGCAACGCCTACGCCAGCACCAGTCGCAAAGTCTGAATAACCTTAATTAATAATAAGCCATAGCCGGTTTGGAAGTTGTCACTTCCATGTCGACTATGGCTTAATGCTTTCTATGAACTTCATCTGTGGTCAATACCAACTCAATCTGACGCGTCCGCATGTAATGGGCATCGTCAATGTCACGCCCGACTCATTTTCTGACGGCGGCCTGTATACCTCAACAGCAAAAGCCGTGGAACATGCCATGCAGCTGGTAGCACAGGGTGCGGATATTCTCGATATCGGCGGCGAATCCACCCGGCCCGGAGCGACGCCTGTCAGTCTGGAGCAGGAGCTTGAGCGCGTTATCCCGGTGATAGAGCAACTGTCCAAGACGGCTGGTGTGCCGCTATCTATTGATACCTATAAGCCTGAAGTCATGCGCGCTGCGATTTTGGCAGGGGTTGATATCGTCAACGACATACGTGCCCTGCAGGAACCCCATGCCCTGGAAATTGTAGCGCAAAGTCAGGCGGGGATATGCCTGATGCATATGCAAGGCAACCCGCAAACCATGCAGCTTGATCCGCAATACACCGATGTAGTGGCCGAGGTGGCTGCATTTTTGCAAGATCGCCTGAGTGCGGCAACCAAGGCAGGTATAGCCGCTGAGCGTATCGTGCTTGACCCCGGGTTCGGCTTTGGCAAGCGCACTGCACATAACCTCGCTTTGTTGCAAGAGCTCAAGCAGCTTGCTGCCCTGGGCTGCCCACTGCTGGTGGGGTTGTCGCGTAAGTCGGTGCTTGGCAAGCTGGTGGGTGGAGATGTGGATGAGCGGCTGCATGCAGGCCTGGCGGCTTCCGTGATTTCCGTGATGAAAGGCGCTAATATTGTGCGTGTACATGATGTAAAAGCCACTGTGGATGCACTTAAGGTAGTGGCTGCGGTAATGGCAAGTGAATAGCACTTTCGGCAACAAACTAACCAATAGAAAAATAACTATGAGCAGAAAATATTTCGGTACGGATGGCATACGTGGTCGCGTGGGCGTTGCCCCTATTACCCCTGAGTTTGTGATGCACCTGGGTTACGCCGCCGGACGTGTTTTGACCAGCCTGGATAGCAATCTGGCCAAGGGTGCACACCCAACGGTATTGATAGGCAAGGACACGCGAATTTCCGGCTACATGCTGGAGTCTGCCTTGCAGGCAGGCTTATGCGCTGCCGGCGTCAATGTGCTGCTTACCGGGCCGCTGCCTACGCCGGCTATCGCTTATCTCACAAGGGCGCTGCGTGCGCAGGCTGGGGTGGTGATTTCTGCCTCGCATAACCCGTTTGAAGATAACGGCATCAAGTTCTTTTCGGCTGAGGGTGCCAAGCTGGAAGACGAGATTGAGCTGGCGATAGAAGATGCCCTGGATAAGCCCATGCAGGTGATGGAGTCTGCCAAGCTGGGCAAGGTCAAGCGCATTGATGATGCGGCAGGGCGGTACATCGAATTCTGTAAAAGTACTTTTCCAACGGCTCTGGATCTGCGCGGACTAAAAATTGTGCTGGATTGTGCGCACGGCGCTACATATCACGTTGCCCCCCCGGTGTTTCATGAGCTGGGTGCCGAAGTGATTGCCATTGGTAACCAGCCCAATGGCATGAATATCAATGATCAAGCCGGCTCTACCCATCCGGCCCCGCTGTGCAAGGCGGTGCTTGAACACCAGGCCGACCTGGGCATAGCCTTTGATGGTGATGGCGATCGCGTGGTCATGGTGGATGCCAAGGGCCAGGTGCTGGATGGCGATCAGTTGTTATACATCATCGCCATGCACAGGCAGCAGCGCGGCAAGCTGGCCGGTGGTGTCGTAGGCACGCTGATGACCAATCTTGCGCTTGAGCATGCCCTGGCGCAGGCCAAGATACCATTCCTGCGTGCCAATGTCGGCGACCGTTATGTGCTGGAGCTACTTAACGAAAATGACTGGCAAGTGGGTGGCGAGAATTCCGGCCATATTTTATGTCTGGATAAACATAGCAGCGGGGATGGCATCATTGCCGCACTGCAAGTTTTGCATGCCGTTGTTGCCACTAAGCAAAGTCTGGCCGAATTCGGTACCAGCCTCACCTTGTACCCGCAAGTGCTCATCAACGTGACCGTTGCGCAACGCATCGATCTGCAAGCCAGTACTGCCATACAGGACGCCGTAAAAACGGCAGAAGCCGAACTCAACGGCTCTGGCCGCGTGTTATTGCGTGCTTCTGGCACTGAACCCAAGATCCGCGTTATGGTAGAAGGAAGTAACCGCCAGCAAGTGCAGCAGCTGGCAGAAAGTATCGCTGCAGTCGTCAAGCAGGCTGCCATCTAGCCTGGTCAAATTCCCCTGTCATTGCCTATTCACCAGGCTGTCATCAATTTGTCATGCGTGCATGTAAAGCTGCGCGCATGACAAAGCGTTTATTAAATAAAGAGAACTTATCTTAAGTTCAACCTTTTAACCTCAGTACAGTGGAGGTCGTGATGACACACAAAATGGCAATATATTTAAATCGTTTCAATAAGCTGGATAGCGCGCTGTGCTTGCGTGTGAACAGTACCAGCCAGTATCG
The DNA here is from genome assembly GCA_041662005.1 of Candidatus Methylopumilus sp. Lineage (GTDB taxonomy): Bacteria > Pseudomonadota > Gammaproteobacteria > Burkholderiales > Methylophilaceae > DATHXC01. The sequence continues at coordinate 20,604 of JBAZTJ010000026.1, forward strand.
TATCGTGCGCTGGGTGTTCAGGCTGGTAAGCCGTCTCGGCGATGGCATCTTCTGGTATACGATCATGTTGGCAATCATGCTTACCCAGGGATATGCAGGGGTAGTGCCTTGCCTGCATATGCTGTTGGTAGGGTTGAGTGGCACGTTGCTTTACAAGTGGCTTAAAGGTAAAACTCTGCGCCCACGTCCTTACGAAGTCCATCAGGATATCTGGCTGACAGGTCGCCCGCTGGATCGCTTCAGCTTTCCTTCCGGCCACACCTTGCATGCTGTTGGTTTCTGCTCAGTGGCGCTGGTGTATTACCCTATGCTGGCCTGGTTGTTAGTGCCCTTCACCGTGATGGTGGGAATGTCGCGGGTGATACTGGGTTTGCACTACCCTAGCGATGTGCTGGCTGGTGCCTGCATAGGTGGTGCCATTGCAGCGTTGTCTTTTCTGATCTAAGGTCTTTGCTGATCTACGTTCTAGCATCCACTAAGATGTTCTACCACCCCCTAAGATCATCCCTTTATTGCTATCAATATAGCTAAGTGCTACCAACCTATAGGTAGTACTGACATGTCTGAGTTTCTCAAACTTCCTTGGTAAAGTAGTTGATAGGCAAAGGGTGTAAAAGATCCAGGTGATTTACGCATTCGCGCCGCCACATCACCATTTCAGCCACACTCAGGTGGTTCAGCTCAGGCTCCCAGTCAGGCTGGCTGCCTTGCAGTACGATGCCGATATCAGCCATTGCGGTCTGGGTCTTGGCGATATAGTAGGCAAAGTGCTTGAACACACGCCTATCCGCAAGTTTGGCGCTGTGATAAATCACATGGGGTATTTTGAAGAAGCGCAGTACGTTGTCCCAGAATGCCAGGTGCTTTAGTGCCTTGCTGGCCCTGGCTGGCGAGCACCTAAAACGTGGGGCGATAAAGTTGCTCAGGGTATCGTGGTGCTTGGTGAGCAGGTGTCCTGGTGATGTATCCATAATGGGGGTCAAATGTGCGTCCATCGCCCACTCGCAGGCAATATGGGTGGCAATCTCGTTTTCTACCCACATTGCTTCATGCGCCGGCACAAAGTGATTATGTGCAATCACATCTACATACAGGTGACTGGCGTAACCGATGGCGATAGCGGTTTCTTCATCGTTTTGTGCGCTTAACAATAAGTAATGGGCATTTTCCCATTGGTGCGTATGACGGAATGCAGGGGACACGATGGCCAAGTCGGGTAGACAGGAGCCGGCCATGACCAGTTCGGGGAAGCGTTTGATTATGGCTTGCAGGCGAGGGTCCAGCAAGGGCATGGCCCACAACAAGGAATGCGCAAAATAAAGATGCGTCATCAGGCCCCAGGCATTAGCATCAGAGGACTGCAGCGCCAGCGGCAGCAGCCAGAGTAATTTATGCAGATGCTTGCTCAACTTTGCTTGAGTAATATTTAGCATGTCATTATTCATGAGGCGGCCACTTTCATGGAGCTACTATGATGAGCAGCCATGAATTCAATGTGACAGTCGCGTGATATTTTTTTGACACAAGACGCGGTTTGAGTGAGTTTGCTATACTCCACTGCGTTTTTGCAGCGTGTTAAGGGGAAAGTATGGAAAGCCCATACAAAGGTAAGACCGGTTTACGTCGTTTATTGAATGCATTTGGTTACTCCATGGCAGGCCTCAAGGCGGCATATAAGAACGAAGATGCCTTTCGCCAGGAAGTGCTGATGGCTATCGTACTGATACCGCTTGGTATCTACCTGGGTGAGACGGGGGTAGCGCGAGCCATGATGGTTGCCAGTGTGATACTGGTAGTAATCGTCGAGTTGTTGAACTCATCTATTGAAGCCACGGTAGACCGCATTTCACTGGAAAATCATGCGCTGGCGGAGCGTGCCAAGGATATTGGTAGTGCGGCTGTGTTGATCAGCCTGGTGAATATGGCAGTGGTGTGGGCGTTGGTGCTGCTGGGCTAGCTGAGCCTATGGCAGCTACGTAGGTTTTTGTGACGATTACATTGCAGTTCATAGAATCGTCATAAAGCCCCTGTATCTTGTGTGGATTGAAACTGCCTTGGTTTAGGGCGTTTCTGTTTACAGATAGAGAGGCAATATTGAAAATTCTATTTATCTCCGACGTCTATTTTCCGCGTATTAACGGCGTTTCTACTTCGATTAACACCTTTGTCGGCCAACTTCACGAAATGGGGCACGAGGTTCACTTGATTGCTCCGGAGTATGGCGTCCCCACACAGGATGAAGCTTGGATCAAGCGCATCCCCGCGCGCAGTATTTATTTTGACCCGGAAGACAAGCTGATGAAGTACGGGCTTGCACTGGATAAGCTGGGTGAGTTACGTCGCGAAGGCTATGACTTGGTGCATATCCATACCCCGTTCGTAGCGCATTACCTTGGACTTAAGCTGGCTAATCTGCTGGATGTGCCATGCGTTGAGACTTACCATACATTTTTCGAAGATTACCTGCACCACTACCTGCCATGGCTACCTAAATCATTAGCAAGAGGATTTGCCAGATGGCTGTCGCGTCGGCAATGCAATGCCGTTGATGCCGTGGTGGCTCCATCCCAGCCCATGCTGGACGTGTTGCGCCAGTATGGCGTGCAATCGAAAGCTGAAGTGATACCGACCGGTCTTCAGCCACACAGCTTTGATCTGGGTAACGGCGCCGCCTTCAGGCAGAAACACGGTATCCCGCTGCAACGCCCATTGGCGCTGTTTGTAGGGCGCGTTGCCTATGAAAAGAACATCGACTTTTTGCTACGCATGGTGCTGGAGTTGCGCAAGAAGCAACCGGATATCTTGTTAGTAGTAGCTGGTGAAGGCCCTGCAGAGGCCAGCCTGCATGCGCTAAGTAAAACACTGGATCTACAGGACAACATTAAATTCATCGGTTATATGGACCGCAATACCGAGCTCAACAGCTGCTATCGTGCAGCAGATGTGTTCGTGTTTTCGTCAACTTCCGAGACACAAGGCCTGGTGTTGCTGGAAGCCATGGCGCAAGGCATTCCAGTAGTCGCCATTGCCGAACTGGGTACCAAGTCCATCCTGATTGAAGGCGAAGGTGCGCTGATTGCACCCGAGGATGAGCAGGTGTTTGCCGAGAAAGTATTCTGCCTGTTGAGTGACGCCATCAAACGTATCAAGCTGGGTGAAGCGGCCAGAAGCTATGCCATGAAACGCTGGACTTCGCGTACACAGGCCGAACGTATGGCCCAGTTTTATGAAGAAGTCATCACCAGTAAGGCGGACTGATCATGATTACCAGCCATAGCCCACTGTAAACATCAGGGCTGTGTCTGCTTTTTTCCGGCCGGGAGAAGGGCTGTTATCCCAGTTGTAGTTGAATTGTGTCGATGCATTCATGTTGAACACCAATGGGAAACGCAAGCCGGTCTTGGAGTAAAACAGGGCATGGTTGGTATCCTGGAATCCCACCAAGGCCTCATGCTCATGAAATAGCTTGGCACGCCCGTTGTAGATGAGCTGGTCATATTTGATCGCCCAACGGGCACCCGGGTAATTTTCATCCTTGGCCGTGTAATAGTCCTCCTGGATGTAGTTCAAGCCGCCTTCCAGCGCCAGGTTAAGGCTAGGCGTTTCATATATCTGATAACCACTACCGGCACCGGCGACAGTGCGTAAGCGTAAATCCCTGAACCTGTCATTCTCCAGAGTGGTGTTGACGTATCCATACCATTGCCGGGTGAAAAATCGGTCATATTTGCCGTAACCACGGCTGTTGAACTGCGTGTTACGTCCTCTATCCTCTACACGGTTGAACAGCCCCCCCACCGTGTAACGATTATTGAGCGTACGTACTATGCTTTCAGCGTCGAAGCGCAGCGCTTTAGTCTCGGTGTTTCCGCTGGTCACCGATCCACCGGCATTGATATTGCCGGTCCAGCGCATACCCTCTCCAGTCAGGTCTGGAGTCGGGTTGATGTAGCGTGTTTTCTTCAACTCAAAATCTTTTTCCTCGTCCTGTTTAGGTAGCTGCACTCTTGCAACACCAGGTTCCCCCTGCATGAGCGGGCCCTTGATGTTGGAACCATCAGTCAGTACAACATGCACCGGCTTTTCAGATTGCAGGCTTTCTACTTCTGACCACTGGATATGCAGCTCACCGGCATAGGCCGTCTTGAAGATGATGGTTGCAGTCTCTTTTTTGACGATTTCACCGGTAATGACATCGCCATTTTTCATTCTGATCTCGTCTGCCAGCGCGGTATGGCAAACACATGCCAATAGCGTTGCAGACAAAACTTGCATGAGATTTTTTGAGTAGGATTTTTTAAACAGCATAAGGCGTCTCCCTGACAGTATTTCCCCGGGGATTGAAAACATGATTACATTGAAAACCACTAAACAGGCCCTGTTGATGGTTTCTTAAGCCTGATATTGAGCTAGCGCAGAGATTTAAAATTTTAGGATATTATTTTTATGATCACTCAATCGAGTGTGTGAACAGCTTAGGTAACCCAGAAATGACTGGTTCCTAAAAACGAGGGTTCCAAGAAAAGACAGTAGCACACATTAAAAATTCAGTCTTTTTTAGTTATGCAATAACCATGCCTTGCAGCATAGAAAAAACCCAATAAAAAAGGCCGGAGCTTCCGGCCTTGATTGTTTTTGGTATTAACTGTAGCTGTTATTAGCCAAACTTAACTATTAGCCAAATTTTCCGGTGATATAGTCTTCAGTCTCTTTGCGTGCAGGGTTGGTGAAGATTTTGTCGGTATCATCGTACTCGATCAAATCACCCAGATACATATACGCGGTGTAATCGGAGATACGACCAGCCTGT
>JBAZTJ010000027.1:0-2891 GCA_041662005.1 Candidatus Methylopumilus sp.
TGCGTGATTACGCCAGAAGGCGGCAAACCGGTGACTTTCGGCAAAGGTGATCTGGTGACTTTCCCCGCCGGGCTCAAAGCCAACTGGGAAGTGAAAAAGGAACTGAAGAAGCATTACCAGCTGGATGGCAACGCCATCATCCAGATGCTGCGCCGTTTGAACGGAATTTTTGAAGTTCTAGGCAACTTATCAAGTCTTGCTAGACAGCAGCTCAAGCCCTAGCTGGCTCACCACTTCAAACTAAAACAGTCTCTGGAGAATACCCGTTCAATTTCATTGAAGGTGCGCCCCATGAGAGTGAAAATTTAGAAAATTTTATCTGGCGTAAATCGAACACCAAACGATATCCAGCGATTTTCAGAGGATGAGTCAAGCTGCCTGCCAAGGGTGGTGTCTACCTGAAACAGGTTTGGTATGACTGAGAATCTGAAACCAACCTGCCCAAAAGGGTTGTCCCTGTTATCACCATATACCTCTGCCACTCCAAGCAGCCTGGGCGATAACTTATATTCACTACCGACCCCCCAAGTAAGATTATTTTGTCTGCTATCTCTATCATGCAAAACGCCAGCATTGATATGCATAATGAGTTTGTCATCTAAAAATGACATTGAAAGCGGAACGTAGCTGTAAGTATTGCCATACTGGTTAGGCCCCGGCGTCACTCCGGGATGTTTGACCGTGCCTAATGCAAAACCAATACCCCAGCCGTTTGTTTCCAGTGGTCGGAATAATGTCTTGAGTTGCAACACATAATCTTGATTCGCTTTCTCTCCGTCACTTTTAGCGACAGCCCCACCAAATGTGACTTCGAAATTTCCCGTCGGGTTGCATGCCGGCAGTGCCCAAAGCTCTTTGCTGTCTCTATATATCCGTGTCCAACTCTCAAATTGGCAGCTACCAGCAGTAGTAAGCCTGGCATCATCCGTGACAAATGGGCGTGCAGCCCATGCAGAACCCATATACAGGCTCAAAAGTAACGAAGTTATAAGTATTTTTTTCATAAGCAAATTCTAGCATGTGGAAAATGACAGTTTTATGACTACAGGTTTTTGGTGTTGTCATAACAAGACCACATGACCAGCTGGATGGCAACGCCATCAGCCAGATGCTGCGCCGCTTGAAGGCATTTTTGAAGTTAGCTCTAGGCTGAACACCGCTCCCTACTTTAAGATACGTGGGCGGTCCAAGCTATCAGCTTTAAGTATTAAATTCCGGATTATCGCCATCCAGCGATATTGGAAGGTTTGTGTACTGATATGCTGCTTGGAGTAGCTCCATGAATTCAATATGCGTACTATCTTCGGTAACAACCGTGTCGCTGGGGTCTTGTAATTGTTCATCAAAAGATTCCATCTGGAAAGCTAGAGGAACAAAGAGATTTCCGCCAGGCACTGTGTCCAAACTCCATATCCATGGCTTGTTTGTTACTAAGATATAGGCACTAGGTCTAGGTAGCCCATTCAAAGGTTTGCCTTCAAAACTCTTTAATTTGTCTATAGCCTTTAAACAAGTTTCGGTTTGATCATTATGGTTTGAATCTAGTGGTGTATTCATATCAATGCATACAATACGGGTGTGGTTAGCGACCTTGGATATAGCATTATTGAATAATTTTCCTAGTCGTAAACTAACCCCTTCTTTTCGCTTTGCTTCCACAGAAAATTTTTTATTTGTACGTTTATTGGTAGCGGTAAATTCACAATGCGACTGACTTGTATCGGACTCATCTTCAAACTCTATTGTAAATCCGGCTCGGATGAACATTGCTGCAACTTCAACCTCATACCGCGCACCCCCGAACTGATCTTTATGTTTTAGTCTTATAATGAGCTTCTCTTGCAATTCAACATTATGATCGAGAGCAAATAAATCATTTGCCAAATGCAAGTGGGCAAGAACAGCACCTGTTGGTTCATATTCATAAAACTTACCATTAGCAGTTAATTTTTTTGAAATATTTTCACTCCTTCTCAGCCAATCAATTATTGGGTGAGCATCATCCAAAGATTTTTCATATTCATTATTAATCCATCCCTCTCCCATTGTCTTCAATAAATACATTTTTAAGAAATCTGGGTATGTGTTGATTCCAGTTGTACTTATTAAACGATTATTTATCGCAAAAAGCCTGCTGCCATCTCTTAATTTGACGGTAACAAAATCATTTCCTTTGCCATGCATTTGCTTTAATCGAACACTCGTTTCTTGATTTTTTTGCATCTCAGATAGCCATTCTGAAACAAAATTTTGACGTCTGATTGACCCACAACAAAGTTTAAACTTTTTCTTACTCCCGCAACTACAGGGTTGATTGCGTCCAGTTTTTGAAACTTTAAGTTTTGGATTAAAAGCCATATTTTTTAGAGATGTCTGAGACATTCCTTCTGAGAGGTTCTGCCATTTATGTGATACAGGAGCTACAAATATGCTGTTCCAGACACTAGCAGGCCAAGCTAACCAAATCAATATGATATTGATCGAATGATCATTTAGTAGCGAAACGTGACGGGCACAGCAAATGCTTACCCTGTTGTCACCCGCCCATTTTGTCGGCAATGTGACACGAAAGCCTAGCCATGAAATTCCACATGACACCCGGTTCATGCTCTACCGGTATCCATATTTTGCTCGAAGAGCTGGAACTACCTTTTGAGGTGTATCTCGTCAACCTGATGGCGGGCGACCAGCATAAGCCGGAATACCTGGCGATTAACCCCAAAGCCAATATCCCCACGCTGGTTCGCGATGATGGCTCGGCCATTACCGAGTTTCAGGCGATTGCCTGGTGGCTGGCGCGCAGTTATCCCAAGGCCAGGCTGTTGCCGGGTGATGCGGACGGCGATGCGCGCGTGATCGAAGCGATGGATTACGTCGTCGGTACTCTCCAC
>JBAZTJ010000027.1:2901-24987 GCA_041662005.1 Candidatus Methylopumilus sp.
GCCGACCATGCGGCCATACAGGCGAGTGGCCGCGAGATAGTCGCCGCGGGCTTTGTGGTGATGAATGAAATGCTGGCAGGTACAGTACTGGCAGGTAAAGATTATGTGACCGGTGATTTCAGCATTGCCGATGCGGCCTTGTTTTACGTTGAGTTCTGGGCCGACAAGATCAAGCTTGAGCTGCCACCCAACTGCAGCGCGCATTACCAGCGCATGCTGCAACGGCCTGTGGTGCGGCAGGTGCTACTGGAAGAAGGCTACCGGCTTTAGTAATACTCACCCAGAGCATGCTTATTGCTTAGTAGCCGACAAACACCCATTTCACGACAAACGAGACAATTCATGAGCATGATCGCAATCGCCTGGCGCGCACATCCCGATTTTCCCCTGGTATTGCTGATGAACCATGATGGGCCACATGAGCGCCCGACGGCCCCTGCCGCGTGGTGGCCTGATGCGCCGCATTGCTTTGCCGGGCGCGATGAAGCCCGCGGCGGCTCGTGGCTGGGGGTAACGCGTGAAGGCCGCTTTGCTGCGGTGACACCCTACCGCGACGGTGCGGCCATAGACCCCGCCCTGCCTTCGCGCGGACTGCTGACTGTGGATTACCTGGCCTCAGAAGAGGCGCCGGTTGTGCATGTGCGGCAGTTCAGCCGTAACCGCGGCAGCCACCCGCCTTTTAACATGCTGGTGGGCACCACGCGGCAGGCCTATTACGCCGGCACCAATACACGCCTGCCGCTGGCGCTGACGCAGGGGGTGCATACCCTATCCAACGGCCTGCTCGACGAACGCTGGCCGAAATGCGCGCAACTGGATGCCCTGCTGGGGGCTTACCTGCTCACCAATGGGGGCTTCAGCATACTGCTGGCGGCTTACCCCAGGCTGGCTGCATCCAGCGCGCGCGGAGCTGATGCCTTGCCTGCTGCCAGCGCTGGCGGGCTGACCACGGATGACATTGCCGCAGCCGGGTTTGCCATGCTGGCCGACCGCACCACGTATGACAGCGACTTGCCCGATACCGGCGTGGATGAAGATGAGGAAGAACGGCTATCTGCCTGTTTTGTACTGGGCGAGGCGCATGGCACACGGTCTAGCTCGGTGCTGGTCATGGCGCGCGATGGACAGGTGCGGTTTGAAGAACGCAGCTTTGATGCAGCGGGCGATGAATCCGGCCGTGTGGTGGAAACCTGGCGCATGGACCCTTCGGTGTTTTCCAGCGAAGTCGACTGAACAAGCACGGCCTGGGCCATATAACCAAGACCATAAGCGCAGGCATTTTTCTTGCTGAATCCACTCTTAACCGCCGTTTAACCAGCTTTTTGTCGCATTTGTAACAACGCTCAACCTTTGGAGCAAGCCATGAAACTGCAACCATGAAACTACAAATAGAACGGCCTTATGTGGAGGCCATAGTGGACGAGTTCCCCGCGCTGGCGGCGCTCAGGGAGCAATTGCGCTTTGGCAACCAGGTGGAGATACCGGTGAGCCAGCTGGCCAAGGCTGAGCTGGATTTCCTGGTGGGTTTATACCAATTGGCGGGGCCGGAAATGCACGGGCGTGCCGCGCAGTTGCTGACCCTGCAGCGCGCGCTGAACGATGAGGGCGTGCGCTTTAAGGCAGAAGACCTGGAAGCGATAGTGCCGGCGATTGCGCGGTACCTGCTGGCAGATGCGTTGCGCGGCTGGCTGTTTAATGTGAATGCAGCGGGCAAGCCGCTGGCCTATGTGGTGACACGGCTGGACTACACGCCGCAATCCAACGACGAAACTGGCAAGGTGTATATCGAGCTGAAAGCCAATGCCCAGGCGGCTCTGGCGAATGTGAGTTTACGTATTTCGGCGGGCGACATTGCAGGCAAAACCGTGAGCGAGATTTTTGCCGACAAGGGCTACCTCAAGGAAACACCCGAGCTGATTGCCGCCTACGATGCCACGGTGGAACGCTATTTCGACTGGCGTGCGCAATACGGCGCGCAGTTTTCTGCCAGCGGCACCGGCTTTTATGCCGAAGACCCGACCTCCAGCCATCGCAACACGGACTGGGCGCGCAAGGATGTGGTGGTGCTATCGGCTAATGGCTCGGCAGCCCGGTTGGTGAATGACGAAAGCATTATCGCCAACCGCGCTACCACCATGGATGCGACGGGCGACATATTGGGCCAATACCTGAGCAAAGCCGCCAAGAGCAACAAGTACGATGCCGAGGACGAGGTCAGGCAATCGCAAGCGGCTATCCCCAAAGGTTTGTTCACGCAGCTGCCGGTGCATGGTTATATTTTGATGTTCCACCTCGACCTGCACCATTATTTATGGGTGCATGTAGATGACATACAGCCTTACCAATACCAGCCTGCGCTCAAGCAGAAACTGATACTGCCGCCCGAGCAGACCGACCTGATCGATATACTCACCGCCGAGATGGACGTGCTGATGGACGACATCGTTGCGGGTAAATCCGGTGGCACTACGGTGCTGTGCGCCGGGCCGGCGGGCGTGGGCAAAACCTTAACGGCGGAGGTGTATTCCGAAATTATCCGGCGGCCTTTATACCGCGTGCATTCCGGCCAGCTGGGGTTGAACGTGGCGGCGATGGAAACCGCACTCAAGGATGTGCTGACCCGCGCCCAGCGCTGGGGTGCGGTAATGCTGATCGACGAGGCCGACGTGTATATCAAGCGCCGTGACGACGACATGACCATGAATGCCGTGGTCGGCGTGTTTTTGCGCGTGCTGGAATATTTCAACGGTTTGCTGTTTCTCACCACCAACCGCGTGGATGACATCGACGAAGCGATTGTTTCGCGCTGTATTGCCATGATCAAGTTCTACCCGCCGGATGCAGCGGCCCGCGCCAAGATCTGGCGCGTGATGACGGACCAATTCGGCCTGAAAGTGGACGATGCGCTGATTACCGAACTCGCCGCGATTTTCCCGCAAGCCAGCGGGCGTGACATCAAAGGGCTGGCCAAGCTCACCGCCAAATTCTGCAGCCATAAATCTGTGCCGCCGACGATAGAAGCGTTCAAGCGCTGCTCGGTTTTTCGCGGTATGGATCTGGAGCGGTCTACATTAAAAGAGCTGGCGTCTGCCAATTCATAAGGAGTAATGCCATGCTGGATACGGTGATTGTCGGTGGTGGTTTGTGCGGCCTGTCGCTGGCGGATAGCCTTCATCACGCCGGACGCTCGTTTGCCCTGTTCGAGGCACGCACGCGGCTGGGCGGGCGCATCCTGTCCAGGCCTTGTGCGGTTTCCGGTATGACGGTGGACCTCGGCCCGACCTGGTTCTGGCCCGATGCACAGCCGCGCATGCTGGAGCTGATTGAATCCCTGCAGCTTGAGCACTTTCTGCAGCATGATTCCGGCACGGTACTACGCATGACCGACCCCAACAGCGCCGCCGAAAAACTGCAGGTCGGTGTGCATGGCGGCGCACATCGTGTCGCTGACGGCATGGGCGCACTGGTGACGGCATTGGCACAGCGGCTGCCGCAAGAGGCGATACACCTCGGCCATGCGCTGACGGCGCTGGAAGACAAAGGCGACCACGTCGTGCTGCAGTTTCGGCAAGGGGAGCATGATGATGCACCGGCCATCATCATAGAAGCCAGGCGCGTGGTGCTGGCTTTACCGCCAAGGTTATTGGCTGAACGTGTAGATTTCACCCCGGAACTCGACGCCGCAGTCATGCAGGCAATGCGCAACACCCATACCTGGATGGCCGACCAGGCCAAAGCAGTGATGGGCTATGCAAAAACTTTTTGGCGCCAGGATGGAAATTCCGGCAATGCTTTCGTCAACCATCCGCAAGCGGTACTGGCAGAAGTGTTCGACGCCAGCGACGCCACTGCCGAGCATGCCGCGCTGGGCGGATTCGCCGCCATGACGGCGGAGCAACGCGCAGCGTACAAAATGGGCATGCCCATGCTGCTGGAAAGCCAGCTGGCGCAGTTGTTCGGCGTGGCGGCGCAGGATGGCGAGCTGCACTACCAGGACTGGGCAGCCGAGCCTTATACCTGTGCTACGTTGGACCTGACCCCGCCTAACGGGCATCCGGTATATGGCAGCCGCCATCTGCGCGATGCGCATTGGAACGGCAAGTTGCTATTGGGCGGCGCAGAAACCGCCACTCATGCAGGCGGTTACCTGGAAGGCGCGCTGGAGGCGGCTGGCAGGCTGGGGCGCATGTTATCCACCAGCGCCGTACTGGGTTCACTGAATGCCGATAATAACGCCAGCCTGAGTCGCTTCGGCAGTTGGGTGGCAGCGCAACGCAGCCAGGTGCTGTCCCGCTATCGCAGCCACCTCAATCGCAGCATGGCCTCGCAATATAAAGAACAACTGACCCAGCGCGCGCTGCTGGACACAGTGGAGCAGATGTACGGCGAAGCCCTGCAGCAGCTGGATAGCCTGCCGCTCAACACGCGCGATGTCGCCGTGGATAAAGGCCGCTCTGCGCTTACCCCGGCGGTGCTGGCGCAGTTCAACGGTATCAACCAGGACCTGGTGGAAGCGGCGCTTGAATTCAACCGCGGCTCCTGCGCGATTTCCAATTTCCCCGATGAGCATGAGCCCGCCCCGGACTATCAGGAAGCGATTCGGCTAGACCTGCTTGCCGCCTGGCGTGAGTTTGCCCTTTCCGTCAATGACACACTGCTGGCGCGGCAGTAATTCAGGAGTATCCACATGAGCTATATCACGCTATGCAAGCACAAGAACCTGATGGAAGGCGAGCTGGCCGCTTTCAGCACCGACGACGGCGAGGTGATGCTGGTCTGGCCCGACGATGGCGAACTGAAGGCGTTTCAGGGCACCTGTCCGCATCAGGATGTGCCACTGTGGAGCACGTTCAATGGCCGTATCGTCACCTGCCAGTTTCACAACTGGGTATTCGATGGCCGTACCGGCAAGGGCCTGAGCCCGACCGGTTGCGCGCTCAAGCAATATCCGCTGCGGATTGAGGATGGCATGGTTCAAGTTGATCTGGCTGGCGAGTCATAGCGCCAAATCGACGGTGTACAGCCATTGAGCGGCCTCTCTAAATGGCTGTGAAAACATCAACAAAATCCGCAGCTTGTCATAACTTTCTGGCATTGCCTCTTGAAAAAAAGCCCTTTAGCCCCTATTATTAGCACTCTACGGGAATGAGTGCTAACAACGCCCTCCCGACTCTTGAATTCGTTGTAAAAATAACTTTGTTTGAATTAACTATTGGAGAGAACCTCATGAAAATTCGTCCTTTGCACGACCGCGTTATTGTTAAGCGTCTGGAAGAAGTACGTACCACTGCATCCGGCATTGTGATCCCTGACACTGCTACCGAAAAACCTGATCAAGGCGAAGTGGTTGCCGTAGGTCCAGGCAAAAAAGACGACAGCGGCAAATTGATTGCGCTTGACGTTAAGGTTGGCGACAAAGTGTTGTTCGGCAAATATGCCGGCCAGACTGTAAAAGTTGACGGCGATGAATTATTGGTGATGCGCGAAGAAGACTTGATGGGCGTAGTAGAAGCTTAACGAAGCTTCGTCTTTGACTTTCATACTGCGTTATGAATTCTGCTCCGGTGCTTGCATACAAAACAGTATGCGCCGCTCCTCACTAGAATCCACGCCTTGTCTGAAAGCCAAATACTCGTTCGTAAAACGTTTAATTATTTCTAGGAGATTTAAAGATGGCTGCTAAAGATGTACGTTTCGGCGATGAAGTTCGCCAAAAAATGACCAATGGCGTGAACATTCTCGCCAACGCTGTAAAAGTAACGCTGGGCCCTAAAGGCCGTAACGTGGTGCTGGAGCGTTCATACGGCGCACCTACCATCACTAAGGATGGTGTTTCTGTTGCCAAGGAAATCGAACTGAAAGACAAGTTTGAAAACATGGGCGCGCAAATGGTTAAGGAAGTAGCTTCCAAGACTTCTGACATCGCTGGTGACGGTACTACTACTGCTACTGTGTTGGCTCAAGCTATCATCCGCGAAGGCATGAAGTCTGTTGCCGCCGGCATGAACCCTATGGACCTGAAGCGCGGTATCGACAAGGCTGTTGAAGCTGCAATCGCCGAACTCAAGAACATGAGCAAGCCATGTACTACCAGCAAGGAAATCGCTCAAGTTGGTTCTATCTCTGCTAACTCTGACGCTTCTATCGGCCAGATCATTGCTGATGCAATGGACAAGGTTGGTAAAGAAGGCGTGATCACGGTTGAAGATGGTTCCGGCCTGCAAAATGAATTGGATGTAGTTGAAGGTATGCAGTTTGACCGCGGTTACCTGTCACCTTACTTCATCAACAATCCTGATCGTCAGATCGCTCTGTTAGACAGCCCTTTCGTGCTGCTCTACGACAAGAAAATCTCCAACATCCGTGACCTGTTACCTGCTCTTGAGCAAGTAGCTAAGGCTGGCCGTCCACTGCTGATCATCGCTGAAGATATCGATGGCGAAGCATTGGCTACCCTGGTTGTGAACAACATCCGCGGCATCCTGAAGACTTGTGCTGTTAAGGCACCTGGTTTCGGCGACCGTCGTAAAGCCATGCTGGAAGATATCGCTATCCTGACCGGCGGTACCGTGATTGCTGAAGAACTGGGCCTGAAACTTGAAAACATCAAGCTGGAAGACCTGGGCCAAGCCAAGCGTATCGAAGTAGGTAAAGAAAACACTATCATCATCGACGGTGCTGGTGTTGAAGCTAACATCAAGACACGTATCGACCAGATCAAGAAGCAAGTTGAAGATTCAACCAGCGACTACGATCGTGAGAAATTGCAAGAACGTGTAGCCAAGCTGGCTGGCGGTGTTGCAGTGATCAAGGTTGGTGCTACTACCGAAATCGAAATGAAAGAAAAGAAAGCCCGCGTTGAAGATGCATTGCATGCAACTCGTGCAGCGGTTGAAGAAGGTATTGTTGCCGGCGGCGGTGTTGCGCTGATCCGTGCACGTGCTGCGATTGCCAAGGTTAAGGGTGAAAACCACGACCAGGATGCAGGCGTACAAATCGTATTGCGCGCGGTTGAAGAGCCATTGCGTCAAATCGTTTCCAATGCCGGTGGTGAGCCATCAGTAGTAGTGAACGCTGTTGCAGCCGGTAAGGGTAACTACGGTTACAACGCAGCCAACGAAACCTATGGCGACATGGTTGAAATGGGTGTGCTGGATCCAACCAAGGTAACGCGTTCTGCTCTGCAAAATGCGGCTTCTGTTGCTGGCTTGATGCTGACCACAGACTGCATGATCGCTGAACTGCCTAAGGACGACGCTCCAGCTATGGGCGGCGGTGATATGGGCGGTATGGGTGGCATGGGCGGCATGATGTAAATCTGCATTCATTTCAGCGGTGATACGTCGTTGAATTTGAAGCCTGCTCCTAGCCGTACTGCTTGTACTGTCAGCGTCGCAAGCTTCAAATTCGCCTAGTCTCACCTTCGAACTGAAGCCAGATTGTTCATTGGCAACCAAATAAAAAAGCCCCGATTAATCGGGGCTTTTTTTATTGCTCGGTCATCCAGAAACAGCCGACCAACACAAATTGATAACAACTTATTTACAATTGTTTACAATTTTGAATGTTTACGTTTATACTTCGTTCCGAACCCGAACTAAAAGTCCTGTATAGGCAACCTGAATAAGTCGTATAAAAAATAACAGGCAAAAAAAACCCCGATTAAAGGGGAATAAAATCGGGGTCGAAGCAGCCTCATAAGATAAGGCTCCACGCTCAGGGAGGAGAAGCGTGGGACGATCACTAAATCGTCGTGTAAATATGACACAGCCTTGTTTATTTTAGTTCCAGCCCAAAATAAAAATTCGTTTTAGCCCTGTAATCTTTCTAATTCCCTACACTTTCCACAAGCTTTTACCTCAGGCCTTTTATTTCGGTTGCGTGTTCTCCAACCCCGTCCGACCTGCGATAATCATGCTATGACTACGCATACCAATTCTGATTCCCTGCTTGCCGGCTTAAACGATAAACAACTTGAAGCTGTCACGCTTCCACACCAATCTGCATTGATACTGGCAGGTGCCGGTAGTGGCAAAACCCGGGTACTCACAACCAGGATAGCCTGGCTGATTCAGACCGGGCAGGTTTCTCCCACCGGATTGCTGGCGGTTACCTTTACCAATAAAGCTGCCAAAGAAATGCTGACCCGGCTGACCTCCATGCTGCCTATTAACACGCGCGGCATGTGGGCAGGCACATTTCACGGCCTGTGTAATCGCCTGCTGCGTGCGCATCATCGCGAAGCTTTGCTGCCGGCCACGTTCCAGATTCTGGATACGGCTGACCAGCTGTCTTCCATCAAGCGCCTGATGAAGCTGATGAATGTGGATGACGAAAAATTTCCGCCCAAACAGATCATGGGTTATATCAACAGCTGCAAGGAAGAAGGCTTGCGTGCGCATAGCGTAGATGCCTACGATGCGCATTCCCAGCGCATGCGCGAAGTATTTGAAGAGTATGACAAGCAATGCCAGCGTGAAGGGGTGGTGGATTTTGCCGAGCTGCTGCTGCGCTGCTATGAGCTTTTGAGCCGCGATGCCAATATCCGCCAGCATTACCAGAGCCGCTTTAAATACATTTTGGTGGATGAGTTTCAGGACACCAACAAGCTGCAATATATGTGGCTGAAATTATTGGCGGGTAAAGATAACTGCATATTTGCGGTGGGCGATGACGACCAGTCTATTTACGCATTCCGCGGCGCCCGCGTGGGCAATATGCGTGATTTTGAGCAGGACTTTAATGTCCAGAGTATCGTCAAGCTGGAGCAGAACTACCGCTCGCACAGCAATATCCTGGATGCCGCCAACGCTATCATTACCCACAACCGCAACCGCCTGGGCAAGAACCTGTGGACCGCTGCGGGCAAAGGTGAGCCGATACGGCTATTCGAAGCCTACAACGATACCGAAGAAGCCAATTTCATCGTCGAAGAAATTCAATCACTGCATCGCGAGGGTATGAATTTAAGCGATATCGCCATGCTGTATCGCTCCAACGCGCAATCCCGCGTGCTGGAGCATGCGCTGTTTTCAGCGGGCCTGCCTTATCGCGTTTACGGCGGGTTACGCTTTTTCGAGCGCGCTGAAATCAAGCATGCACTGGCCTATATGCGCCTGATGGCCAACCCTGAAGACGATACCGCCTTGTTACGCGTCATCAACTTTCCCACTCGCGGCATTGGTGCGCGCAGCCTGGAGCAGTTGCAGGAGGTCGCTCGCCAGCAGGACAGCAGCCTGTGGCAGGCAGCATTGCAAAGCACGGGGAAAATTGCGCTGTTTGTCGCGCTTATCAAGCAAATGCAGGAAGAGTCATTTGGTATCACCCTGCCCGAAGTCGCAGAACTGGCCACCTCGCTTTCAGGCCTGAAAACCTTTTACCAGAATGAAAAGGAAGGCGAAGACCGCATAGAAAACCTGGAAGAGCTGGTTTCTGCCGCCACTGCCTTCATGAACCAGGGCATAGGCATGAGCGTGGATGAAAATGGTGAAGTGGCTCAGTCATTACTCACCCAGTTCCTCACCCATGCCAGCCTGGAAGCGGGCGAGCACCAGGCCGAAGCCGGACGCGATGCGCTACAACTGATGACAGTACATGCCGCCAAGGGGCTGGAGTTCAAGGCGGTATTTATCAGCGGCCTGGAAGAAGGTTTGTGCCCGCATGAAAACAGCATGTACGAAACCAACGGCCTGGAAGAGGAACGCCGCCTGATGTACGTCGCGGTGACGCGTGCACGGCAGAGGCTTTATTTAAGCCATGCGCAAAGCCGTATGCTGCACGGGCAGGTGCGATATGGTATTGCCTCGCGTTTTCTGGATGAGATCCCGGAAGAGCTGCTCAAGCGCTTGAATGCCCGTGGCGTTTCCAAACCCAGTATGGACTATAACGCCATGCCGGCCGTGATGAGCAGTCAACAAAGCAGTAGCCAGAAAAGCGCCATGCCCTGGAAGATAGGCCAGAGCGTGGCCCACAGCAAGTTCGGACAAGGCGTGGTGGTGAGTTACGAAGGCAACGCCAGCGACATGCGGGTGCAAGTCAACTTTGGCCGCGATGGCTTGAAGTGGTTGGCGCTGGAGTATGCCAAACTGGAAAAAGTCTAAGCTTAAAAAGCTAACTTTGCGAGCAGCCACTTTGTGGCTTGCCTGACTTAGAAACTTAGCTTTTGAGTGTTCCTTAGCGCTTAATCTACAAGCGCCACTGGGCTACGTAGAAAGATGTCTTTATAGCTGGTATACAACGAAGCGGTCATGGTGGGGATCATCACCAGCATGCCCAGACCGAATGGAATCACGGCCAGTATCAACAGCACCATGGCAACCAGGCAGTATACGAAAAATGCGGGGATGTTTTTCAAGCTGGCCTGAAAGCTCAGTTTCATTGCAGCGATAGCACTCAGGTCGTGAAACGCGACCAGCACTGGCGCGAACCAGTAGGCCATCATCAGCGGCACCATCAGCGATAAACCAATCAGCATGTAGATCAGGAAACCGCCCTGCACCATGGTCTCCGCTTGCTCCGGGGTCAGTTTCTCACCGGCAAACATGGCTTGCAGGGTCGCGTGGTCCACACTGACAAACATGATGCTGACGATGATGATAATACCTGTCAGATACAGGCCGCCAACCGTCACCAGTTGACCGGTATTGTGCTTGAAGCCCTCAAACAGGTGGTTGATCTCCAGATCCTGCTTGTTATCGATGGCACGGCAGCCTGCCATGAAGCCGGCAATAAATACCGGGGCCAGCAAATTCAGCACGATAGGCCCAATCACCGGCACATAAGATAGCGCCATGCCGATTAGCAAATAAATGATAAACAGCACTATCCACATCATGGGGTTCTGCCGGAACAGGGCAAACCCCTGCTTGATCCAGAGCCAGCCATCCGCAGCTTTAGTGGTATGCACATCTATCGTTGGCGTATTCATTATTATCTTTCGTACCTGAAATTACACAATTAAAAATCTGTGGGTTAAATCACCCAGCTTAGAATGCCATAGCTTTATGTTGCTGTTCAATCCGCGTGTGCAAGACCTTCTGGAAGTGCTGTGGATCCTTGGCATGCGTCAGTTCGCCAGCATGCGGGAAGTGCTTATCGAGCAGGCGCGAAACCCAGAAACGCAGCGCCGCCACTTGCAACACAGCAGGCCAGGCCACATGCTCGGCATCGGTGAGCGGGCGCACCGCATGATACGCCTTGAGCAGGGCCTGCATGCGCGCATCGTCAACGACTCCCTCTTCCGACACGCACCAGTCATTGACCGCAATGGCAATGTCATAAAGCAAGGCATCGTTGCAGGCATAGTAAAAGTCGATCAAGCCACTCAGACGATCACCATCGAACAGCACGTTGTCGCGGAACAAATCGGCGTGTATCACACCCCTGGGCAGTGCATCCAGATTCAAACTGGCATCCAGCGCCAGCGCTTGCGACAGTAATGCCTGATCTGCTGCGCCCAAAAACTCGCGGACTTCAGCTGCAGTATCTTTACGCCATTGCGCGCCACGCGGATTCTGCATCAGGCTGGGAAACGCCAGCCCGGCAATATGCATCTCAGCCAATACGCGCCCGACCTCTGCGCAATGGGCAGCGCTCGGCGCTTCCAGATCGCGGCCACGCAGGCAACTCACCAGCGCTGCGGGCTTGCCATTCAGTTCACCCAGGTGCTTTCCGGCCACATTTTCTACAGGGCGTGGGCAAGGTACGCCGCGTTCAGCCAGGTAGGCCATCAAGTCAAGAAAATAAGGCAGCTCTTCCGCGGTATGCTCCTCAAACAGGGTAAGCACATAACGGCCGCTGGTAGTGGTCACAAAGTAATTGGTATTGGTGATGCCGGAGGCGATGCCTTGCAACTCCAGCAGCTCGCCCAGCGGGTAAGCGCTGAGCCAGAGTTTCATTTGATCGGGGGTAACAGTGGTAAATACGGACATAAGAACTTTAAGATGACAGGCAAAGAGGGCTTTACGCCCTCTTTGCTAAACTAAAAATTAGAATCTGAACAATACCCACTTAGGGATGACCAGCGGCTGGGTTGGGCCTTCCATGCGTGACCATCCGCCATCCTGGTCTTCTTTCATCAGGTAATACGACTTGCCATGCGGCGGTGTGACTTTCATCATGTAAAGCTCGCCATTGATACGGTACTCTTCCACCGAATCTGCACCCTTTTTGGTAATGGTGACTTGCGGCTCAGTCGGCGCATCCATATCGACACCAGCTGGCGGGGGCGGAACCTCGGGCAATGGCTCAAGGTTAGGTGGTGTCTCGGCGGCCATTGCCAACATAGGCAATACCAGTGACAGGGCTAAGAAAATACGACTGCAGCGCATGTTATCCTCGGGCTCAAAAGCGGTTTTATTCAATGGGTTGATTCTAGCAGAATGAGGCCACAATTCGCGATTAAAACATAAGCACGAAATTAATTTTGCAGCGGCGGGCTACAAGCTCAGCGACATTTCCTTTTCCTTGGCCGACATCTCGAAGCCGCGGCTTTCATAATGTTTGAATATGGCTTCCACCACCTGATCCGGATCATCGATCACCTGTATCAGGTCCATATCCTCAGGTGCCACCATACCCTCGGCAATCAGGGAGTTACGGAACCAGTCCACCATGCCACCCCAGAATGCCGAGCACACCAGGATGATGGGAATCTTGCGTGTTTTTCCGGTCTGTATCAGCGTCAGCGCTTCCATCAACTCATCCATGGTGCCGAAGCCGCCAGGCATCACCACATAGGCTGAAGCGTATTTAACGAACATCACTTTACGCATGAAGAAGTGCTTGAAGTTCTGGCTGATATCCTGATAAGGGTTGCCTTTCTGCTCGTGAGGCAGCTCGATATTCAGGCCTATGCTGGGGGAGGTGCCGGGGAATGCCCCCTTGTTGGCAGCCTCCATAATGCCGGGGCCACCGCCTGAAATCACGCTGAAACCGGCATCCGACAAGCGCCGGGCTATGATTTCCGTCAACTGGTAATAGGGGTGCTCCGGCAATGTTCTGGCGCTACCGAAAATGGAAACAGCCGGCGTGATTTGCTTGAGACGTTCGGTAGCATCGACGAATTCTGCCATAATCTCGAATGCATGCCATGACTCATGGGCAGAGAGGCTGCGTTCAATCAGGTCGGGGTCCATCAGCTTGGGTATTTTTTTTGCGTTCGACATAACGGGTATCCAGGTTCCAGATGAAAATAATATTAGGATGAAAAGATTGCTAGCATGAAGACATTATTATTGGTTGACGGCTCTTCTTATCTTTACCGTGCTTTCCACGCCATGCCTGATCTGCGCAACAAGCAGAACGAGCCTACCGGCGCCATTCAGGGCGTACTCAATATGCTGCGCCGCCTGCACAAAGACTATCCTGCTGATTATAGCGCTTGTGTGTTTGATGCCAAAGGCAAAACCTTTCGCGATGACATCTACCCGGAATACAAAGCCAACCGCGCCTCCATGCCGGATGATCTGCGCCTGCAGATAGAACCGCTGCATACCGCCATCAAGGCCATGGGCTGGCCGCTCATCATGGAAGACGGCGTAGAGGCCGATGACGTGATAGGGGCTCTTGCCAAGCAGGCTGAGCGTGAAGGCATACGCGTCATCATCTCGACGGGTGATAAGGATATTTCGCAACTGGTGAACGAGCACGTGACCGTGGTTAACACCATGCGTGATGCGTTCAGGAAAACGGATGAAGTACTGGATGTTGCGGGCGTAGAAACCAAATTTGGCGTCCCTCCCAGCCTGATGGTGGATTACCTGATTTTAATCGGCGACACCTCGGATAACGTACCCGGTGTAGAAAAAGTAGGTCCTAAAACCGCCGTTAAATGGCTCAAGCAATACGGCTCTTTAGAAAATATCGTGACCAATGCCGACGCAATCACCGGCGTAGTCGGCGAGAATCTGCGTAAGGCGCTCCCGTGGTTACCCACTGCGCGTGAACTAATTACCATACGCTGCGATGTCGGCATACAGGAGAGCCTTGCCGACCTGCAGCCGCAACCACCAGACAAAGCCAAGCTCATTGAGTTGTTTGATCGCTTCGAATTCAAAACCTTGCGCCGTGAGCTAGATTTACCAACGCCGACTGTCGGGCAAAATAACAGCGTGCAAAACGCAAATCCCGCCACGCAGCAGCCGAGCATGCCCACCGATTTATTCTCAGCCGCAGCCGTGACCACGCGCAAGTTCGACACCATACTTACCGAAGCGGATCTGCAAAGCTGGCTGGATAAAATCAGCACCGCGCCTTTAGTCTGTTTTGACACCGAAACTACCTCGCTAGACCCGCTCACCGCAAAACTGGTCGGCATGTCGTTCTCCATCAAGTCGGGCGAAGCCGCCTACCTGCCGCTGATGCACGATTACCCCGGCGCACCGGATCAGCTGCCATTTGCCGCCACGCTGGCGCGTATCAAGCCGCTACTGGAAAACCCCGCCATCAAAAAAGTCGGGCAGAACCTGAAATACGACAAGCACGTGCTGGCTAATCACGGCATCCAGCTAAATGGCATCGCGCACGACACCCTGCTGCAATCCTATGTGCTTGAAAGCCACCGCAGCCATGGCATGGATGACCTCGCCATGCGCCACCTTGGCGTTAAGACCATCACCTACGAAGAGGTTGCAGGCAAAGGTGCCAAATCGGTCGGCTTCAGCCAGGTTGCACTGGAACAAGCGAGCGAATACGCCGCAGAAGATGCCGACATTACACTGCAACTGCACGAAACCCTTTACCCGCAAGTGGCGCAGGACAGCAAGCTGGATTTCGTTTACAGCCAGATCGAGATGCCGGTGCTGGATATCCTGTTTACCATAGAGCGTAATGGCGTGCTGATCGACAACGCCATGCTCAACAAGCAAAGCAATGAAATCGGCCTCAAGCTGATGGAGTTGGAAAAACAGGCATACGAGCTGGCAGGCCAGCCCTTCAATCTCGGCTCACCCAAGCAACTTCAGGAAATTTTGTTCGGCAAGCTAGGGATCAAACCCACCAAGAAAACCCCGAGTGGCGCGCCATCTACCGATGAAGACGTGTTGCAGGAACTGGCGCTGGATTACCCGCTACCCAAAGTGCTGCTGGAATATCGCGGCCTGGCCAAGCTGAAATCGACCTACACCGACAAGCTGCCCAAGATGATCAATGCCACTACCGGCCGCGTGCACACCAGCTACAGCCAGGCGGTAGCGATTACCGGCCGCCTGGCGAGCCAGGACCCTAACCTGCAGAACATCCCGGTGCGCACCGCCGAAGGCCGCCGCATCCGCGAAGCTTTTATCGCACCGCCTGGCAGCATGATCGTCTCTGCCGACTACTCGCAGATCGAGTTGCGCATCATGGCGCACCTGTCGCAGGATGAAGGCTTGCTCAAAGCTTTTGCCGCTGGCGAAGACATCCACCGCGCCACGGCCGCCGAAATTTTCGGGACAGAGCGCGAAGCCGTCAGCAGTGAGCAACGTCGTTACGCCAAGGTCATCAATTTCGGCCTGATTTACGGCATGAGTGCTTTCGGCCTGGCGCAGAACCTCAACATCGAACGCAGTGCCGCGCAAAGCTATATCGAACGCTACTTTGCGCGCTACCCCGGTGTGCGCGAATACATGCAAAACACGCGCGAACTCGCCAAGCAAAACGGCTATGTCGAAACTTTCTTCGGCCGCCGCCTGTGGGTGCCCGAGATCAACAGCCCCAACGGCATGCGCAGAGCCGGTGCCGAACGCGCCGCCATCAACGCCCCCATGCAAGGCACCGCTGCCGACCTCATCAAACTCGCCATGATCGCCGTACAAGGCTGGCTGGAAAAAGAAAAACTACACACAAAAATCATCATGCAAGTACACGATGAACTAGTGCTGGAAGTGCCGGAAGCTGAACTGGAAATAGTGAAAGAAAAGCTGCCTCAGCTGATGCAAAGTGTGGCTAAGCTGGATGTGCCTTTGCTGGCAGAGATGGGGGTTGGGAAGAACTGGGAGGGGGCGCATTAAATGGATTCCCGCTTTCACGGGAATGACGTTGGGACGTTTGTTTGCCCCTACCTTAAATACGTTGCCCAAACCGTCAAAGGCAAGTTCCTACTTATAAAATATAGTGGACAAGGACAAAGTGGCCTATCGTCAGACATATCCCCATAGAGCAATGTTTGAGCTCAGCCTACATCAATCAACCCCCGTCATTCCCGTGAAAACGGGAATCCATTTTGAACTTAGCCGCCAATGAAACAACCTTGTGTATACATTCTAACGAACCAAGCACGCGGTACTCTGTACATTGGTGTTACTAGCGATTTAATCCAGCGTATCTGGCAGCACAAACAAAAGTTGGTCGATGGCTTTACCAAACAGCATGATTTACAGATGCTGGTTTACTACGAAATGTATGAGATATGTTAGCGGCAATCACTAGAGAAAAGCAGCTCAAAAAATGGAATCGGGCTTGGAAGATAGAGCTGATTGAGAACATGAACCATGACTGGCAGGATTTATACTTGAGTTTGATTAGCAATTGAAATGGATTCTCGCTTTTCGCGTGTGAATAACGAGCTTTAGCTCGTATATTCCACGGTGAAGACCTTTGCGGTCTCGCGGGAATGACGGTTATGAGTAAATTTAGTATCCGAGCAGGTCACTTGACCCGCTAGCCAGACTCTTTACCAAGCTCATTAAGATAAGACTCAATATCCCACTCGCATCCTCCACAACCGCTTAGTGCGCCGGTCTTACGGGAAATCGCTTCGATATCTTTACCCTGTATGAACAGCTCTCGAATTTGATTACGTCGGGTGCCGCTGCAGGAGCACATGATTTCATTCCCTGGGTTGTCGTTGTCAGTACTCATGGGCAGAGTTTCGTGGTGTGTTTTTCAGAGTCCATTTTACAGGCTGGAGTTTCATTGTTGCATAACATGCAATGTCGATTGCGATTCAAGGCACTAGCGCTCACTTAATCGTACGATATATAATGCGATTTTAGATGTTATTTGGAGTGCGTACCATGGCACACATCACCGCAAACGATTTAAAAACCAAAGGCATTGCTGCTATTGAGGCATCGCTCGTTAACAATCCAGAGGCGATTGTTTCTGTGCGCGGCAAAGATAGCTATGTAGTGATGGATTTAGCTCACTACCACTATCTGCGTGAGTGCGAGCTAGAAGCTGCACTCGCTGAAACGCGAGTGAATATTGCATCAGGTCAATTTGCGAAAGAAACCCCCGAAGAACATCTGACAAGGCTGGACGAAATAAACAAATAATTTTGTCATGCCTTACACCCTGATCTTTACTGAGCAATACGCTAAGCGGGCTGCGCGTTTTTTGAAACGCCACCCAGAACTGCGTACACACTACCTCAAAACCTTACAGCTGCTGGCTGCAAACCCATTTCACCCTTCACTGCGCCTGCACCCATTAAGTGGAAAACTATCCGGTCTGCACTCGGCATCCATTAATATTTCCTACCGCATTACCCTGGAACTATTGATTCAAGGGGAAGAAATTATCCCCGTCAATGTGGGCGACCACGATAGCGTTTATTAACACCATGCAAAAATTCGGCGCCTACATCATCGGTGATGAAATCCTCTCTGGCAAGCGCCAGGACGCTCATCTCACTCAAGTGATCAAAACCCTTAAGGTCCGTGGATTGAGCCTGGCGTGGGCGGAGTACCTGGGAGACGACCCTGCGCGCATCACGGCATCGCTCAAACGCTCAATGGCGGGCAACGACATCGTGTTTTCTTTCGGCGGCATAGGCGCCACACCTGACGATTTTACCCGCCAGGCCGCCGCTGAAGCGGCTGGTTTGCCGATAGAACGCCATGCAGGTGCCGTGGCGGAAATTGAAGCGCGCTTTGGTGAGGCGGCTTACCCTAAGCGCGTATTGATGGCCGACTTTCCCCAGGGAGCTGCACTGATCCCCAACCCGGTGAATCGCGTGGCCGGGTTCTCGCTGGGTTCGCATTACTTTATGCCGGGTTTCCCGGAGATGGCTTGGCCGATGACTGAGTGGGTGCTGGACACCCATTACAGCCATCTGTTTCACCAGCAGCCGGAAATCGAATCCGCCATCCAGGTGCTGGATGCAGGCGAAAGCCAGCTGATAGACCTGATGAACCACATTGTCAGCAAACACCCGCACACCAGATTATTCAGCCTGCCCAAGCTGGATACACGTAGAACCATAGAATTAGGGGTCAAAGGCCCGGCCCACGAGGTTGCCCTGGCGCTGGATGAAATCCAGCAAGGTGTGACTGCACTCGGATTCCCGTGGTCACCACTTTAATACTGAGTTAGTCCAAGCAAATGCAATGTAGAGACCATTGCGGTGCCTGCTGCACCGCTCCATCCATCAACAGTCCTATCCCCGGAATGCCGCAAGGCAAGCCCGCAGGTATGCGCTGTTTACAACTGCTGGATGACAACCGCTGCGCGATTTTTGGCAAGCCGGAGCGCCCTGCGTTTTGTGCCAGCCTGCAACCCAGTCTGGAAATGTGCGGCGACAGCCGCGAACACGCCATGACCTGGCTTGCCACACTGGAACGACTCA
Source organism: Candidatus Methylopumilus sp. (assembly GCA_041662005.1). Lineage (GTDB taxonomy): Bacteria > Pseudomonadota > Gammaproteobacteria > Burkholderiales > Methylophilaceae > DATHXC01. The sequence goes on from JBAZTJ010000027.1 coordinate 21,449, forward strand.
CCACCCCACAACGCTAGAGCGTTTTATCCCTGGTTTCACCAATCGTCAGTACGGCTAAGAAACTCAGTGCTGCCGCCACGGAAACATAAGCCCCCACCCACGGCAAGCCGCCCTGCTTCACCAGCAGCTGCGAGATATAAGGGGCGCAGGATGCCCCCAGAATACCGCCGAGGTTGTAGGCAACCCCTGCACCGGTATAGCGCATGGCCACCGGGAACAGCTCCGGCAATAATGCCCCCATGGGCGCAAAGCTTGACCCCATCAGGAACAAAGCCAGTGACAGGAATAAAGTAATTTGCACGATGGAGCCGCTTGCCATCAAAGGCGCCATGGCAAACCCGGCAAGAATGGCAGCGAAACTGCTCAGCAGCAGCACCGGACGCCGCCCGAAACGGTCACTGGCCCAAGCCGCCAACGGCGTGGCAAGCGCCATGAACACGATAGCTACACACAGCATGCCCAAAAACTGCGAACGCGGAATATGCAGGGTATTGGTACCGTAGCTGAGGCAAAACACGGTGGCGGTATAAAACAGGGTGTAGCACACCACCATTGCCAACGCGCCGAGTAAAACCGCCTGTGAGTGTTGCCGCAACAAGGCAGTCACCGGCATTTTGAGAGTAGATTTCTTTTGCAACAAGGCTGCAAACGCGGGTGTCTCGGCCAGCTTGAAGCGCACATACAAGCCGACGACCACCAGCAATGCGCTGGCAAAAAACGGAATGCGCCAGCCCCATGCCAGAAACTGAACATCGGTCAGCAACAAGGCCAAGCCCAGAAAACTCAAAGTCGCCAGTAAAAATCCTACCGACGGCCCCAGTTGCGGAAACATACCGAACCAGGCGCGCTTTCCGGCAGGCGCATTCTCGGTCGCCAATAGCGCAGCCCCACCCCATTCGCCACCCAGGCCCAAACCCTGGCCGAAGCGCAGCAGGCAAAGCAATACTGCCGCCGAGGTGCCCAAGGTGTCATACCCCGGCAGGCAGCCGATCAGCAAAGTGGATATCCCCATCACCAGCAACGAGGCCGCCAGCGTTGCCTTGCGCCCGATACGGTCGCCAAAATGCCCGAACACCACGGCCCCCAAAGGCCGTGCAATAAAAGCGATGCCAAAAGTCAGGAATGCATTGAGTGATTGTGCTGCCGGGTCGCTGGCAGGAAAGAATACCTGCCCGATTACCAGTGCAGCAGCCATGGCGTAAATGTAAAAATCATAGAACTCGATGGCAGTGCCGATAAAGCTGGCAAAGGCGATGTGCGTGGTAGAGGGCGGCTTATGCATGGCCCGAATATTATCAGACTTAATTTCTAACCGCTTTTATCTTGCTTGTGCTTATTTCATCGCAGCATTTCATAGCAACATGCTGATCACGCTTGAATGTTTTATATATTGATCGGCAGGTGCTGATAGTAAAGTCATTAGGCCCACGAAATTTGCTTTTGCTGACACCCCAATTGCGTATAAAATAGGCAACTTTTCCGCAGCATCTGCAAAGCATAAAACTCGTGCAAATTGGTCCATACCTACTGAAGAACAACCTTGTTGTCGCGCCCATGGCTGGCGTGACTGACAGGCCTTTCCGCATGCTTTGCAAAAAGCTGGGGGCAGGGCTGGCTGTTTCAGAGATGGTGACCTCCAACTCTTTGTTATATGGCAGTGAAAAAACCTTGCGCCGTGCCAACCATGAGGGCGAGGTTGACCCTATTTCGGTGCAGATTGCAGGCGCCGATCCCAAAATGATGGCAGATGCCGCTCGCTACAACGTGGATAACGGTGCGCAGATCATTGATATCAACATGGGTTGTCCGGCCAAGAAGATCTGTAACGTGATGGCTGGTTCTGCCCTGTTGAAAGACGAGCCGCTGGTAGCGCAGATATTGCGGGCCGTGGTGAGTGCGGTGAATGTACCGGTGACCCTGAAAATCCGCACGGGCTGGGACAAGCAAAACCGCAATGCGGTAGCTGTAGCCAGGATGGCCGAGGATATTGGCGTGCAGGCACTAGCCATGCACGGCCGCACCCGCGCCTGCCTGTATATGGGCGAGGCCGAATACGAAACCATTGCTGCGGTAAAACAAGCCATTAAAATTCCACTCATCGCCAATGGCGACATTACCACCCCGGAAAAAGCCAAGTACGTACTGGAGATGACCGGCGCTGATGCCGTGATGATAGGCCGCGCCGCACAAGGCCGGCCATGGATATTCCGCGAGATTGAGCACTACCTGAAAACCGGCGAACATTTGCCGCCACCCGAAGTGTCAGAAATCCGCAGTGTCATGCTGGAACATCTGCATGACCTCTATGCCTTCTATGGCGAGCTTACTGGCATGCGTGTTGCTAGGAAGCATATCTCCTGGTATACCAAGGGCTTGAAAGACTCTGCCAATTTCCGTCATGGCATGAATCAATTACAGACTATCGAGTTGCAGCTGAGCGCGATTAACGAGTTTTTTAATCATCTCGAGCAACAGGATACCCGCTTGCAGTATGTAAGCGCGGTATCGGAAGATAGCGAACAACAAGAAGACGGCACTCAAGGTGAGGCAATAGCTGCATGATGAATAAATGCGAACTGGGGATAAGTGTGGAGCGTGCGCTTGAAGAGTACTTCAAGGATCTTGATGGGGAACCTCCGCACGCGGTTTACGATATGGTGCTGCAATGCGTGGAAAAACCCATGCTGATGCATGTGTTAAAGCGCGCGGCAGGTAACCAGAGTAAGGCGGCCGAAATACTGGGGCTCAACCGCAATACGCTGCGCAAGAAGCTGCAGCAACACAATATCGAATAAATTTAAGCCTCCTTTGATTATGCAGACTTAAATTTATTTTGTAATCAAAGGAGAACAGGGCGGCAAGCATGTCGTGGCAAAAATACTACAACCAGCCACTGCATACGAAGCCAAAGTAGTTATCGTTTGGGTACAAAATAAATTATATGGCAATCATCAAAAGAGCACTGATCAGCGTTTCTGATAAACAAGGCATACTCGAACTCGCAACAAGCCTCAACAAGTTTGGCGTCGAGATTCTTTCTACCGGCGGTACCGCCAAACTGTTCCGCGACAACAATATCGCAGTGACCGAGGTCAGCGACTACACCGGCTTTACCGAAATGCTGGATGGTCGCGTCAAGACGCTGCATCCCAAGGTGCATGGCGGCATACTGGGCCGGCGCGACCTGCCGGAACACACGGCAGCAATGGCTGAAGCTGGCATTCCCAACATCGACATGGTCGTGGTCAATCTCTACCCGTTTGAGGCTACTGTAGCAAAACCAGACTGTACGCTGGAAGATGCGATCGAGAATATCGACATCGGTGGTCCGGCCATGGTGCGCTCTGCCGCCAAAAACTGGAAAGACGTGGCAGTGCTGACAGATGCATCGCAATATGCAGGTGTGCTGGCAGAAATGGAAGCTACTAATGGCGCCACCAGCCAGGCGACCCGCTTTGCTTTATCTGTCGCCGCGTTCAACCGCATCAGCAACTATGATGGTGCGACCAGCGACTACCTGTCTTCTTTCAACACCGATT